>NZ_JBSGJX010000034.1:0-110109 GCF_053605785.1 Nonomuraea sp. NPDC003754
CCCGCCTCTCCTCGGCCCCCCCGGGGTTTGCCCGGGGCCCGCCGCCGCTCGGCCGCGCGTCGCGGCCCGCTGATGGTGTCAACGGCGCCTCCTGTCAGCGCAGCGCGTAGGCGTCGTAGTGGACGGCCGTGGCCGCCCGCAGCCCGGACGCGACGGCGAGGGTGTGGTTGAGCCAGAGGTATCCGGGCGCGGCCGTCTCGAACCTGACCGCGAGCCGGAAGTAGTAGTCGGCCGGGTCGACGGGCTCTCCGCGGCCGAGCGCGGCGATCACCTCGGGCGGGCCGTGCCGTACGCCCGAGGTGAGGATGCAGATCAGCGCGCCGTCGTGGGTACGCAGGGTGTAGCGGGCGTCGATGGTGGCGCTGCCGTCGCCGTGCACCACCTGCCAGTCCGCTCCGCCGGGCAGGACGGTTCCGGCCATCCTGGGTCCGTCGAACGACCCGCCCAGCACGTCGATCACCCGCCGGTGCCCCCACGGCGTCTCGCCCAGGTCCTTGACCGCCGCCAGCTCGACCCGGAACCGGGCCAGCGGCTCCAGGCCCGGCCTTACCGGTTCGTCGAACATGTGTAGGAGGCGCGCTGGTTGAGGAGTTCGGGGTCGAAACCGGCCTTGCGCTTGTAGCCGGCGGCGATCTCGGCGAGCTCGGCCCGCGGGATGACCTGCTCGATGTCGGCGAAGCCGCCGGGGGCCCGCTCGTGGGCGAGCTTCATGACGACCTCGGGGCCCATCTCGCGGTTGGCCAGGCAGAGCGCGGTGGTCGGCGGGCGCCGGTCCCGCTCGTAGGCGGCCAGAGCCTGGTCGACGTCGCCGGTCCCGGCCAGGTGGAAGGCCAGCACCCGGGCGTCGAGGATGGCCTGGGAGGCTCCGTTCGACCCGATCGGGTACATGGCGTGGGCGGCGTCGCCGAGGAGGGTGACCCTGCCGTGGGTCCAGCGCGGCAGCGGGTCGCGGTCGACCATCGGATACTCGTAGATCGCCTCGGCGCCGGCGATCAGCCCGGGGACGTCCAGCCAGTCGAACCGCCACTCGGTGAAGTGCGACAGGACCTCTTCCGCCGGTACCCGCCTGTTCCAGTCGCCCCGGTCGGTCGCCTGTCCTGCGACGGGCCGCTCGGCGATCCAGTTGATCAGCTGCGGGTCGCCGTCCTTGATGGGGTAGGCGACGAACTTCCGCTCCCCGTCGCCCGCCATGATCATCGATCGGCCGGTGAGGAACGGCGGGGCGTGGGTGGTGCCGCGCCACAGCACGAGCCCGTTCCACGGCGGCGGACCCTCGTCCGGATACAGGTGCGCCCGCACGGTCGAGCGGATGCCGTCGGCCCCGACGAGCAGGTCGAACCCCAGCGTCGAGCCGTCGGCGAACCGCGCCTCCGCCTCGCCGAAACCGGTCAGCTCGCGCCCGGTGAGCACCGGCACGCCGCTCGCCTCGACCTCGCGCAGCAGCAGCATCTGCAGCTCGCCGCGATGGATCGAGTACTGCGGCCAGCGGTATCCGGCGGCCAGCCCGCGCGGCTCGCTCCAGATCAGGGAGCCGAAGCGGTTGTGGTAGGCGAGCTCGGCGGTGGCTCTGGCCCGCTGCTCGAGCTGCGGCGCGAGCCCCAGCTCGGTCAGCTCCCGTACGGCATGCGGGAGCAGGTTGATCCCGACCCCCAGGGGACGGAGCTCGGCCACGGACTCGGCCACGGTGATCTCGGTGAACCCGGCGGCGCGCAGGCTCAGCGCTGCCGCGAGGCCACCGATGCCCCCGCCGATGATGAGGATGCGCATCAGCTACTCCCGGAAATTGATTTGGCCAAAACTATTTTGGGCATAATCATCGGTGCGGGCAAGAGGGTGGGAGGATCGCCGGATGGAACGGCTGGACGTCTGGTACGAACGTCACGCGCGCGAACTCGTCGCCAAACTGCCCGTCGAGGTCGACACCTCGACCTTCGGGCTCGCCTACAACCTGCTGCACCTGTCGTACGTGCTCGTGGCCGACCTCGAATCGCGCATCCACCGGCCCCAGGGGTGGACGCTGCCCGGCTTCCGGCTCATGTTCAAGCTCTGGCTGCTGGGGCCGTCCAGGGTGAGCGACCTGGCCGACTTCTCGGCCATGACGCGCTCGGCGGTCTCCAACGCCGTCAACACCCTCGAGGCGGCGGGGCTGGTCGAGCGGCAGGCCGTACCGGATGACCGCCGGGCGGTGCTGGTGGCGCTCACGGAGGCGGGACGGCAGGCGGTGAGCGGCGCCTTCGAGGAACACAACCGGCGCGAGCGCGAATGGTTCGCCCCCCTGTCGGCGGAGCAGCGGGAACAGCTCGCCGACCTCATCCGCACGATCATCGCCAGCCGCCCCGACGCCTGACCGGCACCCGACGGCGCACCGACGCGGCCACCAGGCATCCATGCGCGGCACCGCTCCGAATGCCTGCGTGAAGGGCGCCGGCGGAGGACCTCGACGGCCCCCGCCGGCCCGGCGAACACGCGAACGGAGACGACTCACATGACCACCTCACACACCAGGACGGCACGCACACCCGTGCAACTGGCCGCGCTCATCGTCGGCGTGGCGTTCCTGCTGGTCGGCGCGCTCGGCTTCGTGCCGGGCATCACCGCGGGCTACGGCGGCCTGGCCGTCGCCGGCCACCACTCCGAGGCCATGCTCCTGGGCCTGTTCCAGGTGTCCGTCCTGCACAACGTCGTCCACCTGCTGTTCGGGGTCGCCGGCGTCGTGCTGGCCCGCACGTGGACCGGCGCCCGCGCGTACCTGATCGGCGGCGGCGCGGTCTACCTGCTGCTGTGGATCTACGGCATGGCAGTCGACCAGACAAGCCCGGCCAACTTCGTGCCGCTCAACACCGCCGACAACTGGCTGCACCTGCTCCTGGGCGTCGGCATGGTCGCCGCGGGCTACCTGCTGGGCCGCGCCAGGGCCTCCCGGTAGTTCCAGCAGGTCGGCCCCGGGGCCGTCATGCCAGCATGGCGCTCGCGTAGCGGGCGTACACGGCGGCGCAGCGGCGCATGGCGGCCTCCTCGACGTACTCGTCCGGCCCGTGGGAGACATCCAGGCGGCCCGGGCCGTAGCCGAAGGCGGGGATGCCGAGCTGGGCGTACCAGCGGGTCTCCAAAATGCCCGCGCACAGCTCGAACCGGGCCGGGGCACCCTCGACGTCGCCGACGACGCGGGCCAGCGTGGCGGCCGCGGGATGGTCCTGGCCGGTGCCGGCGGAGGGCTGCAGCTGGGTCGTGCGGACCGACACGGTGGCGCCGACCTCTTGCGCGGCGTCCTCGATGAGGGCGGTCAGCCGCCTGAGCTCGGCCTCCAGGTCCTCTTCGGGGTTGTAGCGGCCGTCGACGGTGAAGTAGGCCGTGCCGGGGACGACGTTGAAGTTAGCACCGCTGCCGGACGAGCCGCCGACGACGAGCATGCTGCCGGGAGCGTCGGCGGGGTTCAGCGGAAAGCCGGTGTGCCGTTCGGCCAGCTCGGCGGCGTAGCGCTCGACGGGGCGGGCGATGTGCAGCATGTGCTGGAAGGCGTTCACGCCGCGGTGGGCCTGTCCGACGTGGGCCTCGCGGCCCTGGATGTCGACGCGGACGGAGACGGCGCCGCGGGCGGCGTTCCAGATGCCGCCGCCGCTGGGCTCGGCGGTGAGCATGGCCAGCGCGGCCGGGTCGATCAGCCCCGCCGCGCGCAGGTGGCCGGCTCCGGCGACGCTGCCGGTCTCCTCGTCGCACACCAGGTGCAGCACGATCCGGCCGGCGCCGAGCAGGCCGAGATCCTTGGCGGCCGCGGCGCCGTAGAGCATGCTGACGATGCCGCCCTTCATGTCGGCCGTGCCGCGCCCGATGATCCTGCCGTCGCGGCGTACGGGCGTGAACTGCGCCCGGTCCTGGGCCGGCACCACGTCGAAGTGGCCGTGGAAGTAGACGAGCCTGTCACCGTCGCCGGCGGTGCCGCGCACGACGCACGGGTCCGCCGACCCGCCGGCCGGGTCGGCGACCGGGATGACCTCTGGCGCCAGGCCGAGGCGGTCCATCTCCTCGCGCAGGACCTCCGCGCAGCGACGCAGGGCGCGTCCGGGCGGGTTCTCGGAGTCGACGGCCACCAGGCGGCCGAGGAGGCTGGCCATGTCCTCGGCTCGGCGCTCCAGCCAGACCTCGATCGTCATGGCCTCCACCTTTCCCTCGGTCACGGGAAATTCTAGGTGGATATCCGCCTCATATGGTTGTCGATTATGACGATATGATCGGCAGATGAGCAATGAAGTGACCCTCGACGCGATCGATCGAGAAATATTGTTTCAGCTCCAGCAGGACGGCCGGTTGACCAACGTCGAGCTCGCCCGGCGCGTGGGGCTCACGCCGCCCCCCTGCCTGCGCCGCGTCAAACGCCTGGAGGAGGCGGGCGTCATCAGCGGCTACCGGGCGACCGTCAACCACGAGCTCCTCGGTGGCGGCCTCGAGGTCATCGTCTCCATCGAGGTCGGTGTGAGCGACCTCAAGACCCTGGAGGAGCTGGAGAGGACCATCGCCGCCTACGACGAGGTCGTCGAGTTCCGCCGGCTGTTCGCCACACCGGACTATCACCTGCGCGTCCTGGTCGCCGACTACGCGGCCTACGAGGCGTTCCAGACCGGAAAGATCATCGGCATTCCCGGCGTGGCCAGGGTGATCTCCCAGCCGACCATGAAGAAGATCAAGGTGCTCGACTGACCAGGCCCGCCGACCGGAAAGCACCCAGGCCTACGATCATGGTGTGATGGGACGCGCATTCGCTCTCGTGACCGTGGCCATGACCGCGGTGGCCTGCTCCACCCCGGTCGACACCGCCAGGGAGCGCCCACCCCGTCCCACCCCGGCCAGGAGCGTCACCTCCTCCGTCACCTATCTCGACGTCCGATGGGACGCGCTCAGCGCCCGCGCCATGGGCATGTCCGAGAAGGACGTCAAGAGCCGCATGTCAGGGTCGTTGGCCGACGTGGCGGCGATCACCCCCCGCGACGTGTGGGCGGTGGGCGCCCGTACCCCGAGCGACACCCGGCGATGGCACGAGGAGACCAGGGCCGTCGTCCTGCACTGGAACGGCAGCGGCTGGCGCCCCGTCAAGCCTCCGGCGGGCATGCGGTCCCCCGATCTGATCGCCGCCTCGTCGAGCGACAACGTCTGGGTGATCGAGAGCTACCGCCCCGGCGTTCACCGGTGGGACGGCCACACCTGGACCGACCTGGGCGCGCCACGCATCACCGACCCCGCCGTCCCGAAGGGGTTCTCGCTCGGGCTGGGCAGCGCGGTCGTGACCGGCCCGCGCGAGGCGTGGGTGGCGGGGAAGGCCTACGTCGACGACGAGGGGCCCGCGTACCCCTACCTGGCCAGGCGGACGGCTTCCGGCTGGTCGCAGGTGCCCACCCCCGGCGGCATGACGATCAGCCGGCTCGAGGCGCTGTCGCCGGACGACGTGTGGGCGGTGGGCGAGAAGGACGGCACGCTCGCCATCGCGCACTGGGACGGTCGCCGCTGGCGTCCGACCCCCACCCCGGTCGCTCCGACCCGGGGCGGGGACGTCGCCATCAGGGCGGTGTCGCGCGACGAGGTGTGGGCGACGGTCGCCTCCATCGCGCGGGTCATGCGGTGGGACGGCACGCGCTGGACGGTGCTGCCGCCTCCCCCGACCGGAAGCGCCTGCATGATCACCGGCGGCGGGCGCGGGAAGCTGTGGATGGTCGCCACGGAACACACCAGGGTCCAGCCGCGCATCTCCACGGTGTCCGCGGTCCTCCTGCGTTACGACGGCCGCAGCTGGAGCGTCGAGGACCTGCCCGCGAGCTACGCCAAGTGCCGCGGGGCGCTGGCGCGCGACCCGGACACCGGACGGCTGTTCTGGGCCGCCGACTTCACCGCGAAGTAGCGCGGCGGCCCGACATGTGGCGCCGGGCCGGTGCGAACGGCTTAATCCCGCGCAATCGCGCAGGTCACGGCGGCGTAACACAGCGCGGTGAGACTGGCCGGCATGAGCGATGCACCGAAGGCGACCCATCCGAACTCCGGACCCGACCGCCGGCACGACGCGCGCTCCTGGTGGCGGGAGATCCTTGAGGTGGCCGCGCTGTTCGTGGCGGTGGGCATGGCCCACCTGCTGGCCACCCTCCTCGGGCACACCGATCCTGGACCGGTGGTGCTGGTGGGCCTCGGCGGCGCCCTGATCGCCGGCTCGGCCGTGCACCGGCGCCTGAAGACCGGACGGCCGGCGACCGCGCGGCGTCGGTCCGCGCCCGCCCTGCCGCCTCCCGCCGACGACGACGGCGGCGCGATGACGCTGTGGCGGATCCGGATGCGCGTGGTCGAGCGTCCAGGCCGCCTGGGCGAGGTGGCGGGCGCGTTCGGCCGGTTGGGCTGCAACATCCTGGCGCTGCACATCGCCCCCACCGCCAGCACCGCGATCACGCCGTCCGGCGGCGACGCCCTCGACGAGTTCGTCGTCGAGGCGCCCACCCACCTGACGCCCGGCGTCCTGCACGCCGCGCTGTCCGAGGCGGGCGGCCTCGACGTGCTGGTCGTGCCCGCCCAGGTCAAGGACCTGATCGACCCCGGCATCCAGGCACTGACGATGGCGCAGCGGGTGCACGACGACCCCGGACGGCTCCCGCAGGCCATGGCGGAACTGCTCAGGGCCACGCGGGTCGAGTGGCGCCGGCCGGGCGAGACCCTCGCCGACGACGGCGAGCTGACCAGCACGATGGTGATCTCCGTACACCCCGGACGGGCCCTGCTGCTCAAGCGGCCCGGCCTGCCCTTCACCCCCACCGAGGCGGCCCGAGCCGCCGCCCTGGCCGCCGCCGCCAGAGGCGCCCGCTACTGCGGCACCACCTGAGCGCGCGAGGGCGCACGACCGTTCAAGACGAGGGCCGCCGCCTGGCGGTACAACCTGCGTATGGACGTAGGTTTCCTCGGCCTGGGACTGATGGGCGAGCCGATGGCGGTCAACCTGGCCCGGGCGGGCACGCCTTTGGTGGTGTGGAGCCGTTCCTCGGCCAGGTGCGACTCGGCGCGCGCGGCCGGCGCGCGGCAGGCGGCCAGCCCCGACGAGGTGTTCGGCCGGGCACGCGTGGTCATCCTGATGCTGGCGAACGAGGACGCGCTCGACGCCGTGCTGGAGCGCGGCACACCCGGCTTCGCGGCGAAGGTCGCCGGGCACGTCGTCGTGCCCATGGGGACGACCGCGCCGGCCTATTCGGCGGCGCTGGAGCAGGACGTGCGCGCCGCGGGCGGCGCCTACGTCGAGGCGCCCGTCTCAGGGTCGCGGGTGCCGGCCGAGGCCGGGCAGCTCGTGGGCATGCTCGCCGGGGAGCCCGCGGCGGTGCGGGAGGTACGGCCGCTGCTCGGGCCGATGTGCCGGGAGACAGTGGTGTGCGGCGCCGTCCCTTCGGCGTTGCTGATGAAGCTCGCGGTCAACCTCTTCCTCCTCACGATGGTCGGCGGCCTGGTGGAGGCCACGCACTTCGCCGCCAGGAACGGCCTGGACATGGACGTGTTCCGTCACGTGCTCGACTCCGGGCCCATGGCCAGCGCCGTCTCCAGGATCAAGGCGGCGAAGCTGGTCGAGCGTGACTTCAGCCCGCAGGCGGCGATCGCGGACGTCCTCAACAACAACCGGCTCATCGTGGATGCGGCCCGCGACTCCCGGACCGCCTCGCCGCTGCTGGACGTCTGCCTTGCCCTGTTCGGCGAGACCCAGGCGCTGGGACACGGCGCGGCGGACATGGCCGCGGTGGTCCACGCCTTCGAGGCCAGGACGGCCCGGCTCACGGGCGACGAGGCCTGATCGCGTCCCTCACGTCACTGGCCGGCTGGTCGCTGCTCCACGGCCAGGTCCCCGGAGCCGCTGGACAGCTCGATCGTGCGCTCGGCCGAGGGAACGCCGGCGACCTTGATGTCCTTGTCGCCGGAGTCCGTCGTGGCCACGATGTTGTACGGCCCCTGCGGCACGTGGATCACGGTCTGGCCGGAATCCGCGGTGGTCGTGACCCGAGCGGGCCGCCCGGCGAAGGCCAGTTCCGTATCGCCCGAGTCGGTTCTCGTGACCACCCGCCCGTCCGTCAGCCCGGTGGCCTCGATCGCCCCGGAGTCGGTGACGGCTTCCACGTCACCCGACAGGTTCTTCAGCGTCAGCTTCCCCGAGTCGGAAACCACCTTGACGCGGAGTCCCCTGGGCACCTCCACCTCGTAGCTCACGTCGCAGGACGTGCCCATGGCGCCCCACCCCCACGTGTTGGGACAGGTGAACGTCAGCTCCAGCGTGTCACCCCGCGTCCGGTGACGGGTCTGCGGCTTGTTCTTGTACCAGCTCAGCCGCTCCGTCACGCGGATGCCCCGACGGTTCGACTGGACCACGTCGACGGTCCCGGAGTCGACTTCGACGTGCAGCGCCGCCACCTCGTCGGTGACGTCGTACGAGACGGCGGCCTCATCCAGCGAGACACTGGTGCCGCACCCGGTCGACACCGCCACGAGCCCGAGAAGGCCCGCGATCACCGCCGCTCTCCGCATCGTCATGATGTCCCGTTCTGCGTGGTCCAGCCGTGCCGGACTCGGGTGATCCCCGGAGTCCCCGGGGGGGACCCCTGCCTGGGCTGCTTCCTGCCGTGAGACCGCCGACGAAACCGGTCGCGCAGAAGACTCTAGAACCCCTTGTGAGCGACGGCATTGCCGCTGGCCCGCCCCTCGTCGGTAGTGCCAGCCCCACCCTTGGGGGAAGTCCCCGAGACGGTCGCGCCGCCGCCGGCCGACTACCGGCTCATTCGCTCCCTGCCGGAGTCATGGACAGTTCCCAGAAATCGGCGTAGCGGCCGCCGTGGCGCAGCAGCTCGTCGTGGGTGCCTTCCTCCACGATCCGGCCGCCGTCCAGGAAGACGACCCGGTCGGCGCGCCGGACGGTCCGCATCCGGTGCGCCACCATCACCACCGTCCGGCCCGCCATCAGGCGCTCGACACCCTCGTGGACGGCCGCCTCGTTCACCGGGTCCAGTGCCGAGGTCACCTCGTCCAGCAGCACGATGGGCGCGTTCTTCAGCAGCGCTCGCGCGATCGAGACACGCTGGCGCTCACCACCCGACAGCAGTGCGCCGCCCTCGCCCACGTTCGTCGCCCATCCGCCGGGCAGTCGCTCGACCACCTCGTCCAGCCGCGCCGCGGTCGCCGCCGCCCGCACCTCGGCGTCGTCGGCGTCGGGACGGCCGAGCCGTACGTTCTCCTCGATCGTGCCGTCGAAGAGATAGACGTCCTGGAAGACGATGGCGATCTGCGCCATCAACACCTCGGTGTCGATCGCGCGCACGTCCACACCGCCCACGCGCACCGCGCCCGCGTCCACGTCGTAGAACCGCGCGATCAACTGCAGCAGGGTGCTCTTGCCCGCACCCGACGGACCGACGACGGCGAGCCGCTGTCCCTCCGGCACGGACAACGACACCTCGTCGATCACGGTGCGCCCGCCGTGACGGAAGGCGACGGAGTCGAACCGCAGGTCATGGCGTTCCGGCCGGACCGGTTCGGGGGCTTCCGGCAGCGGCTCGGTGCGCAACACCGTGTCGAGCCTCGCCAGTTCGGAACGCGCGCCGCGGATTTTGCCACCGATGTCCGACAGCGACAGCAGCGGATCCGCGCAGCGGGCGGCCAGCACCAGGATCGCCAGGATCTCCGCCGCGCCGATGTTCCCGCCGAGGGCGAGGTAGGCGCCCAGGACCAGCAACACGGTGAACATCGCCTGCACCGTGAGCGTCAGGCCCAAGAGGCCGGGCAGCGCCGTCAGAAGGGTACGGCGGGACGCGCGCTGCAGCTCGCGCAGCGAGTCGTCGAGCAACCGGAAGCGTTCGACGGTCCGGCCGCCGGCGCGCAGCACCGGCTGGGCCTGCAGATATTCGATGACCCGCCCGGTGGCCTCGTGGTCGCGTTCGGCGCGCTCGGCGTCGGTGGCGGCCATCGAGCGTCCCGTCCAGACCTGGATCGCCGCCACGACCGGTACGGCGACCAGCGCGGCCAGCCCCATCTGCCAGTTGAAGGCGAGCATCACGACAACGATCGTCACGGGAGTCACGCTGGCGGAGACGAACGGTGCCAGCAGGTGCGCGATCGCGCTCATCGCCTGCAGGACGCCGCTGCTGGCCATGACGGACACCTGCCCGACGCGGCCCGCGCTGTACCAGCCGATGGGCAGGCGAGCCAGATGATCGCCGAGCCGGTGATACATGCCATGCAACAGCGTGGTCCCGGCGCGGAATCCGGACAGGTCGCTGACATAGCGCAGCACCGCGTAGACCGCGACCGCGGCCCCGAACGCGATCAGCCAGGGCCGCGCGTCTGCGGGGCTGCTCCCGAACAGTGCCCGCAGCACCGGAACCAGCAGCGCGTAGGACAAACCCTCGACCACCGCGGTCGTCGTCATCAGGGCCACGGTGCGACGCACCGGCCGGGCGTACTCCTGTCCCAGCACGCGCAACAGCATGCGGATCATCGGGTCTCGTCTCCTTGCGGTACGACGTGGGTTTCGAGGTCGCCGGCGACCGCCGACCGCTGGGTTCGCCAGAACGCGGCGAACTTCCCGTTCTGTGCCAGCAGCTCGGCGGGCCTGCCGCGCTCGACGATCGACCCGTTCTCCAGCATCACGACGGTGTCGGCGTCGGCGATCGTCTCCAGGCGATGGGCGATGACCAGGATCGTCCGATCGCCTTCCAGCGTCGAAAGGGCCCGGCGCACCGCCAGCTCTGTCTGCGGGTCGGCGAAGGCGGTCGCCTCGTCGAGCACCAGAACAGGCGCGTCGGCGAGCAGTGCACGGGCGATCGAGATCCGCTGCGCCTCGCCACCCGACAGTCCGGTGTCGTCGCCGATCACCGTCTCGTATCCGCGCGGCAGCTCGAGGATCCGATCATGGATGTTCGCCTGCCGGGCGGCGCGAACCACGTCGTCGAGGTCGGCATGCGGTACCGCCAGCGCGATGTTGTCGGCGACCGACGCGCGCAGCAGGCGAACGTCCTGGAAGACGAAGGAGACCGTCCGGTACAGCTCCCGGCTGCCGAGCTCGCGCAGATCGACACCGCCCAGGGCGACCGAACCGTGGGTCGGGTCGAAGAAGCGCGGCAGCAGCTGGACCAGCGTGGACTTCCCGCTTCCCGACGGCCCGACGAGCGCGGTGACCGTCCCCGGCTCGAGCACCAGGTCGATCCCGCGCAGCACCTCGTGATCGGTTTCGTAACCGAAGCGGACGTCACGCAGTTCCACCCGGTGACCCTGTGGCGCGACCGGGTGGGCGGGCTCCGGTAGCGACGGCACCGCGAGCACGTCCCGGATCCTTCCGACCGCGCGCCGGGCGGCCTGCAGGTCGTCGAAGCCGTGGCCGAGAGCCGCCACCGGAGCGGTCAGCCCCAGTCCCAGCAGCAGGAAGGGCAGCAGGTCGGCCGGGGCCATGCCGCCGGTCGTGATCAGAGCCGCACCGCCGATCAGCACGACCAGCAGCACGAACGGCGGCGACAGCGCCACCTGCATCCCCGCGGCGATCCCGGAGAGACCGCGCACCATCCGGTAGAAGATGTCGACGAAATCGTCCGTGGCCGTGCGGAACTTACGGTGGGCGCGCCCGGATCCGCCGAACGCCTTGACCACCGCGATGCCCTGCACGAACTCGACGACCGCGCTCGAGATCCGCCCCATGGCCTCGTCGAACTGCTTCTGCTCGCGCAGCCGGACCGGGGTCATCATCAGAGGGACCAGCGCCACCGCCAGCGCCACCGGGATCAGCGTGATCAGCGTGAGCCGCCAGTCGACGGTGAACAGGTAGACCAGCGACACCAGCGGCACCACGAACGCGGAGATCAGCTCGCCGGGGGTGTGGGCGATGAACGGGTGCACGGCACTCACGTCCTCCCCCACGACCTTGGCCAGCTCGCCCGTCCGGCGCCGGGAGAACCAGCCGATCGGCACGCGTCCCAGCCGCGCGGCCAGTCGCCGGCGGAACGACAGTTGCACCTGGCCGTCGAGGACATGTCCGATCCCGGACGACGCGGCCGTGAACAGCAGCCGGACGAACAAGCCGGCCGCGCCCGCGACCACGACGAACCAGACATGACCGTGATCGATCGGGCCGGGCGACAACAGCGCCCGGCCCAACTCGACGACCGCCAGCAGCGGCGCCAGACCCGCGGCAGCGCCGACCACCTGCAGGATCACCACGGCGGCGAAACTCCGGAGGTGAGGGCGCAGCAGCCCCGCCATGCTCTGTCCGGCCGGGGAGCGGGCATCCGGGGGTGGTGGGGACTGCTCTCTTCCTTGGGCAAGGGCGGCGGTGGTCATCGCTCTCCCGCCTTCGTCAGTCCCGTCGCGACCGCGGCTGTCCCTGCTGGGGCTCTCATGACCGACAATCGTCGTCCGGCCGCGGTTCGGAGTCGTCCCACAGGCGGAGTCATCTTCCGGGATCAGCGATCAGCCGGACTACGACGCAGGGAGTAGTCGCACCGTCCGCCTCGCACGCGAACGCGGCGACGAGCAGTCTTCACCCGGACGGTGGCGGCGGTCCTGCCCGCGGCGCCCGGCGGGGGAGACACCGGACGCCCCCTGTGCTCAGGCCTGTGCCAGGACCAGGGTGAAGTCCCCGGAGGGATCGGTGTAGCGGCGGCGCACCTCGAACCCGGCGGCGGCCAGTTCCCTGCGCAGGCCCTCCGGCCGGAACTTGGCGCTGATCTCGGTACGCATCTGCTCGCCCTCGACGAAGTCCACGGTCAGGCCTAGCCCGCCGATCCGCACCCGCATGTCACGGCTCGCCCGCAGCCGCATCTCGATCCAGTCGTGGCGCGCGTCGTACAGCGCCACGTGCGCGAACGCCTCCGGTTCGAAGTCCGCCTCCAGCTCCCGGTTGATCACGTGCAGGACGTTCCTGTTGAAGGCGGCCGTCACCCCGGCCGCGTCGTCGTAGGCCGCCACCAGCCGTCCGGTGTCCTTCACCAGGTCGGCCCCGAGCAGGAAGGTGTCGCCTGGGCGGAGCGTGGCCCGCAGTTCCTTCATGAACACCTCGCGCGCGGCCGGTTCGAGGTTGCCGATCGTGCCGCCGAGGAAGGCCACCATCCGCCGCCCGGTGCGGGGCAGCAACGCCAGATGGCGTTCGAAGTCGGCGCACACGGCGCGCACGTCCAGGCCGGGGAAGCGCTCGGCCAGCCGCCGCGCGGCCGCGGCGAGAGTGACCGCGTCCACGTCCACCGGCGTGTAGGTGCGCAGCGTGCCGGCCGCCTCGAGCGCCTCCAGCAGCAGAACGGTCTTCTCGCTGGTGCCCGAGCCCAGCTCGACCAGCGTGTCCGCGCCGCTGGCCGCGGCGAGCTCGGCCGCCCGCGCCCGCAGGATGGCCAGCTCGCGCCGGGTCGGGTAGTACTCGGGCAGCCGGGTGATCCGGGAGAACAGCTCGCTGCCCGCGGCGTCGTAGAACCACTTGGGCGGCAGCCACTTGGGCGACGACGTCAGGCCGGCCCTGACGTCGTGCTCGAGCGCCTGGCGCAGGTAGTCGCGGTCGAGATGGTTGATCACGCGGTGGAAGGTCGGCCGGCTGACGAACACGGGGCCTCCTGGGGTGAGATCACAACGGCTGCACGCGGACGTCCGTCCCGGTGACCGTCATGAGGCTGCGCTCGGGTACGGCCTGCCATCCGGGCAGGTCGTCGAGCGGCTCACTGGCCACCAGCACGCCGTCGTGGAGCGGGTGGTAGAAGAGCGTGTCGCCCCAGACGGTCGCGGCGATGGACGCGCCGTCGCAGGCGAGCAGGTTCAGGCGGGCGCCGGGATCCTTCTCCCCGGCGCGGACGACGACCTCGGCCAGCGCCTCGCCCAGGCCGAGCCCGGCGCGCCCGAGCAGGAACACCGCGGCGGCCACCCAGGCGGCGTCGCACGTGCTCTCCGCGCGGTCTGGCAGGTCGTCGGCGAGATCGAGCAGCGCGTCCCTGGTGACGCGGCCGTTGAGGCTGAGCAGCCATCCCCCGTCGGTGAACGGCGCCGTGGCGCTCTCCTCGATCGGCATGCCCGCGGTGGCCGAGCGGACGGCCGCCAGCAGGCAGGTCGAGCGGGCGACCTCGGCCAGCGCCGGCAGGTTGGCGTCGGTCCAGATGGGTACGGCCCGGCGATAGCGCACCGGCTCGGCACGCGCCGGGTCGTACCAGCCCATGCCGTACCCGTCGGCGTTGACCAGGCCCTGGTGCTGGCGGCGCGGCGCGAACGACTGCCGCAGCAGGCCGTGCTCGGGCTCGTGGATGAGCCGGCTGAGCGGGCTGGCGGCGCCCAGCCAGGCCGCGTGCCTGCACATCAGGTCTGCTCCGAGCGGGCGCAGCGGAAGCCGGTGAAGATCTGCCGGCGGATCGGGTAGTCCCAGTTCCTGAACGTGGTGCGCACCGCCGCCGGGTCGGCCGCCCACGAGCCGCCGCGCAGCACTCGGTACTCGTGGCCGAAGAAGACCTCGCTGTACTCCTTGTACGGGAAGCTGCGGAAGCCGGGGTAGGGCTGGAACCACGAGGAGGTCCACTCCCACACGTCTCCCACCATCTGCTCGGCCCCGTAGGCGCTGGCGCCGGCCGGGTAGGCGCCGAGCGGCGCGGGACGGGCGGCGCGGTGGCCGAGGTTGGCCCGGTCGGCGGTGGGCGCCTGCTCGCCCCACGGGTAGCGGCGCGCGCTTTCCGCCCGCGGGTCCCAGCCGCAGGCCTTCTCCCATTCGGCCTCGGTGGGCAGCCGTCTGCCCGCCCAGCGGGCGTAGGCGTCGGCTTCGTACCAGCACACGTGCTGGACCGGCTCGTCCATCGGGACCGGCTCGGGACGGCCGAAGCGGGTGCGCCACCAGGCGTCGCCGTCCCTGACCCAGAACAGGGGGGCGAAGGCGCCGCTGCGCTGCCGCCACTTCCAGCCCTCAGGGGACCACCAGCGCGGGTCGTCGTAGCCGCCGTCGCCGATGAACTCCGCGTAGGAGCGGTTGCCGACGGGCAGCCGGTCGATCCAGTAGGCGGGCAGGTCGACCCGGTGGGCGGGCCGTTCGTTGTCGTAGGCCCAGGGCAGGGTGGCGGTGCCCATGAGGAAGGCGCCCGCCGGCACGAACACCTCGTCGGGGCCTGCGTCGCGGCCCGGCGGGAGCTCGCCGTCACGCACCAGGCCGGGCTGCCTGGACAGCTGGAGCGTGGCGAGCATGGTCTCGTCGTGCTGGTGCTCGTGCTGGATCACCAGGCCGAACACGAAGCCGTCGCGGTGCAGCGGGTCGGGGCCGTCGAGGTCGACGGTGTCGAGGACGTCGAGCACCCGCCCGCGCACGCCCTCGATGTAGCGCCGCGCCTCGGCCGGACCCAGGATGGGCAGGCTCGGGCGATCCTTGCGCGGGGTCTTGAACGCGTCGTAGATGTCGTCGATCTCCGGCCGGAGCGGGTCGATGCCCCCGGCCGCGCGCAGCACCCAGAGCTCCTCGTAGTTGCCCACGTGCGCCAGGTCCCACACCAGCGGCGACATCAGCGGCGAGTGCTGACGCAGCAGCAGGTCGTCGTCCGCCGCCGTGTAGGTGAGCGACCGGTCGCGCACCGCGACGAGCTCGGCCGCGATGCGTTCCTTGAAATCGTTCATCCCCATCCCTCATCGTCCAGCCAGGTCGGGACGCGCCGTGTCGACGCCGGATCCATCAGGTCGGCCGCCGGGGAGCGGCCGGTCGTCACATGCCGGTCGGCGAACGCGGCCACCTCGCCGGCCAGGCCCGGGTCCACGCCGAGGCGGGGCAGCGCCTCCAGCGCGGCGCGGAAGCACGCCTCGGCGGCCCTGCGCAGGCGCGGGTCGGCCAGCCCGCACCGCGCCGCCACCCCGCTCAGCTCCTGGTAGCGGTGCGGCCCCTGGAACGGCTCCGTGGCGGCCAGCGCCGCGTCGGCGGCCCGGTCGTCGGCGACGAGGGCGCAGGTCACGGCCACGCAGACCGGCCAGGTCGCCGGATGCTGCGCGTCGAGGTAGCGGATCTCGAGCCAGCCTCTGGGCCGCACCGGGGGGAAGACGGTCGTGGCGTGGTAGAGCAGGTCCTCGACGGTGGGCCGCCGCCCGCCGCCCGACCGCAGCCAGTCGCCGAACGTCGAGCCGTCGCTGACCGTGCGGTAGCGCTCCTCGTCCTCGCGCACCAGCATGAGCCGGGCCTCCAGCAGGTAGTCGGCCCAGTCCGCGCCCGGATCGCCCGAGGCAGGCACGGGCGCGGTCCTGGTGCGGTCGAGGTGGTCCCAGACGGCCTGGCGGCCCGACATCCAGCCGCACGGCCTGCCGCCGCTCAGCGGCGAGTTGGCGAAGGCCGCCGTCAGCACGGGGCCGACGGCGTGCGCCCGCGCCCATCGCGTCGCGGGCCGCTCCCCCAGGTCCAGGTTGACCTGGATCGACGCGGTCGAGCACATCATCAGGCTCCCGTACGGCACGCCGAGGAAGGCGGCCATCGCGTCGTACCGGGGCAGGCGCAGCTGGCGGCGGGCCGGCCGTACCGGGTCGAGACCCACCCCGGCCAGCGCCAGCCCCGCCGCGCGCAGGGCGGCGCGCACGGCGGCCACGTCGGCGGACAGGCGGGCCAGCGCGTCCGGCAGCGGCCCCGGCGGGCCGGACAGTTCGAGCTGGCCGCCCGGCTCGAACGTCACCCGGCTGCCGCCCGTCAGCGCCGGCAGCGCCCGCTCGATCCTGGCCAGCGGGACGTGAGCGGCCGGCGCCGTCCGGTCGAAGACCAGGAACTCCAGCTCGACGCCCACATGGTCGGCGGTGGCGGGACGGAAGCAGCGGCGCGCGAAGTCCACCACCTCCGAGGTGTCCCGCAGCGGCGTGTCCTCGGCGGTGAGCCCGATCATCGTCTCCCCTTCGCACGGCGCACAGGTCTACAGACCCGCGAGCCCCGCGATCGTTACACGCGGATTCGCGTAACGGATGGAGCGCGACCGGCACTAGGTCACATGGGGTGGGCACGAGGCGAGCTCGGGTGCGATGACGTGCTCGAATCGATCACGGACTATCTGGAGGCGGCGCTCCCCGCCGAGCGGCGGCGGCTCGTCACGGATCATCTGGCGGCGTGCCCGGCGTGTTCGGGGTGGCTGGCTCAGGTGCGGGCGACGATAGCGGCGCTCGGCTGCCTGCGTGACGGCGCCGTCCCCGCGCCGGTGGTCACCGCGCTGCGGGAGAGCTTCCTCGCCTCATGACCGGTTCATGACCTTGCTCATGACCGGCTCCTCATGACCGGCTCCGCGCGCGGAAGGCGGCCATGAGCCGGTCGCGCACGTCGGACCGCAGCTTCTCCGGGGGCGGGTCGCCCAGGACGCCGACGGTGGCGCGGAACTGCTCGACGTAGCGGGCGCAGGCCTCGCAGCAGGTCAGATGCTGCCGGACGCCGTCACGGGCCGGCTGGTCGAGAGCGTCCTCAAGGTAGGCGGTGATGACTTCCACCAGTTCGTCGCAGGTGAACCGCTTCACGACGTGACCGCCCTATCGCCTGGGAATTGAACCGTTTCACTTATTGTGGCCGCTGCACGGGCCAGCGGAAGCCCTACGCGCTATTCCGGCCGCTTCCCCGACTCGAAATAGCCGGCCAACCAGCCGCGCACCGCCACCCGGGCGCGGTGCAGCAGCACCCGCTGGTTCGCCGCGGAGATCTCCAGGATCTCGCACACCTCGTCGGAGGTGCAGCCTTCCACGTCGCGCAGGGTGATCACGATCCGCTGCCGGGACGGCAACCTGCCCAGGGCTTCGGCGATCAGCCCGCGCACCTCCGCGGCCAGCGCCTCGCCCTCGGGCGTCGGCCATGCCCCCGGAACCTCCTTCCAGCCGCCCGGCGGCACCGGGCCGTGGCCCGCGGACCTGCCGCCGTCCTGCTCGAAGGCGCTCCACGGCAGCGTACGGCTCTCGCGCACGCCGCGCTTCTTCGCGGTGTTGACCAGGATGCGGTAGACCCACGTCTTGACCGAGGAGCGGCCCTCGAAACAGTCGATCCCGTCGATCACCGCCAGCCACGTGTCCTGGACGACCTCCTCAGCGGAGTGGTCGGTGGACACGTAGGACCTCGCCACCCGCAACAGGCCCCCGGACCAGGTGTCCAGCACCGCCGCGAACATCTCCTCGTCGCCGGCGCGCAGAGCCGTGACGACGACGTCGTCCGGGGGCAGCCCTTCGCCCAAGACAGACCCCACGATCGCCTCCCCCGGTCGAACGATGGGACGTTCATGACATCGGGACCGGGCCGCAGCCCGGCGTCGCCCCGCGGCGGGCCGACACCGCCCAGGTTAATTCCTCCCACCGACGTTCTTCCCGTCCGGGCGGTCGTGACCACCTTGTGCGTATCCTCGAAGAGCGAGTCCGGCGAAGCGGGGAGGTGCGGGTCCATGCGGCGCTCGGAACGGCTGCTCTACGCGGCGAACGGGGTCGATCTTCGCGTCGTGGATGTCGCGCTGACCGACGGCGAGCACGTCGAGCGGCCCTTCATCCGCACCCCGCGGGCCGCCGGAGCGGTGGTCGTCCGCGGCGGGCGCGTCCTGCTGCGGTGGCACCACCATCTCGTCACCGACACGTGGGGATGGGAGATCCCGCTCGGCGAGATCGGCCCCGGCGAGCAGCCCGAGGCCGCCGCCGCCCGGCACGTGGAGGAGCAGACCGGCTGGCGGCCCGGACCGCTGCTGCCGCTGATCCGCATCCGCCCGGCCGGTGACGTCGCCGACTGCGACCACCTGGTCTTCGTCGCCCATCAGGCCGCGCCCGGCGCCGCCCCGGCCGACGACGTGGAAGGCGGGCGCGCCGAGTGGCTGCCGATGCTGCGCATCCAGCAGCTGATCGACGAGCAGGCCATCACCTCGGCCACCACCCTGGCGGCGCTGCTGCACTTCCTGGCCGACCTCCTCCAGACCAGAACGCCCCACTAGGTTTCCACCCCACGCCACCGTGCGAGTGTTCGGCTTCACCCGCCGCGCCGCGTCGATCTCCTTGGCCAGGCGCTCGTCGGCGCCCCGTCGCGCAGGACCTTGACGGCGACCAGCGCGCCGGCCCTTCCCCTTGCCAGGTAGACGATGCCCTGCCCACCGGCGCCGAGGCGGCCGAGCAGCCAGTAGGGCCCCACGATCGCGGGATCGCCCTCCCGGAGGCGTTCGGCATGCGGCACGGGACTCCGGTGACAGCAGGTAAGGGATCTTCAGCACCATATCCGGACAGGTCACGCACGGGTCGGCGGTGTGGCAGCGCTCAGAACGCGTTCGTCCTGCGCAGGCGCGGCGGCCGGCCGTCCGGGTCCACGACCGTCCGGTACAGCGGCATGGCCATCGCCCGGCGGACGCGGCCGAGCTCCGGTTTCGGATGCGGGCGCAGCCGGCCGGGCGGGCGGGGGCCGCGACAGCCGCCCTGGTGCCAGGCGTCGAGCCGGGCGGCCGACTCGGCGAACGCCTCGAACGCGCCCTTCGGGTCGCACAGATCGGCCAGTTCGCCGGGGTCACGGTCGAGATGCTCGGCGGCCAGCGTGAGCCGCAGGTCCCTGGCGAACCGGCGCGCTCCGGCGGGCGGGCGCGGATCGGGCTGCTCGTCGATCACGGCGCAGCTCAGCTCGGAGTCGAACGTCCACGAACGCAGGTTGACGTTGTCGGAGCCGACGCTCGCCCACACGTCGTCGACCACGCAGACCTTGGCGTGCACGTACACCGGCGCGCCCGCGTGGTTCTCCAGGTCGTAGACGGCGATCCGGCCGGGTCCTGCGCGCATCAGCCGGGTCAGCGCATCCGCCCTGCCGATCAGGCTGGCCGGGCCGGCCAGCCAGCCGTCCTGGTCGGGATGCCGGGGCACCACGATGATCATGCGGAGCTCCGGCTCCCGCTCCAGCGCCCGGGCGAACGGCTCGATCACCTCCGTGGACCACAGGTACTGGTCCTCCAGGTAGACCAGCGTTCGCGCCCGGCCCAGCACCTTGCGGTAGGCCCTGGCCACGCTGCGTTCCCCCTCCGGCGCGAACGGGTAGCGGCGGCGCAGGTAAGGACAGGTCCGCAGCAGCTGGACGGCGTGCGTCCCGGCCGGTAGCGGCGGCGGAGCCGGCTCGGGCAGCGGCGGCACGTCGGCCATCCGGTCCAGGCGGTCGCGCAGCCGCCTGAGCGGTTGGCGGGTCTCGGGCGCCGGGTCCTCCCACCGCTCGCGGAAGACCTTCTCCACCTCCGCGACGGCGGGGCCGCTGATCGCCACCTGGGCGTCGTGCCACGGCGGGCGCGGGCCGTACGTGGCCGGCATGGACGCCGCCTGCGGGTCGCCCAGATGCCGCGCGTCGTCGCGGCGGCTGTGACACAGGTCGATGCCGCCGACGAACGCCACGTCCCTGTCCGGGTCGCCGTCATGGCGCAGGACGACGAACTTCTGGTGGTGGGAGCCGCCGAGCCGGACCCTGGTGTCGAGCAGCGCCTGGCCGCCGGCCGCCTCGATGTGCTCGCCGAGGTGCCGGTTCTCGGCCGCGCTGAAGCGCAGGACGTCCAGGTGCGAGCGCCAGATCAGCCCTCTGACCAGGGCTCCCCTCTCGGCCGCCGCCGCCATCGCGGCCGCCACCGTGGGACCGTCCGGTCGGAGCCGCTCGTCGGGGTCGCCGCGCCAGTCGGTGAACATCAGCAGGTCGTCCTTGCCGAGAGCGGCCAGTCCCGCGTGGAGCTCGGCGAAGTAGGTCGTGCCGTGCAGGAGCGGGCGCACCAGGTTTCCCTCCGACCAGGACACCAGCCTGGTCCAGTCGTTCCTGCGTTCCTCGCGGGTGAGGAACCAGTCGTCGAGCCTCATCTCCCCGGCCAGCGGACCTCTCCCCTCCCGTGCGGCTCCGTCGAAGACCTTGCAGCTGCCCCGGATCCCACGCTCTAGGCCTTCACCCGGCGCCGGCGGGCGACCGGTCGTCCATGACGCCGTAGGTGGCGGCCCGGAACAGGAAGGAGGCCCAGCTGCGGTAGGGGCGCCACGACTCGGCCAGCCTCCGGTACGCGGCCGGTGTCGCGTCTTCCGGCAGGCCGTAGGCCTCACGCAGGATCGCGAACAGGCGCGGCTCGTCGCCGGGGAACGCGTCAGGCGCGCCGGCACCGCGGATCAGGATCAGGCCCGCCGAGAACGGGCCGACGCCGGGCAGGCCGCGCAGCTCGGCCAGGGCCTCCTCGGGGGCCAGCGCGCGCAGGTGCTCGGCGGTGAGCACGCCGTCGAGCGCCGCGCGGGCCAGCCCGCGCAGCCACTCCTCCTTCTGCGCGGGCAGGCCCAGGCCGCCCGCCTCCACCAGCGCCATGGGCGGCGGGAAGGCCGCGTACGGCCGGCCGTCCAGGGTGATCGTGGCGCCGTACCGATCGGCGATGCGCTGCTTGAGCCGGGAGGCGATGAGCATCGACGAGCGCTGCACGATCACCGCCCAGCACGCCGCCTCCCACGGGCTCCAGAAGCACACCGGCCGCAGCCCCGGGCTGCGCCGCTGCAGATCGCCGAGCACCGGGTCGGCCTCGCCGAGCTCGGCGAAGCCGGAGCCGTCCACGTCCAGGGAGAGGATGCGAGCCACCTCGCCCCTGATCCCCGCTCCCGCCGCCCTCGTCGTGGTGACGGCGACTCCGCCCGGCGCGGCCGTCACGGTCACGCCGATCGGCCGCCAGTCGGACTCCGCGCAGTAGGCGAAGCGCAGCGCCCGCCCGTCGGAGGGCAGCGCGCTGGTGGCCGGCCAGTCCTCGACGAAGCGCAGCGAGGCGCCGAAGTCGAACGGGCCCTCGGCGGTGAGCGTGAATCCGTGCGTGGTCATGCGCGTATGGTAGGAGGCCGCGCGATTCCCGGTGCCGCGGGCCGGCCGCCGGCGGGAGCCGCACGCCGTGCCGGATCGTGGCGCCGGGGGCCGCCGCCGACAGGAGCCGCACGCCGTGCCGTTCGTGGTGCCGCGAGCCCCCGCCGACAGGAACCGCACGCATGCCGCGCGGTTCCGGGCGCCCGCGCGGGCGGACCGCCGCGGCCCGCGCTGTAGCGTGTCGCCCTGTGAACGCAGGCATCCTCGGGCAGGCGGCCGGCCTGTTCGCCGTCACCAACGTCGACGACATCCTGATCCTGGCGCTGTTCTTCGCCCAGGGTGCCGGGCGGCGAGGTACGGCCGCGCGGATCGTGGCCGGACAGTACCTGGGCTTCCTCGCGATCCTGGTCGTCGCCGTGGCCGCCGCCTTCGGCGCGACCTTCCTGCCCGACCCGGTCATCCCCTACCTGGGCCTGCTGCCGCTGGCCCTCGGCGTCAGGGCCGCCTGGCGGGAATGGCGCAACCACCGCGACGGCGCCGGCGACGACCCGGCGGGAGCGCGCGGCGGCGGGCCCGGGGCGCTGGAGGTGGCCGCGGTCACCTTCGCCAACGGCGGCGACAACATCGGCGTGTACGTGCCCGTCTTCGCCACGGCGGGCGCCGGCGCGATGACCGGCTACGTCGCCGTCTTCCTGGTCCTGGTCGCCGTCTGGTGCGCCGCCGGGCGCTTCCTCGCCACCCGCCCGTTCGTGGCCAGGACCCTCAGCCGCTGGGGCCACGTCCTGCTGCCGCTGGTCCTGATCGGCATCGGCGTGGTCATCCTGGTCTCGGGCGGCGCCTTCGGCCTGTAGGCCCGACGGGACAGCGGCTCCCGGCGCGGGAGACGTCGGGCACGAGAGACGCCGCGCGCGGGAGACGCCGGGCGGGCGATGGTGCGGGTCATCGCCTGCCGCCCGCACGGAACCGCAGCCCGCGCGTGCGGAAGTCATCGCCTGCCGCCCGCGCGGAACCGCGGGTCGGGGCGCTCAGGGTGACGTGCGGGTCGCGTAGTACCGCCGCGCCTTGTCGCGGCTGCCGCAGGTGGTCATGCTGCACCATCGGCGGCGGCCGTTCTTGCTGGTGTCGAGGAACAGCCAGCAGCATGACGGGCACGCGCCGAGCCGTTCCAGCGGCCCGCGGGACAGCAGGGCGACGGCGGAGGCGGCGACCTCCCAGAGCAGGGTCCTGGGGGTGCGCGGTGCGGGCCACGCGAAGCCGAAGCGGCCGTCGGCGCGCTCGAGCCGGGCGTGGGCGAGGCCGTCGGCGTACACGGCGGTGACGGCATCGAGGTCGGCGCGGGGCGGGTCGGCCCCGCGGGTCAGCGGGTCGAACACCCGGAACACCGACTCGCGGAGCTCGCGCGCGCCGGGCAGGGCGGCGGCGAGGTCCGCCTGCCGTTCGATCGGATGGCCGGCCGCCCGCGCCCAGGTCAGCGCCTGCTCGGGGACAGCCAGCCAGTCGCGCCGGGCCACCGGGCGGCTGTTGACCGTGTTGGCGAAGTCCAGGCAGAGGGCGTTGCCGACCAGTTCCATGTCGATCACCCGCCGATTATCTCACCAATCAAACGCTGTTGACAGGTGAGACGGGACTCCAGCACGCTATGACCCTTCAAACCACTTTGAAAGGTGAGAATGCATGCGCGTCCTCCCCGTCTCGCTGGGCCGGTCCTTCAACGGGCTGTGGTTCGGCACCGGCGCCGCCAACCTGGGTGACGGCGTGGCGCTGTTCGCGCTCCCCCTGCTCGCCCTGGCGGTCGGCGCCTCGCCCGGCGGGGTGGCGGCCGTGACGACGGCGCTGACGCTGGCCTGGCCGGTCTTCGGCCTGCACGCCGGCTGGCTGGTCGACCGCCTCGACCGGCGCCTGCTGCTGGGCGCCGTCAACCTCGTCCGGGGGCTCGTGCTGGCCGCTCTCACCGCCGGTCACCTGGCCGGCGCGCTCTCGCTTCCGTTGATCCTGGCCGCCGCGGTACTGCTCGGCGCGGCGGAGACGCTCGCCGACACGGCGCTGACCTCGACCGTCCCCATGGTCGTCGAGCCGGTAGGCCGTTCCAGGGCGAACGCCAGGATCGAGGCGACCGTCAACGTCACCAACCAGCTGGCGGGACCCCCGCTCGCGGGCCTGCTGGCGGCCCTCACGCTGGCGCTGGCCACCGGCGCGAGCGCGGCTCTGTACGTCCTGGCCGCCGTGGGGCTCGCCGCGATGACGCTCCGCCGCGCGCCGGCGGACGGCCGGACCGGCGGCGGCGCGGGCCAGGTGGTCGCCGGGTTCCGCTTCCTGTGGCGGCAGCCGGTGGTGCGGACGCTGACGCTCTTCACCGCCGCGATGAACGTCGTCTGGGCGGCCGCCACGGCACTGCTCGTCGTGTACGCCGTCAGCCCCGGCCCGCTCGGCCTCACCGCGGTCCAGTACGGCCTGCTGATGACGGCGATGGCCGTCGGCGGGCTGCTGGCCTCGATGCTGGTCGAGCCGCTGCGCCGCCGGTACGGGGTGACCACGCTCCTCGTCGCCGACGCCGTCGGCACCGTCCTGCTGGTGGCGCCCGTGGCGCTGGGCGCGGACGCGTGGCTGGTCGCCGCGGGCGTGGTGGTCGCAGGAGCGGGGTCGAGCGTCTGGCGGATCCTCGTGGCCACCGTCCGGCAGAACCTGACCCCGCCCGACCTGCTGGGCCGCGTCTACGCCGCGTCGCGGGTGCTGAGCTGGGGCGTCATCCCGGCCGGCGCCGCGCTGGCCGGGCTCGGGGCGGAGCTGTGGGACGTGCGGACGGTGTTCGCCGCCGCCACCGGCCTCGCGCTGGTCACCCTGGCCGGCTTCGTGCCGTTCGCGCTGCGCACCGACCTGTCGGCCGCCGTCCAGCCGATCGCGGAGCCCGTCGCCTGAGCCGATGCCGCCCGGCCGGTCGCGGAGCCCGCCGGGTGCCGCCCGGCCGATCGCGGAGCCCGCCGGGTGCCCGCCCGGCCGGCCGCCGGCCCGTCGCCCCTGCCCCGGCGCGCGGGGGCCGCCTACACGGCGGCCGTCAGCTCGCCGCGGAGCTGGTCGAGGACCTTGCGCAGGATCCGGGAGACGTGCATCTGCGAGATGCCGAACTCCTCGGCGATCTCGGCCTGGGTCATGTTGCCGAAGTAGCGCAGCAGCAGGATGTTCCGCTCCCGGTCGGGCAGGGCGTCGATGAGCGGCCTGACCGCTTCGGTGTCGACCAGGGTGGCGAGGGCGCCGTCCTCGTCGGGGATCATCTCGCCGAGGGAGGCGACGTCGTCGCCACCGGCGGACCCGACCGGGGCGTCGAGCGACAGCGTGCTGTAGGCGGCCGAGGCGTCGAGGGTGAGCAGGACGTCCTCCTGCGAGATGTTCATCCGCTCGGCGAGCTGGGCCACGGTGGGCGACGTGCCGAGCTCCTGGGTCAGCTCGCCGACCAGCCGGTTCAGCTCGGCGCGGCGGTCCTGGTAGACGCGCGGCACCCGGATGGCCCAGGCGCGGTCGCGGAAGTGGCGCTTCACCTCGCCGCTCATGGTGACGGCGGCGTAGCCCTTGAACGCGTGGCCGAGCGAGGCGTCGAAACCGTTGATCGCCTTCATGAGGCCGAGGTAGGCGGCCTGGAGGATGTCCTCGTACGGCTCGCCCCGGTAGCGGTACTTCCGGGTGATCTCCAGGACCAGCGGCCGGTGCATCTGGACGAGGCGCTCGCACAGCCGCTCACGATCCGCGGGGGACGTCTCTGGCCGGGCCATCTCCTCGAGGAGGTCCTCGGCGGTCACGTCATCGGCGCGAACGACATTCTGGACGGTCACGGTGCTACTCCTTCAGAAAGGGGATGCAGGCGGCCCGCCAGAATGAATCCGCGCAGGGGCACACCTCGCCTCAACGGCGGTCAAGCCCTCTGCTGGACTTATGGCGCCGAGTATGCCCCACCTTCGAGCGGTTCAATCATCAAGATTCAGATGAATTTCGAGGTTTGGGATCCGGCGGGATCGTGGTACAACTCTTCTGCCTCCACGGCGGTGCCTAAGACGCAGGCACACCCCTTTTTCGTTCGTCATTCCTCGAACGGGTGTGCCATGAAGATCGCCATTGTCGCCGCCGAATCCCTCGCCAAGCGCGCCGAGCTGCTGTCCGTCGCCAGGGAACTGGGGCGCGACCACGACGTGACCCTCTACAGCCGCCGCAGCAGCGACGCCAGGCCCGCGGCGCGCATCGGCAAGGGCGTCACCGTCCGCTACCTCGAGGTGGGTCCCGCGCGTGAGCTGACCTCCGAGGAGCTCACGCCGTACCTGGCCGAGCTGGGCGACTCGCTGCGCCGGCAGTGGACCGCCGACCGTCCCGACGTCGTCCACGCGCACGCCTGGACCTGCGGCCTGGCTGCCATGGCCGGCAGCAGCGGGCTGGGCCTGCCGGTGGCGCAGACGTTCCTCCACCGCCGGGGCGGCGACGCCGCCGGGCAGCTGAAGCTGCAGCGGGCGCTCGGCCGGCGGGCGGACGCCGTGGTGGCCCGGTCGGAGGAGGAGAGGTCGAGCCTGGTCAGGTCCGGCGTGCCGCGCGAGCGCATCGAGGTCGTGCCGTACGGCGTGGAGGTGGACAGGTTCCGCCGCCGCCCGGTCGCCGAGGCCCGGCAGTCACGCGGGCGCCTGCTCCATGTCGGCTCGCTCGCGCCCGACCGGGGCGCGCACACCGCGCTGAACGCGCTGCGCGCGGTGCCTGACGTCGAGCTCGTCGTCGCCGGCGGCCCCGCGCCCGACCGGCTGGCCGACGACCCGGAGCTGACCGAGCTGCGCCGGATGGCCCAGCGGTACGGCGTCGCCGACCGGGTCACCTTCCTCGGCCAGGTGCCTCACGCGTCGATGCCCAAGCTCATGCGCGGCAGCGACATCGTGCTCAGCCTGCCGCACCAGGCGCCCAAGGGGCGGGTCGCCCTGGAGGCCATGGCCTGCGGGATCCCCGTCATCGCCTCCGCCGTCGGCACCCACCTCGACTCCGTGGTCGACGGTGTCACCGGCCTGCTGGTGGCACCGGACCGGCCCGCGGAGGCCGCCTGGCTGATCCGGCGGCTGCTGGCCGACCCCACGCGACGGGCCGCGATGGGGTTCGCCGGGACCGACCGCGCCAACGCCCGGTACGCCTGGGACCGCGTGAGCCGCGAGCTCGTGCGCGTCTACGAGAAGGCCGCGGCCTGAGCGTGCCGCGGACCCCCAGGGCCGCCGAGGGAGGTGGCAGAACAGGACGCCGGCGACCCCGGGTGGTTGTCCGGGGACCGGCCGGGTAGCAGGACGACGCATCGTGGAGACAGGAAAGAGGCAGCGATCATGGCCGTTATCACGAGCCCGCTGGGGGACGCCGAACGCAAGCTCACGGGTGACGCGCTGCAAGGAGCGCTGGTCGACCTCATCAACATCTCCCTGACCGCCAAGCAGTACCACTGGAACCTCGTCGGCGCGCGGTTCCGGTCGATCCACCTGCAGCTCGACGAGGTGGTCGGGGTCGCGCGCACGCATGCGGACACCGTCGCCGAGCGCGCCGCCGCGATCGGCGTCAACCCGGACGGCCGCGCCAAGACCGTCGCGGTCAGCGAGGTCACCGACGCCGACGAGGCCGGCTGGCTGTCCGACGACACCGTCGTGAGCCGGACGGTGGCCATGCTGCGCCGCGTCGGGGAGCTCATGCGGGCCCGCATCGACGCGGTGGCCGAGGCCGATCCGGTCACGCAGGACATCCTCATCGACGTCTCCGCCGACCTGGAGAAGCAGGCCTGGATGTTCGAGGCCCAGCTCTCCCGGACCGGCTGAGGCCAGGCCGCGGCGCTGGATCGGCCGCCTTTCCGGGGCCGGGCGGTGCCGGAGTTGGCGGAATCGGGGACGGCATTTGGCGAGACCTGGACGGTTGACACCCACCGGGCGGGCAGGGGGCTCAGGGTGCAGATCCCCACCAAACCGGACGCGTCACCCGACCGCCCGACAGAACGGAAGCAATCGGCTATGTCGCGACATGAACACCACAGAACCGACAAGCTCGCCCGGGTGCTCGGGTGGGTCAGCCTGGGGCTGGGGGCGACACACCTCCTCGCTCCGGACGCCGTCCGCCGTGTCAGCGGCATCGACGGCTCCCCGTCGGCGAAGGCGGTGACGAAGGCGGCCGGCGCGCGCGAGCTGGTGCAGGCCGCGCTGCTGCTGGGCAGCCGCAGGCCTGCCCGATGGGCCTGGACCCGGGTGGCCGGCGACGCGCTGGACCTGGCGCTGCTGGGCAAGGCCATGACCACCCGTTCGGGCGACGACCGGCGCCGGCTGGCGGCGGCGACCGCCGCGGTCGGCGGCATCACGGCCCTCGACCTGTTCACCACGCTGGACAGCCTGCGCTCCGGCAGGGAACCGCTGTCCATCCACGCCTCGATCACCGTCAACCGGCCGCGCGACCTGGTCTACCGATTCTGCCGGGACCTGGACAACCTGCCCAGGTTCATGACCCACCTGGAGTCGGTGCAGCCGCTCGACGAGCGCCGCTCGCGGTGGCAGGGCAAGGGACCGACCGCCGACCTGTCGTGGGTGGCCGAGATCGTCGAGGACCGCGTGGGCGAGCTGATCGCCTGGACGTCCCCCGGCCGGTCCGTCACCGCCAGCGGCTCGGCGCGCTTCTCCGACGGCCCCGCCGGGCGCGGCACGGTCGTCGAGTACACCCTGCGGTACGGCCGGCCGGGCCGCGCGCTCGGCGCCGCGGTCGCCAGGATGCTCGGCGAGCATCCCGAGCAGCGCATCCGCGACGACCTGCGCCGCCTCAAGCAGATCCTGGAGACGGGCGAGGTGCTCCGGTCCGAGGGCAGCCCCGAGGGCACCCACGCCCCGCGGCAACGCAGGCAGCGTCCCGCCCAACCGGTGGGAGGACGATCATGAAGGCCAACTGCTACACGGGCCGCAACACCGTCGAGGTGCTCGACGTGCCGGATCCGGTGATACTCAACGCGCGCGACGCGATCGTCCGCGTCACCTCCACCGCGATCTGCGGCTCCGACCTGCACCTGGTCGACGGTTACGTCCCGACGGTGAAGAAGGGCGACATCCTCGGCCACGAGTTCATGGGCGAGGTCATGGAGGTCGGCTCCGGCGTGTCGAACCTGCGCCCCGGCGACCGGGTCGTCGTGCCGTTCCCGATCGCCTGCGGCAACTGCTTCGCCTGCGAGGACGGGCTGTACTCGGTGTGCGAGAACTCCAACCCCAACGCCGGCATGGCCGAGAAGCTCATGGGGCACGCCACCGCCGGCATCTTCGGCTACTCCCACATGCTGGGCGGCTTCGCCGGCGGCCAGGCGGAGTACGCGCGCGTGCCGTTCGCCGACGTCGGGCCGATCAAGATCGAGGACGGCCTGCCGGACGACAAGGTGCTCTTCCTGTCCGACATCCTGCCGACCGCCTACATGGGCGCCGAGATGTGCGACATCAAGCCGGGCCACACGGTCGCCGTCTGGGGTGCGGGGCCGGTCGGCCAGCTCGCCGTGCTCAGCGCCTACCTGCTGGGCGCCGACAGGGTCATCTGCATCGACCGGTTCGGCTACCGGCTCAGGCGGGCCGAGCGGGCCGGCGCGCTCCCGCTCGACTACGAGGAGGTCGACGTCCTCGACGCGCTGCGCGACATGACCGGCGGGCGCGGGCCCGACGCCTGCATCGACGCGGTCGGCATGGAGGCGCACCACCCCACCCCCGCCATGTACGCCTACGACCGGGCCAAGCAGGCCGCCCGGCTGGAGACCGAACGTCCGTACGCGTTGCGCGAGGCCATCCTGGCCTGCCGTAGCGGCGGGGTGGTGTCGGTCGTCGGGGTCTACGGCGGGCTGCTCGACAAGTTCCCGATGGGCGCGCTGATGAACCGGTCCCTGACCCTGCGCACCGGCCAGTGTCACGTGCAGCGCTACATGAAGCCGCTGCTGGAGCGCATCCGCGACGGGGAGATCGACCCCAGCTTCGTCATCTCCCATCACCTGCCGCTCCAGGAGGCACCGCGCGGGTTCGAGCTCTTCAAGAACAAGCAGGACGAGTGCAACAAGGTCGTCCTGACGCTCTGAACCGCACCGGCGGCCTGCGCCTAGTCCTGGGACCGCTGGGACCGGTCGTGCAGACGGTCCTCCTCGACGACGAAGCGGGTCAGGTCGACGCGCGAGCCGATGTCCAGCTTGCGGAAGATCTGCCGCAGGTGGAAGGCGACGGTGTGCGCGCTGATGAACATCTGCTGGGCGACCTGCCGGTTGGTCATCCCCTGGGCGACCAGCCGGGCGACGGAGTTCTCCGTGCCGGTCAGGCTGTCCCAGCCGAGCTTCGCGTGATCGGTGCGGGCCCAGTGGCGGTGCCGTACGCCCAGCAGGCGCAGCCGGCTGCGCACCCGGGCGGCGTCCCTGGCCGCTCCGGTGGCCTGGTATCCGGCGAGCGCGTCGGTGAAGGTGCTGATCGCCTCGTCGGCGCGCGCCAAGGGCGCGAGCGCCACCCCGAGATCCTCCCTGGCCGACGCCCGCGCGTAGGCGTCGGCGGCCAGGTCCACCGCGACGGACAGGCTCTGCACGTCGCCGTCCAGCAGGCCGCGGGCGTGGGCCGCCGCGGCCGCCGCCAGGACGACGTCCGGGTTGTCGCCGGCCAGCTTCTCGATCGCCGTGGTGACCGCTTCGGCGCGCGGCCGGTCGTCCACCCGCAACGCCAGGCGGACCAGCCAGACCGCGGTGGTCGGATCCAGGACGAGGAGGGCGCGGTTGCGCTCGATCATGGGGTAGACGCCGGCGAGCGACGCCATGGCGCGGCGCGGATGGCCCTGCGCCTCCATGACCTGGGCGGCGAGCAGCGCGCAGCGGATGCTCCCCTGGGACCCGGCGTAGCACGCGAGCCGCGCGTGCTCGCCCTCCACCTGGGCGGCCGCCTCCCGCAGGTCTCCCCGGCGCAGGGCGGCGGCGCCGAGCACCGCCGCGCCGACCGCGGAGAACAGGTGCGTGCCGAGCGCGTCGGCGGCCAGCAGGCCCGCCTCCGCCGCGTCCACCGCTTCGGCCAGGTGATGGGCGGCCAGCCGCAGGCGCGCGGACAGCAGGGCCGGGCCCGCCGTCCAGGCGGTGTGGCCGAGCGCCTCGACCTCCTCGCGGGCCGCCCGCAGGACGGCCCGCGCCTCGTCCAGCCGGCCGGCGTCGAGCAGCATGGAGGCCAGCGCCAGCCGCGGGTGCGTACGGCGGGCCGCCGCCGAGCCCGCGCCGGCCCGCCGTACCGCCTCGCGGGCCAGGCCGATGCCCTCGGCGAGCCGGCCGGCCTCCCAGCTCGCGACCGCCAGAAGGGTGGTGGCGGTGACCAGGAGCACGTCGGCGTGGTGGTCAGGCTCGCCGAGGACGGCCTCGGCCTGCCGCACGACCTGCTCCCCCACGTACGCTCCGACCTGCGCCTGGAGCATGGCCATCCGCGCCTCGTCCCGGGCCTGCCGCGGCAGGTCGGCTGCCGTCAGCGCCTGCTCCGCCTCCCGCGCCGCGTCCGCCGCCTTGCCGCCCAGCAGGAGCGTGGCCGCGAGCACGCTGCGCAGCTGCGCCGTGCCCGACGGCTGCAGGGGCTGAATGAGAGCCTGCGTGACCAGCTCCACGACCTCCGCCAGCCGCCCCGCCTCGGTCATCGCCCTGGCGGTGCGCAACGTGCGGGCCAGCCGTTGCGGCGTGTGGTCGGCGGTCAGGTTCATGGCGCGCAGGGCGACGGCGGCCGCCGCCTCGGGCGCGTCGGCCAGCAGGTCGTCCACCGCCTGGTCCAGCCTGGCCAGGGTACGGCTGTAGCCGTCGTGGCCGCCGACCAGCAGGTGCGCGGCCTCCATGGCGGGGCCGCCGCGTTCCAGGAGGATCCCGCCGATCTGGTGGTGCAGGGCCTGGAGCAGGGGCGGGGGCAGCATCTGGAGGACGGCTTTCCTGAGGATGTCCTGCTGGAAGACCAGGACGTCGGTCGTTCCCATGAGGATGTCGGCGTCGATGGCCTCCTGTACGGCGAGCAGGAGACCGGCCGGCGTCCGGCCGAGCACGTCGGCCACGTCCTCGGGTGAGAAGGCGCGGCCCAGCACCGCGGCGGTCTCGACCACCTGGCGCGCCGGGCCGCTCAGCCCGTCGAGACAGCGCGTCACGGCCCGCACGAGCCGCTCAGGCAGCCGTCCCGAGACGAGCCGTGTCTGCCCGCCCACGACCTGGAGCGACTCCTCGTCACGCAGGCCGGCCAGCAGCTCGGTCAGCAGGAGGGGGTTGCCCGCCGCGCCGGCGGCCAGTTCCGACAGCTCGCGGCTGGGCGGCGCGGGCAGGAAGCCGGCGATCAGCTCGGCCACGGCGTCGGCGGGCAGCGGGCCGAGCTCGACGCGGCCGGCGCCCTCCCCCTCCATGAGGGCGAACAGCCGCTCGGCCTCCGTCCTGCGCGCGCAGGTGCTGCGGGCCAGCAACCAGACGATGGGCAGCGCCGACAGCTGGCGCTGCAGGGTCCGCAGGGCCATGAGCGTCGCGGGGTCGGCCCACTGGAGGTCGTCGAGCGCGACGAGAACCGGACGGATCCCCGCCAGCGCTTCGGCGCGGGCCCGCAACCGCTCCACCAGCACGACCGGCGAGTCGATCGCCTCCGACGGCGGCTCGTCGAACGCCGCGAGCAGCGGCGCCATCGGGACGAGCCCGCCGAACGCCTCGGCCTGCCCGACCGCGGCCCCGAAGCCGCGTTCCGTGGCCGTCGCCACGACCTCGGCGAGGAACCTGCTCTTGCCCGTGCCGAAGCCGCCGTCGAGGAGCAGCACCCCGCCGGCTCCAGGTCCAGCCGCTTGGAAGAGCTCGAGGACTGCGCGCCATTCGCGCTCGCGTCCATGCATCCAGATACTCCGCAGAGCCGCCCCCGGACATCGAACAGGTCGCACCCCACGCGCGTGGTGCAGGCATCACCCCCGTTCACGCCTGCTCCTGCCGGCACTCGCTCCGGCACTGCCTCGCTCCCAGAGGTCTACCCGAATGGGGGATGTCAATCCCGCCGCCCGCAACAAGCCTCGAAAGAGTGGGCTCCACTTCCAGTGAAGGGCAGGCCAGGTCAATGACCACATCACCTTCCGGCCCCGTACCCACCTCTGTGATCGCGAGCTACGTACCGGTGGCCGGCTATGGCAGCTACCTCGAGGCCGAGCGGGCGGTCGACCGGCTGTCCGACGAGCGCTTCCCCGTGGGGGAGGTCGCCATCGTCGGGACCGGCCTGAAGCTGCTGGAGAAGGTGCTCGCCCGCATGACCTACCCGCGGGCGGCGGGGCTGGGCGCCCTGTCGGGCGCCTGGTTCGGCCTGCTGATCGGCATCTTCTTCGCGATCTTCGCGACGACGGCGGCGTCCATGTTCTCCGTGATCGTCTGGGGGCTGATCTGGGGAGCGATCGCCGGTGTCGTCTTCGGGCTGATCTCGCACCTGTTCACCGGCGGGCGGAGGGACTTCGTCGCGACGAGCCAGCTGGTGGCCGACAGGTACGAGGTGCTCGTCGCCCCCGCGCACGCCGAGCGCGCGCGGGCGCTGCTCCAGACGCCCCCCGCCTAGCGACCCCAGAGGGGAGACATACCGATGGCCAAGGCAGTCGGCATCGATCTCGGTACCACCAACTCGGTGATCGCCGCGATGGAGGGCGGGCAACCCACCGTCATCCCCAACTCCGAGGGATCGCGCACGACGCCCTCGGTGGTGGCCTTCACCGAGCAGGGCGAACGCCTGGTCGGGCAGCTGGCCAGACGGCAGGCGATCCTGAACCCCAAGGGGACGATCTACTCCGCCAAGCGGTTCATCGGCCGGCGCTTCGACGAGGTGAGCAGCGAGCAGACGGCCGTGTCGTTCGACGTCGTGCCCGGCCCGAACGGCGAGGCCCGCTTCGAGATCCGCGGCAAGCAGTACACGCCTGAGGAGATCTCCGCGCTGGTGATCCGCAAGCTCGTCGACGACGCCGGCAAGTATCTCGGCGAGCGGGTGACCGAGGCCGTCATCACCGTTCCCGCCTACTTCAACGACGCCCAGCGCCAGGCGACCAAGGACGCCGGACGCATCGCCGGCATCGAGGTCCTGCGCATCATCAACGAGCCGACCGCCGCGGCCCTGGCCTACGGCCTGGACAAGAAGGCGAACGAGACGGTCCTCGTGTTCGACCTGGGCGGCGGCACCTTCGACGTCAGCATCCTCACCATCGGGGACGGAGTCGTCGAGGTGCGCTCCACCTCGGGTGACACCCACCTCGGCGGCGACGACTTCGACCGGCGCATCGTCGACCACCTCGCCGACGAGTTCCAGCGGCAGGAGGGCATCGACCTGCGCCGCGACCCCCAGGCGCTGCAGCGCCTGTTCGAGGCGGCCGAGAAGGCGAAGGTGGAGCTCTCCTCTGTCACCCAGACCACGATCAGCCTGCCGTTCGTCACGGCCGACGCCTCCGGCCCGAAGCACCTGAACACCACGCTGATGCGGTCGACGTTCGACCAGATCACCGCCGACCTCGTGGAGCGGTGCCTGGAGCCGGTCAAGCAGGCGATGGCCGACGCCAGGCTCACCGCCGACGACATCGACGAGGTCATCCTCGTCGGCGGCTCCACGCGCATCCCCGCCGTGCAGAACCTCGTGCGCCGGCTGACCGGCGGCAAGGACCCGAACATGTCGGTGAACCCGGACGAGGTGGTCGCCATCGGCGCCGCCATCCAGGCCGCCGTCATCAAGGGCGAGGTCAAGGACGTCCTGCTGCTGGACGTCACGCCGCTGTCGCTGGGCGTGGAGACGCTGGGCGGCGTGATGACCAAGGTCATCGAGCGGAACACGACCATTCCCGCCCGCCGTACCGAGGTGTTCAGCACCGCGGAGGACGACCAGCCCTCGGTCGACGTCGTCGTGCTGCAGGGCGAGCGGGAGCGCGCGGCCGACAACCGCGTGCTCGGCCGGTTCAGGCTGGAGAACATCCGGCCCGCGCCGCGCGGCGTCCCGCAGATCGAGGTGACCTACGACGTCGACGCCAACGGCATCCTCAACGTCTCCGCCCGGGACAAGGACACCGGCGCCGAGCAGCGCATCACCATCAGCGAGAGCTCGACGCTGGACAAGTCCGAGGTCGAGCGGATGATCCAGGACGCCGAGCGCAACCGCTCCGAGGACCTGCGGCTGCGCGGGCTGGTGGATGCCCGCAACGAGCTCGACAGCGTCGCCTACCAGGTCGAACGGCGCCTGAACGAGCTCGGGCCGAACGTCGCCGCCCATGACAAGGCCCGTGCGGAGATGCTGGTCGCCGACGCCCGGCAGGCCGTCAAGGAGGCGGCGTCGCTCGACCGGCTCCGCTCGCTCACCTCGGAGTTGCAGCAGATTTACCACGGCCTGTCCGCCGCGGCCGGCGCGGGCGCCGCGGCCGGTCAGAGCCCGTCGCCGGGGGCGCGGGGACAGGGCGGCGGCGCGGCCGGAGCCGACGACGACGTCATCGACGCCGAGTTCACCACTCCCGAGTGATCGACATGTCCGAGCACGACGCCGCGCCTGCCGGACCCCGGAACGACGACAAGGCGCTGATCGAACAGCTCGAGTCCCGCGTGTCCGAGCTCGAGGACCAGCGCCTGCGCGCGCTGGCCGAACTCGACAACGTCCGCAAGCGGGCGGCCAGGGAGGCGGAGCTCGAACGGGCACGGGTGGTCAGGCAGTGGCTGCCCGTCCTCGACAACCTCGATCTCGCGCTCCAGCACGCCGGCCCGGACGACGCGCTCGTCGAGGGCGTCAAGGTCGTGCGCGACCACGCCCTCGCCCTCCTCGAACGGCTGGGCTTCCCCCGCCGTGACGACACCGGTGAGGCGTTCGACCCGTCCCGCCACGAGGCCGTGGGCGCGATCGCCGGCACGGAGACCCCGCCGGGGACGGTCGTCCAGGTGGTCCGTCCCCGGTACGGCGAAGACGAGCGCCAGCTGCGTCCCGCCGCGGTCATCGTGTCGAAGGCCGACTGATGGCACGCGACTTCTACGAGGCTCTCGGCGTCCCCAGGACGGCCGACCAGGACGACATCCAGCGCGCCTACCGCCGACTGGCCCGCGCCTACCACCCGGACGTCAACAAGGACCCGCAGGCCGAGGACCGGTTCAAGGAGATCTCCGAGGCCTACCAGGTGCTGTCCGACCCGGAGACGCGCCGCCGTTACGACGCGTTCGGGGAGGACTTCCGCCGCGTCCCCGAGGGTGTCGACCCGGACACCTGGCGGCGCGCCCGCGCGGGCGCCGGGGCCGGGGCGGGGGCAGGGCCCGGTGGCGCGTGGGCCGGCAGGACGACCTGGACCGACGCGGACCTCGAAGACCTCTTCGGCGAGATGTTCGGCGGCGTGCGGGGCCGGGGGTGGGGGCCCGCGCCCGGCGCCGACCAGGAGGCGGAGCTGCCGCTCACGGTCGAGGAGGCCTACCACGGCGGCCGCAGGAAGCTCACGCTCGGCGGCGGCCGCCAGATCGACGTCAGCATCCCGCAGGGTGTGACGAACGGCCAGCGCATCCGCCTGGCCGGCCAGGGCGGGCGCGGCGCGAGCGGCGCGCCCGCCGGGGACCTCTACCTGATCGTCCGGATCGCCGACCATCCGCGCTACCGCGTCGAAGGCCGCGACATCCGCGTCGTGCTGCCGCTCACGCCGTGGGAGGCGGCGCTGGGGGCGACCGTACCGGTCGACACTCCCGGCGGCGAGGCCAAGGTCAGGGTGCCGAAGGGCACCTCGAGCGGCCGCCGGCTGCGCCTGCGCGGACAGGGGATGCCCAACCCGCGCGGCGCGCCCGGCGACCTGTACGCGGAGGCCCGCGTCATGGTGCCCGAGCGCCTCACCGCGGAGGAGCAGCGCCTGTTCGAGCAGCTGGCCGCCGGCTCGTCCTTCGACCCGAGGAGATCGCGATGACCTACGCGCTCGTGCGGAGGACCGCCGTCGAGGCGGAGATGGACCTCGACGGTTTCGCCCGCGTCACCGGGATGCATCCGGAGCTGGCGCGGCGGCTGGTCGCCCTGGATCTGATCGAGGCGCGGCGCGACGCCGCGGGCCGGCTGTGGTTCCCGGTCTCGCAGGTGGCCCTGGCGGGCCGCATCCAGCGGCTGCGCGCCTGCTTCGGGCTGAACTACGCCGCCGTCGGCCTGGTGGTGGACCTGCTCGAGCACATCGCGCGGCTGGAAGCGGCACTGCGCGACCAACGCACAGGAGGGTGATGTGGACCCCAACCGCCTGACGCAGAAATCCCAGGAGGCTCTGCACGACGCGCAGACCAAGGCGCTGCGTTTCGGGCACACCGAAGTCGACGGCGAGCATCTCCTCCTGGCCCTGCTCGACCGCCCTGACGAGCTCGTGCCGCGCCTGCTGGGCCAGGCCGGCGCGGACGCGGACCGCCTCAAGGCCGACCTGGAGGCCGACCTCGCACGCCGTCCCCGCGTGAGCGGGCCGGGCGCGGCCCCCGGCCAGGTCTTCGTCACCCAGCGCCTGTCCCGCCTGCTCGACGCGGCCGAACGGGAGGCGCACCGGCTCAAGGACGAGTACGTGTCGGTGGAGCACCTGCTGATCGCGCTGCTGGACGAGGGCGCGCAGACGGCCGGTGGGCGGCTGCTGCGTGAGCACGGCATCACGCGCGACCGGTTCCTCCAGGCGCTCACCGCGATACGCGGCAACCAGCGGGTCACCTCGGCGATGCCCGAGGTCGCCTACGAGGCGCTCGAGAAGTACGGCCGCGACCTGGTGGCCGACGCGGCCGCGGGCAGGCTCGACCCGGTGATCGGCCGGGACGCGGAGATCCGCCGGGTCATCCAGATCCTGTCCCGCAAGACGAAGAACAACCCCGTGCTCGTCGGTGACCCCGGAGTGGGCAAGACGGCCATCGTCGAGGGGCTGGCCCAGCGCATCCACCGGGGCGACGTGCCCGAGGGGCTCAAGGACAAGACGGTCTTCAGCCTCGACATGGGCTCGCTCGTGGCAGGCGCCAAGTACCGGGGAGAGTTCGAGGAACGGCTCAAGGCCGTGTTGAACGAGGTCAAGGCCGCGGAAGGGCGGATCCTGCTCTTCATCGACGAGCTGCACACCGTGGTGGGAGCCGGCGCGGCCGAAGGCGCCATGGACGCCGGCAACATGCTCAAGCCGATGCTCGCCCGCGGCGAGCTGCACATGATCGGCGCCACGACGATGCAGGAGTACCGCAAGCACATCGAGAAGGACGCCGCCCTCGAACGCCGCTTCCAGCCCGTGCTCGTCGACGAGCCCTCCGTCGAGGACGCCATCTCGATCCTGCGCGGCCTGCGCGAGCGGCTCGAGGTGTTCCACGGCGTGAAGATCCAGGACAGCGCGCTGATCGCGGCGGTGGTGCTCAGCCACCGCTACATCTCCGACCGGTTCCTGCCCGACAAGGCGATCGACCTGGTCGACGAGGCGTGCGCCATGCTGCGTACCGAGATCGACTCGATGCCCGCGGAGCTGGACGAGCTGACCCGGCGGGTGATGCGCCTGGAGATCGAGGAGGCCGCGCTGTCCAAGGAGGACGACCCGGCCGGTACGGCCCGCCTGGAGGCGCTGCGCAGGGAGCTGGCCGACCTGCGGTCCGAGGCCGGCTCCATGCGCGCCCAGTGGGAGGCCGAACGGCGGGCGCTGAAGAAGGTCCAGGAGCTGCGCGAGGAGATCGAGCGCGTACGCCAGCAGGCCGAGGAGGCCGAGCGCGCCTACGACCTGAACCTGGCCGCCGAACTGCGTCACGGCAAGCTGCCGGAGCTGGAACGCCGGCTGGCGGCCGAGGAGGAACGGCTGGCGGCCAAGCAGGGCGGGCACCGGCTGCTGCGCGAGGTCGTCACCGAGGACGAGATCGCCGCGATCGTCTCGCGCTGGACCGGCATCCCGGTCAGCCGCCTCAAGGAGGGCGAGCGCGACAAGCTGCTCCGGCTGGACGAGATCCTGCACCAGCGCGTCATCGGGCAGGACGAGGCGGTGCAGCTGGTGGCCGACGCCATCATCCGCGCCCGGTCCGGCATCAAGGACCCGCGACGGCCGATCGGGTCCTTCATCTTCCTCGGCCCGACGGGCGTGGGGAAGACCGAACTGGCCAAGGCACTGGCGGAGGGCCTGTTCGACACCGACGAGAACATGATCAGGCTCGACATGAGCGAGTACCAGGAGCGGCACACCGTCAGCAGGCTGGTGGGCGCGCCTCCCGGGTACGTCGGCTACGAGGAGGGCGGCCAGCTCACCGAGGCGGTCCGGCGCAAGCCGTACTCCGTGGTCCTGTTCGACGAGATCGAGAAGGCGCACCCGGACGTCTTCAACGCCCTGCTCCAGGTGCTGGACGACGGGCGGCTCACCGACGCGCAGGGCCGTACGGTCGACTTCCGCAACACCGTCATCATCATGACGTCGAACATCGGCTCGCAGTACCTGCTCGACGGCGTCACCCCGGACGGGGAGATCAAGCCGGAGAACCGTGAGAACGTCATGGCGGAGCTGCGGCGCCACTTCCGCCCGGAGTTCCTCAACAGGGTCGACGACATCGTCCTGTTCAAGCCGCTCACGCAGGCGGAGATCGAGCGCATCGTCGACCTGATGTTCGACGACATCAGGGACCGGCTGGCCGACCGGCGCCTCAAGCTCGAGGTGACCGACAGCGCCCGGCGCTTCATCGCCCAGCAGGGCTTCGACCCGGTGTACGGCGCGCGCCCGCTGCGCCGGTTCATCGCCCGCGAGGTGGAGACCCGCATCGGCCGGGCGCTGCTGGCAGGCGACGTGGCCGACGGTTCCACGATCACCGTCGACGAGCGCGACGGCGAGCTCGTCGTCACCTTCGGCGCCCACCGATGACCGCGCGCGCCGAGACGCCTGACCTCCACGGGACCCGTCCCCCGAGCGGCCCGCGATCCCCCGCACGCGATCTCATCCCGCGCGCCTGCCTCGCCAGGCGCTCACGGCTTCGCACTCGGAGGACGTCATCATGAACGCCTTGGACACCGGCGTCGAACCCGCCGCCGACCGCACCACCCAGCTCGTCGAGCGCCTCTTCGAGAACACCCTGGGCGCCCTCGAACTGTTCGCGGTCTACCTGGGGGGCGAGCTCGGCCTCTACCGGGCCCTCCAGGAGCACGGGCCGCTGACGGCCGCGCAGCTGAGCGAGCGGGCCGGGATCGCGCCGCGCTACGCCGCCGAGTGGCTGGAGCAGCAGGCCGTCGCCGGGCTGCTGGAGGCCGACCCGGACGTGCCCGGCGAGGAGCGCCGCTACCGCCTGGACCCCGCGTACGTCCCGGTGCTGGTCGACGCCGACGATCCGGCGCACGCCGCGCCGTTCGCGCACATGCTCGCCGGGATCGGGGGCGTCATCTCCCAGGTGGCGCAGGCCTACCGCACCGGCGGCGGCGTGCCGTACGAGTCGTACGGGACGGCCTTCCGCCACGGCCAGGGACACATCAACCGGCCCGCCTTCACCCACGAGCTGGCCGCCACCTGGATCGCCGCCATGCCCGACGTCGTCGAGCGGCTGACGTCGGCGCCGCGCCCGCGCATCGCCGACGTCGGCTGCGGGCAGGGCTGGGCCGCCATCGCGGCCGCCCGCGCCTTCCCGAACGCGCGGGTGGACGGCGTGGACGCGGACGAGTCCTCGATCGCCGACGCGCGCGCCCACGCCGAGCAGGCCGGTCTCGGCGACCGCGTCCGTCTGGTGCGGGCCGACGCGGCAACGCTGCGCGACGGCGGGCCGTACGACCTGGTGCTCCTCATGGAGGTCCTGCACGACCTGTCGCGCCCGGTGGAGACGCTACGGGCGATACGCGAGGCGCTGGCCGACGACGGCGTGCTGCTCGTGGCCGACGAGCGCGTGGCCGACCGCTTCACCGCGCCCGGCGACCCGGTGGAGCGGATGATGTACGGCTGGAGCGTCACGCACTGCCTGCCCACCCAGCTCGTCGAGCAGCCGTCGGCGGCCGTCGGCACCGTGCTGCGGGCCGCCACCGTGGACCGGTACGCCGGGCAGGCGGGCTTCAGCGGATGCACCGTGCTGCCCGTCGCCAACGACTTCTTCCGCCTCTACCGGCTCGACCGCTGACGCCGCCCGCCGTACCGCCGCCCGGCTCACGGCACGACCGGGAAGGGGCCGGGTGCACAGCCACATCAGCAGCAGTCCCGCCGTCGCCAGGACGACGTCGATCAGCACGACGAGCGCGACCATCTCATCGCCACGACCTTCCCTCATCGGGAGAGCGCGGAACGGTCGGGGACGTCCAGTCTGGCGCTGTCGGCCGCCTGGTCGTCCTGCTGCCGCTCGGCCGCGAGCTGGGCCTGGACGTGCAGCCGGTGGTGTTCGGTCTCCCGCCACACGTCGTCCGCGTCCCAGCCGAGCACGCGCGCCATGAGCGCGGCGACCTCGGGCGCGGCGGCCAGGCCCCGGTCCTTCTCCTCGGTCGCGATGCGGGTACGGCGGGCCAGCACGTCCTCCAGGTGCCTGGCCCCCTCGTGCGAGACGGCGTAGACCACCTCGGCCTTGAGACAGTCGCGGGTCCCCGGCACGCACTCGCCCAGCACCGGATCGCCGGCGACCAGCTCCAGCAGTTCCTCGGTGAGCGAGCCGTACCGGCGCAGCAGCCGCTCGACCTTGGCCAGGTCCAGCCCGTAGCGCCGCGCCAGGTGGCGCCGGCCGTTCCACATCGTCTCGAAGCCGACGGCGCCGAGGACGGGCAGCCGGTCGGTGACGGAGGCGGGCACCGCGCCGCCGAGCTCCCGCACCGCCATGTCGATGGCGTCCTTGGCCATCACCCGGTAGGTGGTGTACTTGCCGCCGGCCACGGTCACCAGGCCAGGCGCCGGACGGGCGACCGCGTGCTCGCGCGACAGCGTGGCGGTGTTGGCCGCGTCCCTGGCCGGCAGCGGGCGCAGGCCGGCGTAGACGCCCTCGACGTCCTCCCTGGCCAGCGGGGTGGCCAGCACCGAGTTGACGTGGTCGAGCAGGTAGTCGATGTCGGCGCCGCTGGCCGCCGGGTGCGCCTTGTCCAGGCGCCAGGCGGTGTCGGTGGTGCCGATGATCCAGTGACGTCCCCAGGGGATGACGAACAGGACGCTCTTCTCGGTCGGCATGATCAGGCCGGTGTCCAGGCGGATCCGGTCGCGCCGGACCAGGATGTGGACGCCCTTCGACGCCTGCACGGTGGGCCTGCCGTCGGCGCCGGCCATCTGGCGCGTCTCGTCGGTCCAGACGCCGGTGGCGTTGACGACCTGGCGGGCGCGGACGTGGATCTCCTCGCCGCTGTCCAGGTCGCGCACGCGCGCCCCGCTCACCCGGGCGCCGTCGCGGACCAGGTCGGTGACGCGGGCCCCGGTCATGACGGCGGCGCCGTACTGGGCGGCGGTGCGCGCGAGCATCATGGTGAAACGCGCGTCGTCCACCTTCGCGTCGAAGTACTGGACGGCGCCGACCAGGGACTCGGGGCGCAGGCCGGGAGCCACCGCCAGCGCCTTCCTGCGGCTCATGTGCCGGTGGCGGGGCATGGTGCGGGCGCCGCCGAGAACGTCGTAGAGGGCCAGGCCCGCGCCGACGTAGAGCCGCTCGGCCACCCGGTGCCGCAGCGGGAACATGAACGGCACCGGCCGCACCAGGTGCGGCGCCAGCCGGGTCAGCAGCAGGCCGCGCTCCTTGAGCGCCTCCCTGACCAGCCGGAAGTCCAGCTGCTGGAGGTAGCGCAGGCCGCCGTGGATCAGCCGGCTCGACCGGCTGGAGGTGCCGGCCGCCCAGTCGCGTGCCTCGACCAGCGCGACGGTGAGGCCGCGGGACACCGCGTCCAGCGCCGCTCCGGCCCCGACCACTCCGCCGCCGATGACCAGCACGTCGAACTCGGTCTCACGCATCCTCTGCAGCGTGGCGGCGCGGTGGGCCGGGCCAAGCGGTACAGACGTCATTGCAGAACTCCTTGCGTCGATCAGAGGGATGGACCCGCGGGGACCTGGCCGGCCCCCGCGGATCCGCCAGTCAGTCCAGCTCGACCCAGTCGAGGGTGCGGGAGACGGCCTTCTTCCAGCCGGCGTATCCACGGGACCGCTGCGACTCCGACCAGGTCGGCTGCCAGCGCCGGTCCTCGTTCCAGTTGCGCTTGAGCTCGTCGGTCGACTCCCAGAAACCGACGGCCAGGCCGGCGGCGTACGCGGCGCCGAGCGCCGTGGTCTCGGCCACGACCGGCTTGGACACCGGGACGCCGAGGATGTCGGCCTGCAGCTGCATGCACAGGTTGTTGGCGGTGACCCCGCCGTCCACGCGCAGGACGTCGAGGGCGACGCCGGAGTCCTGCCGCATCGCCTCGACGACGTCGCGGCTCTGGTAGCAGATCGACTCGAGGGTGGCCCGCGCCACGTGGGCGTTGGTGTTGAAGCGGGACAGGCCGACGATGGCGCCGCGGGCGTCCGAGCGCCAGTAGGGGGCGAACAGCCCGGAGAATGCGGGCACGAAGTACACGCCGCCGTTGTCGTCGACCTGCGCGGCCAGTGCCTCGCTCTGCGCCGCGCCGGAGATGATGCCGAGCTGGTCGCGCAGCCACTGCACCGCCGAGCCGGTGACCGCGATCGAGCCCTCCAGCGCGTACACCGGCTTGTCCTGGCCGAACTGGTAGCAGACGGTGGTCAGCAGGCCGTGCTTCGACCGGACCGGCTCGTGGCCGGTGTTGAGCAGCAGGAAGTTGCCGGTGCCGTAGGTGTTCTTGGCCTCGCCGGGCGAGAAGCAGACCTGGCCGACGGTGGCCGCCTGCTGGTCGCCCAGGTCGCCGGACAGGGCGACCTCGCCGCCGAGCGGCCCGCCCGCCAGGGTCGTGCCGTACAGGCGGGGGTCGGACGACGGCTTGATCTCAGGCAGCATCCGCCGGGGGATGCCGAAGAACGACAGCAACTCGTCGTCCCAGTCGAGCGTCTCGAGATCCATCAGCATGGTACGGCTGGCGTTGGTCGGGTCCGTGACGTGCACGCCGCCGTCGGGGCCGCCGGTGAGGTGCCACAGCAGCCAGGTGTCGGTGGTGCCGAAGAGGGCGTCCCCCGCCTCGGCCGCCTCGCGCACGCCGTCGACGTTCTCCAGGATCCACTGGATCTTGCCGCCGGAGAAGTAGGTCGCCGGGGGCAGCCCGGCCTTGCGGCGGATGACCTCACCCCTGCCGTCCTGGTCCAGGGCGGCGGCGATCCGGTCGGTCCTGGTGTCCTGCCAGACGATGGCGTTGTAGTACGGCCGGCCGGTGACCCTGTTCCAGACCACCGTGGTCTCGCGCTGATTGGTGATGCCCAGCGCGGCCAGGTCGGAGGCGACGAGGTTCGCCTGGTTCATCGCGGTCTCGATCACCGCGCGGGTGCGCTCCCAGATCTCGGTCGGGTTGTGCTCGACCCAGCCGGCCTGCGGCATGATCTGCTGGTGCTCGAGCTGGTGCCGGGCGATCTCGTTCCCGCCGTGATCGAAGATCATGAAGCGGGTGCTGGTCGTTCCCTGGTCGACGGCTCCGATGAAGTCGGCCATGACGATCGTGCCTCCTGGATGGGGTGGGGGGTTTCAGACTGCTTCGTAGGCGGGCTTGGCCGCGGGCTGGGCGCCCTCGGGCTCTTGTGCGGGCGGCAGGAACCGGCCGACCAGGACCTCGTACAGGCCGGCGCCGATCAGCCCGCCGATCACCGGGGCCACGATCGGCACCCAGAAGTAGAGCGAGCCGTACTGGTCGTGGAAGGCGGTCTCGTAGCCGGTCAGGAACGAGGCCAGACGCGGGCCGAAGTCACGGGCGGGGTTGATCGCGTAGCCGGCGTTCGTGCCCCAGGCCATGCCGATCGCCACGACGAGCAGGCCGACCACGAAGGGCGCGAGGTTGGCCCCCGGAGAGGAGTTGCGCAGGTCGGTGATGGCGAGGATGAGGAACAGCAGGATGGCCGTGCCGATGATCTGGTCGCGGAAGGCGCCCCACGTGCCGACGGGCAGCGTCCCGTTGCCGGGCAGCGTCGAGAAGACGCCCTGGGTCTTGATGGTGAAGCCGGGGTCGACCTTCGCCAGCACCTCGGCGTAGTTGAACCGGACGATCAGGGCGGCCACGAACGCGCCCGCGGTCTGCGCCAGCGAGTAGGGCAGGACCTTGCGCCACGAGAAGCCCTTGAACACCGCCAGCGCGACCGTGACGGCCGGGTTGAGGTGCGCGCCGCTGACGCGGGCCGCGACGTAGACGCCGAGAGTGACGCCGAGGCCCCACGCCCACGCGATGCTGTCGTGCGCGCCGATCCCCGCGGCGGCCACCTGGGCCACCACGCCGACCCCGAAGAGGATCAGGATCATGGTGCCCGCGAACTCGGCGGCCATTTCACCGAGCAGTCCGCGGGCCTTGAGTCGTTCGGCCATTTCTCTCTCCTCACAGTGCCGTGCTCCCCCGGCGGAAGGCGGGAGCGGACCGTCGCCGTGAGTAGTCGTCCCAGGTGGTGTGACCGGCCTCACGGTTGCCGTGGACGCTAGGTGAGAGAAAACGGAGGGTCAACGGCAAGGTGTCGACAATGTCGAACACTAGTCAGCGATGCCGCGCCGGGTTAGAGTCTGAGAACTATGACGCAGGCTACAAAAGTCCACGTCTGTGGGCGATTGCGTAGATTGCCCGCTCATGGGTGTCGACATTGTCGAACATCTGTCGGCCACACTACGATCGGGCATATGCCAGGTCCAGTTCAGTCCATCGAGCGGGCGGCGGCGATCCTGCGTCTCATCGCGCGCAGCTCAGGCCGGCTCGGCCTCGGTGAGATCGCCAACGCGCTGGGTCTGGCCAGAGGCACCACGCACGGGCTGCTGCGCACCCTGCAGCGGGTGGGCTTCGTCGAACAGGACGACGCGACGGGCAAGTACCAGCTCGGCGCCGCCCTGCTGCACCTGGGCACCAGCTACCTCGACGTCAACGAGCTCCGCTCGCGGGCGATCAACTGGGCCGACGCGCTGGCCGCCCGCAGCGGCGAGGCCGTCCGCATCGGCACCCTCCTCGACGGCCAGATCCTCATCGTCCACCACGTCTTCAGACCCGACGACACCCTGCAGACACTCGACGTGGGCGCGCTGCTGCCCATGCACGCCACCGCGCTCGGCAAGGTCCTGCTCGCCTACGACGTCGGCGCCGCCGCCGCCCTCGGCGACGGCGTCCTGGAAGCCTTCACCCGCCGGACGGTCGTGCAGCCGAAGGCGCTGGCCCGCACCGTCGCTCAGGTCCGCGAGGTCGGCTGGGCCGTCGAGGTCGAGGAGATGACCATCGGAGAGGCCGGCATCGCGGCGCCCATCCGCGGCCACGGAGGACTCGTCGTCGGCGCCATCGGGATCTCCGGCGCCGTCGAACGCATCTGCGACACCAAAGGACAGCCGAACGCCGCCCTGGTGACGTTCGTACGCGACGCGGCGCGCGCGGTCTCCAGGGACCTCGGCGCGGCCCGCTGGTGACCCCCCTCCACCCCCATCTGCCGAGGTAGGATGCCATGGTCATGCGCTACGTGATGTCCATCGATCAGGGCACGACATCCACGCGCTGCATCGTTTTCGACCAACGAGGGCGCCTGGTGTCGGTGGCGCAACGCGAACATCGACAGCACTTCCCCCGACCGGGCTGGGTCGAGCACGACGCCGTCCAGATCTGGCGCAACCTGGAGCGCATCGCACCCGAAGCGCTCTCCCAGGCGGGCATCGGCCTGGACCAGGTGGTGGCGATCGGCATCGCCAACCAGCGCGAGACCACGCTGCTGTGGGACCGGCGCACCGGCGCACCCCTCGGACGCGCCATCGTCTGGCAGGACACCCGCACCGACGCACTCGTCGACCAGTTCGCCGCCCGCCCCGACGCCTCGATGGTGCAGAAGCGCTGCGGACTTCCGCTGGCCACCTACTTCTCCGCCCCCCGCATCCGCTGGCTGCTCGACAACACCCCGGGGCTGCGCGAACGAGCCGAACGGGGCGACGTGCTGTTCGGCACGATGGAGACCTGGCTCATCTGGAACCTCACCGGCGGCCCCCAGGACGGCCTGCACGTCACCGACGTCACCAACGCCAGCCGTACCCTCCTCATGGACCTCGCCTCGCTGGCCTGGGACCCCGACCTGCTCGACTTCTTCGGCATCCCGAGCGCCATGCTGCCGCAGATCCGGCCGTCCACCGAGACCTACGGCCTGGCCAGCCGCGTGCTCCCGGGCATACGCATCGCCGCCGCGCTCGGCGACCAGCAGGCGGCGCTGTTCGGCCAGACCTGCTTCGCGCCCGGCGACGCCAAGTGCACCTACGGCACCGGCAGCTTCCTGCTGCTCAACACCGGCCACGAACCCGTCCGCTCCAGCCACGGCCTGCTCACCACCGTCGGCTACCAGGTGGGCGACCAGCCCGCCGTCTACGCGCTCGAAGGCCCGATCGCCATCACCGGCGCCCTCGTCCAATGGTTCCGCGACGGGCTCGGCCTCATCAACAGCGCCCCCGAGATCGAGACCCTCGCCCGGACCGTGGACGACAACGGCGGATGCTACATCGTCCCCGCCTTCGCCGGGCTCTTCGCCCCCCACTGGCGCAGCGAGGCCCGCGGCGTCATCGTCGGCCTGACCTCCTACATCACCAAGGGTCACCTGGCCAGAGCCGTCCTGGAGGCCACCGCGTGGCAGACACGCGAAGTCGTCGACGCCATGAACGCCGACTCAGGGCTGGAACTGCGCACCCTCAAGGTCGACGGCGGCATGACCGCCGACAACCTCCTCATGCAGTACATCGCCGACGTGCTCGACGTGCCGGTCGTCCGCCCCATGGTGGCCGAGACCGTCTCGCTCGGCGCCGCGTACGCGGCCGGGCTGGCGGTCGGCTACTGGGCGGACCTGGAAGGGCTGCGCCGCAACTGGCACCGGGCCGCCCAGTGGCTGCCCAGCATGGAGCCCGAGCGCCGCGCCACCGAGTACGACAACTGGCACCGGGCGGTGGAGCGGACGTTCGGCTGGATGAAGTCGGGCGGCTGAACGCGTCGCCGCCCCCGGGCCGCCGTCGCCGGTCAGCAGCATCCGGCCATCGCGCCCGCGGCGGCCGTCGTCCCCGCCGGCGGGTGCTCCTTCGCCGCGGCCTCCACCGCCGCCAGCATCCCCTCCCGTTCGGCGGCGGAGAAGAGACGGCCCCTGCTGACCACCGCGTGGATCCGCCGCGTGTTCCCGATGTCCCGCAGCGGGTCGGCGTCCAGGACGACCAGGTCGGCCAGCTTCCCCGCGGTGACGGTGCCCATGTCCCGCTCCCACCCCAGGTGGCGCGCGGCGTCCGAGGTCGCGCTCCGCAGCGCCTGCATCGGCGTCAGCCCCGCCTCGACCAGCAGGCCCAGCTCGTCGTGCAGCCCGAAGCCGGGAAAGACGTACGGCTGGTTGCTGTCGGTCCCGGCGAGGATCCCCACGCCCGCCCGGCGCATCTCACCGACGACGCGCAACCTCGCCTGGAAGTACTCACGCTGCGACGCGACCTCCTCGGGCGTGGCCGGGGCGCCGAGGTCCCCCTCCCAGTACTCCTCGGTACCGCGCGGCAGGTACTTCAGCCGCCAGTCGCCGCGAAAGGTGCCCGCCGGCGAGGCGGACACACGCGACGCGGCCAACGTCGGGGTCTGCCAGGTGCCCCGCTCCGCCAGCCGGGCGAACAGCCGCCCCGCCCTGCGCGCGTCGTAGGTGGCGACGGCCTGCCGTTCCAGCTCCCGCACCCAGACGAACCAGGGGTACGGCCCGCCCTTGGCCCCCACCGGGGTCCCGCCGATCAGGCGGCGGAAGGCGGCCTCGTCGCGCGACGTCGCGAAGAACGTCCCGAACAGGTGCTCCACGCTGCGCTGGCCGAGCTCGGCGGCCTCCCAGAGCGACACGTGGTCCGACAGGTGACCGGCGAACGGCAGGCCCTGCCGCCCGGCCTCGTCCGCGATCGCGGCGTACAGGTGCCGGGGCAGCAAGGAGTAGACCTTGACCAGGTCGGCACCGTCCCGCCGGGTCTCCCGCACCGCCTCGTGGGCGTCGGCCTCCGAGGTGACCGTACGGATGGGGAAGGCCCCGAGGAACGACTCCGGCCCGTCGAGGATGTTGCCCGCCAGCACCATGCGCGGCCCGGCCAGGTCGCTGGCCTCCAGCCTGCGCCGCAGGTCGTGACGGTCAGGGGTACCCCACATCTCCCGGATGCCGGTCACCCCGTTGGCCAGGTACAACGGCAGGTGCAGATCCAGCTTGTCGAGCTCGGTGTGCGCGTGCATCTCCCACAGCCCCGGGATCACGTACTTGCCGCGCAGGTCGACCGACCTGGCCCCGGCGGGAACGGGAGCGCCCGTCCGCCGGCCGACCCACGCGATCCGGTCGCCCGCCAGCACGACCGTCGCGTCCCGAAGGGGCGGCCCGCCGAGCCCGTCGATCACCGTCGCGTCGCGCAGCACGGTGATGCCGGCTCCCGGCCCGCCGGTCGCGGCGCCGGCGGGCGCGGGCCACGACGCCGTCGCCGCACCCGCCCCGGCGACCAGGACCCCGGCCTTCGACAGCCATCCCAGGAACTCGCGCCGCGTCGCGGCACCGTCGTGCGCCCGGTCGTCGTGCATTCGCTCTCCTCGCATCCGTGCGGAGCCACGGGCCGTCAGCGGGGAACGGCTCGCCTGCCGGGACGAGGCTCGGCGCGACGCAGGGGCCGCCGCTGCCGTCCCCTTCCATACCGGAGCAAATCACTCCGATATGTGGGCACACTATAGCGGAGCAAAACACTCCGCAAGTTGTGCCGGAAGGGACCCCGGGCCCTTTACAAAGTAGATTCATGACGGCGAGGGGCGACCCCGCAGCCGCGGGGCCCTGGCCCGGGCCGCGCGGTGCGAAGGTCGCGGGTCAGCCGCCGACCACCGGCATGCGCAGGTCAGCCGCCGACCGCCGCCACGCTCAGGCGGCTCGGAGGTCGCGGGTCAGCCGCCGACCGCCTCCACGCGCATCTCGGCCGCGTGCTTCACCAGCGCGACGAGCACGTCGCGGCTCGACTGCCGCTTCCTGGCGTCGCACATCACGATGGGGATCGACGGGCTGAGCTGGAGCGCGAGCCGTACCTCGTCCAGCTCGTAGGTGGGGGCGCCCTCGAAGGCGTTCACCGCGACCACGAAGGGCGTGCCCCGCCGTTCGAAGTAGTCGATCGACGGGAAGCAGTCGGCCAGGCGCCGGGTGTCGGCCAGCACGACGGCCCCCAGCGAGCCTTCGGCCAGCTCGTCCCAGACGAACCAGAACCGCTCCTGGCCGGGGGTGCCGAACAGGTAGAGGACGTAGTCCTTGCTGATCGTGATGCGGCCGAAGTCCATCGCGACGGTCGTCGTGCGCTTGTCGCTCACACCGGACAGGTCGTCCACGCCGACGCTGCGGTCGGTCAGGGCCTCCTCGGTCCGCAACGGCTTGATCTCGGAGACCGCGCCCACCATGGTGGTCTTGCCCGCGCCGAAGCCACCCGCGACCAGGATCTTGATCGCGGTCGGCATGCGCGGCCCGTCAGAGCGCCCGAAGGCCATCGAGCACCGCCCGGTAGAGGTTCATGTCGTTCATGTCCGCCTCGTAGTGTGGTTCCTGCGCGGAGACGAGATTCCGTTCGTACAGATCCCCGAGAAGCACGCGGATCGTGTTGATGGGCAGGTCGAGGTCCGCGGCGATCTCGGCGACGGACTTCGGCACGCGGCAGATCCGCAGGATCGACAGGTGCTCGGGGTCCAGGCCGGACTCCGGGCCCGGCACCGGCCCCAGAGCGAGCGCCATGGAGATCATGTCGAACGTGCCACTGGCAGGCTGGGTACGCCCGCGCGTGACCACGTAGGGCCGGACGACCTGCGGATCGACCCAGGTGCCGTCGGCGGGCTCGTCCGGCCGGCTCACCGTTCGCCCCCGCCCTGCGCCAGAGTGGTGCGCGCCTCCGAGGTGAGGTACTGGCCGACGCGGGCGACGAGCATGGCCATCTCGTAGGCGACCAGGCCGATGTCGGCCGCCTGGTCGCAGAGGACGGCCAGGCAGGCCCGCTCCCCCGCCACGCTGACGATGAGGAAGCCGGACTTCCACTCGATGACCGTCTGGCGGACCGCGCCGCCCTTCACGTGCTCGGCGACTCCCCTGGCCAGGCTCTGCACCCCGGAGGCCACGGCGGACAGGTGTTCGCCGTCGGTGCGTTCCAACCCCGCGGAGGAGGCCATCAGCAACCCGTCGGAGGACAGCACGATGGCGTGCTCGGTGTTGCCGACCCGGCTGATCAGATCGTCCAGCAGCCAGTTCAGATCTGGGCTGGTACTGGTCACTCGTCGTCTCCCGACCGATCGTCCTGCATGAGCTTGGCCGCCTCGGACCTGCCGAGCTTGCTGCCCATCTGCAGCGAGCCCATCATGGCCCTGATCTCCTCCGGCGAGCGCTCGTCACCGTCGTCCTGCCGGCTCGGCGGCGTGGCGGGGGCTTCGTCGCGCAGCGCGGGGGCCAGGTTGGCCTGGGGCACCCTGAGCGGCAGCCCGGACGGGGTACGGCCGGCCGGCGGGGACTTGGGCAGGTCGGCGGCGGGCGACGCGGTGCTGGACGGCGCGGCGCCGGGTGATGGCGCAGCGGCGCCGGGAGCGGGCGTCGTGTCGGGGCCGCCGAGCGGCGGCACCGTGCGGAGCTGCGGCGCCGAGCGCGGCTGCGACCCCGGGCGGGAGTCGAGCTCCGGGCGGGAGTCCGGCGCTGGGCGGGAGTCCCGGACCGGGCGGCGGTCCAGCTGCGGGCGGGAGTCCGGTCCTGGGCGCGAGTCCGGGTCCGGGTGCGGGTCCAGATCCGGGTGCGGGCGCTGCGCGCTACCGGAGCGCTGGGCCGTACCGGAGCGCTGTGCCAGGTCGGAGACCTGTGCGATCTCGGAGAGCTGGGCCAGGTCGGACAGGTGGGCCATGTCGGAGTGCTGCGCGGTGCGCGGCCGGGGCGCGGTGAAGGTGGCCGTGCGCCCGGCCGCGGGCGCCGCGGTCTGCCTGCGCGGCAGACCCGCGGGCAGGTCGGCCTCCGGGTCGTCGTCGGGTCGTCCCTGGTCCGTCTCGACGAGCTCGCGCGGCAGCAGCACCACGACCGTGGTCCCCCCGTACGCCGAGGAGCGCAGCGACACCTGGATCCCGTGGCGTTCGGCCAGGCGGCTGACCACGTACAGGCCGAGGCGCGCGGTGGTGCCGGTGATGCGGAACTCGGGCGGGTTGGCGATGCGGTCGTTGGCGGCGTCCAGGTCCTCGGGCTTCATGCCGAGGCCGCGGTCCTCGACCTCCACGACGTAGCCGTTGGCCACGAACTGCCCGCCGACCTGGACGTTGGTGTAGGGCGGGGAGAACGAGGCGGCGTTCTCGATGAGCTCGGCCAGCAGGTGGATGACGTCACCGACGGCCCGGCCCACGAGAACGACGTCGCCCATCGGGAGGATGTCCACCCGCGTGTAGTCCTCGACCTCGGCCAGCGCGCCGCGGACCACGTCGACCATGGGCACCGAGTTGCGCCAGGTACGCGCCGGCGAGGCGCCGGACAGCACGATCAGGTTCTCGGCGTTGCGGCGCATGCGGATGGCCAGGTGGTCCAGCCGGAAGAGCTCCTTCAGGTCCTCCGGGTCGGTCTCGCGCCGCTCCATCACGTCCAGCACGCTGAGCTGCCGGTGCACCAGCCCCTGCGTACGGCGGGCCAGGCTGAGCAGGATGTCGCGGATGCTCTGCCGCAGCGCGGCCTGCTCGGCGGCGATGCGGATGGCGGTCTCCTGCACGGTGTTGAACGCCTGGCCGACCTGGCCGATCTCGTCGGCGCCGAACTGGAGCGGGGGCGCCTCGACGGCGACGTCGACGTGCTCGCCGTGCCCGATGCGTTCGACCACCCGGGGCAGCCGCTCGTCGGACAGCTCGTGCGCCGCGTCGCGGAGTTTCTGCAGCTGCGCGAACAGCGACCGCGCCGTGGTGATGGACAGGACGATCGAGGCGATGACCGCGATGAGTCCCAGGCCGCCGGCCAGCACCAGCCGCACGACGACGCCGGCCGCGACGGGCGTCGCGCGGTCGACCACGCCGTCTCCGGCCGTGAGCACCATGGTGTTGAAGTCGGCCAGGGCCTGCTCGGTGGTCGCCTTCCACTGCTCGGCGCCGAACGGGATGCTCTGGGTGCTCTGGCCGTATTCGGCGAGCAGGTTCTCGAGCTCGCCCAGCCGGGTGAACACCGGGCCGCTGAGAAGCTTGTCGTAGGCGGCCCGGTCGGCGCTCGGCAGCTCGGCGGCCGCCTGCTCGGCGACGACGCGCCAGGCGCCCATGGTCTTGATGAACTGCGCGTGCTCCTCGGCGCTCAACCGCCCGGCGGCGAGCGCGCCGGCCAGCAGGGCGTCTTCGGTGGCCATGATCTCTCGCGCCCTGCTCAGCGTCATGAGGGTGCGAATGTCCTTGGCGACCGTCTTGTCATCGATGGTGGCCAGCGAGCCGTACAGCGGATAAAAGGAGTCGATGATGTCGGCGTAGGCGCTGCTGGCCTTGATCCGGCTGGTGCGCCCGGCATCGACAGCTGCCCTGACCTTCGGGAGGCCGTCGAGCTTGGCGAACAGCTCGTCGAGCCGCCGCTCGCCGTCGTCGTCGGTGGCCCACTCGACGATGTCCGCCCGCGCCGCGGTCCTGAAGTCGGCCAGGAACCTGTCCGCTCGCTGGCGCTGCTTGTGCAGTTCCTCCTGGGATCCGGTGGAGACTTCCGCGAGATGCATCATTGAGGCTCTGCGTTCCTTCTGAAGCTCGACGAGCAGCGGCTCGCTGGGGCCTATCACGCTGCTGTCGAGCTGTGCGACCCAGAGCAGGTTGATGCCTTCACGCAGGGTGACCCAGGCCGCGAACGCCCAGAGTGCGGCCAGGGAGAGAAGCATGGCCGTGATCTTGGTGCGCAGGCGGGAATTGCGGGGGCGCATAGTACCTACTCCGCGAAGTCATATGGTTGCATAGCGGCGCTAACGACCCCGGCACTTTAGCAAGGGTCATGATCGTCATACAAGTCAACAAATGTCTTGACAGAATAAGATTTCAATTGTAACTTTCACGCCTGCGTAAGATCGTGTACGGATATAGTCGTCGAGTGAGCGGCACCAGCCCAGAGGCATACTTCGGCATTCGCAACCCCCTCGCGGACCGCTTGCTCCAGAGCTCCAACCAACTTGCCGGCGTACCGGAAGCCGACAGAGGTGTTGTCCTTCGGTCCGCGCTTGACGCGGTGCCCGAGGCCGCGGCGCTCCTGCGTCCCTTTCCGGTCCTGTTCGCCGACGGTGAGAGTTCGGCCAGCAGGCTGGCCTTCAGCTGCCTCACGACCGCAGCCGCGTTTCCGCGCGCACGCCGTGGCCAGATCGCCGACCTCGCGGCGTTGACCGCCATCCTGTTTGGCGTCGACGACATCGCCGACAGCATCGCAGGCCAGTGGTCCGAACCCGAGTTCACCGCGTTCTTCACCCGGCTTCCCGCGATCCTGTCGGGCGAGGCCGGCCGTGAGGCGTCCGAGACACCGATGGGCCAGGTGGTGGCGGCGTGGACGCGGTGGTGCGCCCGTTTTCACGGGTACGCCGGCGCGGCGGTCCACGCCCCGAACCTGGCACGGCAGCTGGAACTCGCGGGCGCGGCCATGGCTCGGGAACGGGCGTGGGCCGCCGCGAAGCAACCGTGGCCTTCGTACGACGACTATCTCGCCAACGGGCTGCTCACCATCCTGTACCCCACCTGGTGGTCGGCCGCCCTGGCCGTCTGCGGCCCCCTCCCCGCCGACGCCTCACACTGGACATCGGTCGAGGCCACGACGCGGCTTGGCGCGTCATGTGTCCGGCTCGCCAACGACATCAGGACGTTTGAGAGGGAGAAATCAGAGGGCAAGCCCAACTCGGTGGCCATTCTGGAGGGTACAGGTACGACTGCCGCGGCGGCGGTTCACCAGGTCATGACCGCCATAGACGAGCTGGAGGCGGCGTTCCGGGCGGAGCTGGCGACGATACCCGCCGCACTGGAACGGATCGCCGAAGGCCAGCGGCGGAGTGTGACGTTCAACAACCACTGGTACCTGGCCAGGGACACCCACGCCTACACCGTCGGCGAACTGGCCGCCGACGCCGAGGGCTACGAGGCCTAGCAGGCCTGCTGGGCGAGGTAGGAGGCGGCGAGCACCGCGGCGCGGACCACGGCGACCGGCGTGTAGAGGTCCTTGTCGTGCCACAGCGGCGGATGGTCGGCACCCGCCGAGCGCACCAGATGGGCGTGGCCGCGGGCCGCCGCCTCGGCACGCCGCGGGTCGCTCCCGCGCGGGCCGGTCAGCAGCAGCGTCATCATGGCGTAGGCGGTCTCCTCCGCGGTGCCCTCCCACCGCCCCCACGACCCGTCGGCGCGCTGGCCGTCCAGCACCCAGTCGGCGGCGGCGCGCACGGCAGCCGCCGACTCCTCGCCGCCGAACTCGTCGAGGGCCAGCGCGCAGCTGGCCGTGGCGTAGTACGGCGACGCGTGCCAGCGGTCGTCCCAGCTCCCGTCGGACCGCTGCCGGTCCCGGATCCACTCGGCCGTTCCGGTGATGGCCGCGCCGTAGCGGTCGGCGGCGGCGGGACGGCGCGCGACGTACTGGCCGAAGGCGTCCAGCACGTGCGCGTTGACGCTGACAGAGGAGCCCTGCTCCCCCGGCCAGGTGGAGAAGTGCGTGCCGGAGTGGAAGACCCACAGGCTGTCCGGCTCGTACGGCGCGCCGAGCAGCGACAGCGCGTACAGCGCCACCGACGTCGTGTCGGCGTCGGCCGGGAGCCCCGGTCCGGCGGGCGTCCCGGCGGGCCCGATCGCCGCCCTGAGATCGGCGACCATCTCCGGCGGCACGTCGATCGGCACTCCGGCGCGGATCAGCCAGCTGAGCACCCAGCCCCGCTCGAACACCGTGATCGGCACCCCGACGGGCACGGGGCCGCCGTGCCGCCGGGCGAGCGCCTCGAGGTGGCCGCGCGCCGGGTCGTCCGCGTCGCGCCACCCGCGCTCTCCCAGCCAGGCCGCGGTGGCCGCGGGCGAGGCCCCGACGGTGCCGATCGCCGTCGGGGCGACCGCGGGCGCGCCGCTGGCCGCCGGGCCCGCGATCTCCAGGGCGTGCAGCAGTTTCTCCGGGACTTCCGTCCCCGCCGCGATCCACGACCTGATCAGCGCGAGCGTGTCGTAGCTCATGTCGTCGGGCAGCGGCAGCGGCGGCTGGCCGGGCAGCGCCTGCACGTGCTGGTTGATGAGCGCCACGAGCGAGGGCACGATGTGCTCGATCGCCGGCATGTCGGGAAGTTCCCGCCGCGCGCCCAGGTAGTCGGCCAGAGCACGCAGGCCGCGCCGGGCCGCCTCCTCGAGGCGGCGCCGGTCGGCCTCGCCGAGGGAGTACCGGTCAGCCCCTTCGAGGCCGTGCCGCTCAGCCCCTTCGAGGCCGTGCCGGTCGCCGTCCTCGGACTCGAAGGGGTGCCGGTCGGCGCCGGGGGCGCCGTGGTCGTCGCGCAGCAGCGCCGACAGGATCGCCTCGGTGGCGCTCAGCGTCGGCACGAGGCCGTAGCCGTCCGGCGCCCCCCAGCTGCCGTCCGGCCGCTGGGTGGCCACCAGGAAGGCGAGCCGCTCCTCGTGCCCGACCAGCCACGGAGCCAGGGTGACCAGCCGGCCGGTCTCGTAGACCGACGGGGAGACCTGGCCCCACGGCCTGCGCATGAGATCGGTCAGCAGCGCGTCCGCGGCCGGGATCGTCTCCGGTACTCCCTGAGCGGTGATGCTCACCCGCCCACCTCCGTCGGCCGTACCGGTCTGTTTCGCTCGCTCACCCGTCAGTCCCGCGCCCTCGGCACCAGCTTCAGCATGAGCTTCTCCTTCGGCCGCACCGACGCGCCCGGCACGGGCGTGAGGCGCTGCGGGTTGGTCAGTTCCACCCGGTACCTGCGCAGCAGGTTGGCGATCACCAGCGGGGCTTCCACGTAGAACAGGTGCTGGCCGAGGCAGACGTGCGGGCCGGCGCCGAAGGGGATGAAGCTGTAACGGTGCCGCCGCTCGGTGTTCTCCGTCGCCCAGCGCTCAGGGTCGAACTCCAGCGGCCGGTCCCAAAACTCGGCCAACCGGTGGGTCGCGTACGGGCTGACCAGCACTTGTGAGCCCGCTTTGATCCTGACTCCGCCGATGTCGGTGTCGGCCACCGCCTGGCGCGGAATGATCCAGGCTGACGGGTAGACACGCAGCAACTCCTGCAGGACCATCCGGAGATACACGAGCTTGGGCACGTGCGCCGGCCGAATGGGGCCTTCGCCCACTACCTCGTCGATCTCCTCCAGCAGCCTGGCATACACGTCGGGGTGGTCGTGCAGGACGGACCACAGCCAGGTCAGCGACATGGCCGTGGTCTCCGAGGCGGCCCCGTAGATGCTGACCAGATCGTCGCGGACCTGCCGGGCATCCGCCTCGCCGCCGTGCGCCATCCGCGCCTCGATCAGCGCCGCAACCACCTCGTTCCTCGTGCTCTTCTCGGCGCGTGCCTGATCGATCAGCGGGTAGACGATCTCGTCGATCTTCTGTGCGGCGGCCAGGAAAGCGCGGTCCCCTGGCACCTTGATGGAGTAGGACACGAAGGGGAACAGCAGCCGAAAGGCTATCGACGTGGCGCAGGTGGCGAGCTCGGGCGCCAGCCGCTCGGCGATGTCGCGGGAGATCCGGCCACCGAAGAGCACCTTGATGACGGCCTGGTTGACGATGGTCGTCATCTGGTAACCGCCGTCGACCAGCCGGCCGGTTCGCGCGTGCTCCTCCAGTTCACTGATGGAATCGGCGATGATGTCGGCCATGTCCTCGCCCAGCGAGGCCGTGTACCTGGCGGTGAAGAGCGGCTGCAGGATCTTCCTGCTGGACTCCCAGCCCTCACCTTCCCCGAGGATGCTCTGGCCGGTCACGCGACGCAGCGGCCGCCAGAACATGCCCTCGCGCACGAACCCGGTCCAGTCGGTCTTCAGTACCCGCTGGACATGGGCGGGGTGGGTCACCAGGTATGGCCTGAACGGGCCGAGGCCGAGCTGGACGACCTGACCGCCCGCCTCGGTGGCCATCTTGGCCAGTTCGGTGACAGGATCCTTCATGAGGCGGGGGATGGCCCGATAGAAGGGAAGGATTCGTGGTGTGGTCGCGACAGCGCCCGCGGCAACCGACATGGCGATGATCCCCACTCCAAACATGTCAGGGAGCAACACGCGTCGCAAAAGCTAACTCTTGCGACATAGGTGACTCTCCGCCGCAGTATCGTACGATCCGCCTTCTCTGATCAAGATGTGGCACGTGTGATGATTGATCCGTCCTGGTGAGCGGCGCCACACGCTCACCCTCCGTGCTGGGCGGGCAGGTCCGCGAAGTAGCTCGCCATCGCGGGGTAGTAGTCGGCGTGCGAAGTCGGGCCGAGGCGAGCCGTCGCGCGCGGACACGAGCATGTCGAGGTAGTACTCCCAGCCCGGCCCGACCTCGCCGAGCCCTTCCTCGGTGACGAGGTGCTGCACCAGCCGCAGCTCGGTCGCGCCGACCGCCTCGGACAGCAGGAGTTCCAGCCGCCAGGTCCCATACTGGTCGGTCGTCGAGAGCGCCAGCCGCCGTGGCGGGTCGCACGCCTCGACGAGCACGTCGCTCCACGGCGCGTTCTCCTCGAACGCCGCCTGAAGCTTGATCGTGCGGCCGGGCGCGGCCTCGCCTTCCCACCGCCCCGAACCAGCGGGCCGTGCGGTCGGGCTCGGTGACGCTGGCCCACACGTCCTCGGCGGACGCGCGGAACGTCCGGATGAAGACGAGGTCGCTGCCGTCGCGGGTGCGGAACAGGCGTGCGGTGGGTCTGGGGGTCATGCCGTGTCCTCCTTCTCGTGGTCGCCCGGGTCGCGGCGGCGTTCGCGGCGGGTGCGGTAGACCTCCGTCTCCAGCGCGTCGAGGCGCCGCTCCCAGGCCGAGGGCTGGACGAACTGGGCCAGCCATGCGGCCAGCTCGGTGAACCGGTCGGCGTCGAGCACGTAGAAGCGCTGCCGTCCGACGAGCTCGTCCCGGACCAGACCGCTCTCTCTCAGGACCCGAAGGTGGCGGCTCACGGCCGGCCGGCTGATCGGGAAGCGATCGGCGATCTCGCCCGCGGGCAGCCGTGAGTCTCGCAGCATCGTCAGGATGCCGCGCCGTACCGGGTCGGCGATCGCCGAGGCCACCTCGTCCATGGCGGAAAGCGTAACCAGTAGGTTATGCGCTTGCCATGAGATGGTCCACCGGGCCGTGGGGCTGCTCATCGCCGGTTCGCCGCCCCGCGCGCGGACTTCACGGCAGGCGGTTCATCAGGGGCAGCCGGTCGAGGGGGACGAACCGTTCCGCGACCACCGCGGCGGCCACGGCGGCGAGCGCCGTGCCCCAGGCGAGCGGGTCGAGCGGCACGCAGCCGAAGAACTGGCTGACCCCCGGCACCTGCACGATCGCGGCCAGCACGGCCGCCGACCCGAGCGAGCTGAGCAGGACCGGGCGGCCCGTGCCGCCCGCGATCACCGTCTGGGCGAGCTGGGTGCCGACGAGGGCGACCAGCCCCACGGTGCGGGCCCGGGCCTGCGGTCCCGTCAGCCTGGCCAGCGTCCAGCCGGTGGCGGCGCCCAGGGTGGTGAAGACGGCCCGTCGCACGATGTCGTGGGTGAGCGCCGAACCCAGAGAGGTCTCCGGCCCCTCGTCGAGCAGCGCCGCCGCGGCGTCCTTCGACGGCGCCCGTACGGCGATGGCCAGCGCGGGCGCGAGGTCGGTGAGCATGTTCACCAGCAGCAACTGCCTGGCCGTCAGCGGCGAGCGGCCGGTGGTGAGCGACCCGATCAGCGTGAAGCCGATCTCGCCGAGGTTGCCGCCGACGAGAATGGCCAGCGCCTCGCGGACCGAGGCCCACATGGCCCGCCCCTCGACCAGCGTCGAGATGATGGTCTCCAGGCTCTCGTCCGCCACGACCAGGTCGGCGGCGGCCCGCGCGGCCGGGGTCGCGCCGGAGCCGACGGCGATGCCCACGTCGGCCAGCCGGATGCCGGCGGCGTCGTTGGAGCCGTCGCCGGCCATCGCGACGACCCTGCCGAGGCGCTGGAACGACTCGACCACCCTGACCTTGTGGGTGGGCGTGCAGCGGGCGACCACGTCCACGTCGGGGAGGGTCTTGTCCAGCGCGCCGTCGTCCATCTCGTCGATGTCGGTGCCGGTCAGGACGTGCGGGTGAGGGTCGTCGGTGACGTGGGCGGCGATGGCGCCGGCCGTACCCGGGTGGTCTCCGGTGAGCATGACGATCTGCACGCCGGCGTTGCGCAGCGCGGCGACCGCCGACCCGGCCGTGTCGCGGACGACGTCGGCGAGCCCGACGAGGCCGGTGAAGCGCAGGTCGTCGATGTCGTCGTCGGTGAGCTCGTCGGAGTCCATGGGACGTTCGGCCACGGCGAGGACCCGGTGCCCCGACGAGGTGAGGTGGTCGACGCGGGCCTCGATCTCGCGCCGCCGCCCCTCGTCGAGCCCGGCGCAGCGCGGCACCACGACCTCGGGTGCCCCCTTGACGCTGAGCAGCCGGTCGGACCCGTGCCGGCCGAGCGTGGCGTGGTAGGCGCGGGACGACTCGAACAGCAGCGCGGTGATCTCCTCCCAGCCGTCGGCGCCGGTCTGGCGCGAGACGCCGAGCTCGGCCGCGCCCTCGCCGACCGCGCTGTCGGTGACGTGGCTGTAGTCCCCGTCGGCGGAGTGCGGGGTGGCGCGCAGGGCCGCGGCGAGCACCTCGCGCAGGCTGTCGTCGAGCGCGCCGACGTCCTTGTCGTGCTGGGCGTCGCTCACCCTGGCCAGCCGGATGCGGCCTTCCGTGAGCGTCCCTGTCTTGTCGAAGCACAGCACCTCGACCCTGCCGAGCGCCTCGATGGTCCCCGGGTCGCGGGCGTGCACGCCGCCGGCGGCGAGCCGGCGCGTCGCGGCCAGCTGGGCCGCGCTGACGAGCAGCGGCAGTCCCTCGGGCACCGAGGCGACGGCCAGGTTGACGCCCTCGCCGAGGGTCTCGCGCAGGCGCCTGCCGCGCAGCAGGCCGGACAGGGTCACGCCCAGCGCCGAGCCGATGGCGATGGGCGTGGTGGCCCTGGTGATCGCCGTCAGCCGCTCCTCCACGCCGCTCACCCGCTCGACGCCGGCGGTGGCGGCCATCGCCCGGCCGGACTCGGTGGCGTCGCCCACGGCCACCACGACGGCGGTGGCGCTGCCGGCGGCGACCGTGGTCCCCTCGTACAGCATGGAGCTCCGCTCGGCGACGTGGTGGGCGAGAACCGCACCGGTGCCCTTGGGGACCGGCAGCGACTCCCCCGTCAGCGACGACTCGTCGACCTCCAGCCCGTCGGCTTCCATGACGCGGCAGTCTGCGGGCACGACCTGCCCGGTGTCGAGCAGGACGACGTCCCCTGGCACCAGCTCGCCCGCCTCCACCTCGCTCTCCGTGCCGTCACGCCGGAGCCGGGCGCGCACCTTCGTCTCTTCGGCCAGCTCGGCCAGGGTGCTCGCGGTGGCCGTCCGCTGCACGCCGCCCACCAAGGCCGAGACCCCCATGACGGCGACCACGAGGAGGGCGTCGACGAGCGAGCCGAGGACGGCCGAGCCCGCCGCGCCGGCCGCCAGCATCGGGGTGAACGGATTGTCGAGCTCGGCCCCGACACCGCGCACCAGCGTCGCCAGCGGTGAGGCCGCCGGCGCGCGCGCTCGGCGGCGCGCCTGCGCCCCGGCCGCGCTGAGCCCACCGTCCCGCGTCTCCAGGACGGCCAGCACCCGCTCGACCGGCATGGCGTGCCACGGTGTCACGGACAGGGCGGGCGCGATCGGCCGCCGCATGCTCGCGTGGGCCTGCCAGGCGCCCTGCGCCAGCGAGAGCGCGGCCACGCCGTTCACGGCCGACAGCACGTGCCCGGTCACCCGGCTCATCCGGTCGGTCAGCCCGTAGATCGCGGCCACGCCGGTGCCCGCCTTGGCGAGCGTCACGCCGCGCTCGCTGACGGCCCGGGCGTCGCGCGCCGACTCGATGACGAGCGCCGCGGTGCCCAGGTCGGCGCCGACGAGCAGGTGGGCGCCCCACGGCGGCCGGCCGTCGCGGCCGGACACGCCGACGCCGCAGTCGGCGGCGGCCAGCGCGGCGCCGTCACGTGACACCAGCATGACGACGGCGCCCTGGCGTTGCAGCTCGCGCACCGACGCGGCGAGCTCCTCGCCGCTCTCCTCGACCAGCCGCAGGTCCGCCCCGCGCGCGGCGACGGCGAGCGCGTGCGCCTCCGGCACCCGCCCCCGCACGACCTCGATCACGGCCTGGAGCCGCTCGCGGTGCGTCAGCGCCAGCACGTGGACGGCGGCGCCCTTCCTGAAGCGGTCGTGGTGCGACCTGCCCGCCCAGCCCTTGCGTGGCAGCTCGTCGTAGGGGCCGAGCGCCCAGTCGCCCTCCCTGCGCACCCGGTCGGGCTCCGACGGCTCGAACAGACCGTGGAGCCGCGCGGCCACCGCCTCGTGGTCGGCCTTCTCCGCGGCGGCCACCTCGCCGATCATGAGGTCCTCGGCGATCAGCACGTCCTCGTCCAGCACAAGCGTGTCGACCCGGTCCAGGCGGCTCAGCGCCTGGGAGCCGGCGATGATCACGCCGCGCTGGGACAGCAGCGTGCCCAGCTCGGCGACGAAGGCGTCACGTCCCGCCGACGACGCCTTGGGCAGTCCGGCCAGCGCGACCTCGAGGCCCCGCTGCATGTCGCCGGTCAGCACCCCTCCGGCCAGGCTGCCGATGGCGCTGCCGGACAGCACGTTCTCGGCGTGCCGCTCGATCGGCCCGTTGGGCAGCCGCCGCGGCCGGTCGGGGGCACGCACGTGGGCGCGCGCGCGTTCCGGGGTGCCGGTCAGCTCTTCCTCCCGCTCGGCCCACACGTCGTTCTGTACGCGTGACTGGCGGATCTGCAGCGTCCGCTGCACGAGGTCGATGGCCAGGCCCGTGCCGCCGGGGGTGAGTGTCTGGATCGCCGTGTTCACCATCGGCATCCAGGACCGGCAGGCGGGGATCGAGTCGTCGAGCACCTTGCGCAGCTGCGGGACCGCGCTCAGGTAGCCGGCGACGCCGGCGACCCCTGACGGCAGGGGCGCCCGGTGCACGAGCCACTCCACGCCGGTCACCGCCAGCCCGAGCGCGTCCGCGGCGAGCACGAGGGCGACCGGCGGCCCTGCCGACGTGCCCTCGGTGATGGCCGGGTCCTTCTCCACGGCGGCCCGCTCGGCCTCGTCCAGGACGGCGACGAGGTCGTCGACGGAGGGCGGCGGCTCGTCCACGGCGACGATCACGCGGCCCAGCGCGAGGTTGACGCGCGCCCATCGGACGCCGGGGTGGACCGACAGGGCCGACTCGACCGCGTCGGTCAGCTGCTCGGGGACCGGGCACGACAGCGCGAGGTGGATCCGGCCCGGATAGGTCCACGTCGACCGGCGCACGCCGGCCAGCTCCGCGAGGGTGGTGGTGGCCCAGCCGGGCGCCTGCGCCGCCTTGTCCGCGGCCCACCTGAGCGGTGCGGCCACGAGATCCTGGCCCGGCAGCCTGGGCAGGCCGGGCAGGCCGGGCAGCCTGGGTAGGCCGGGCAGCGACAAACCGAAAGGCATGTCGGCCCCGTACCCCGGTGAAGCCGTTTACGCGTGCCGGCGCGACTTTTCGGCCGGCGAGACGACGACGATCCCGCTGCTAGAGGCCGCGCAGCGCGGGCAGGAGATCCTTCTCGGCCCACTCGAAGAACGGCTGCTGCTGGTCGGCGCCGATCTGCACGAGGGCCACGTGCGTGAACCCCGCGTCGGCGAACGCCCGCACCGCCTGCACGACCGCGTCCACGTCGGCGCCGCAGGGCACGCTCCGCGCCACGTCCTCCGGACGGACCGAGGACGCCGCCGCCTCGAAGTTGACCGGCCCCGGCAGCTCCGCCATGACCTTCCAGCCGCCCGCCGCGGCCCAGCGCCACAGCCGGTGCGCCCGCTGTTCCGCCGCCTCGGCGTCGCTGTCGTAGGCCAGGGCGAGCTGGCCGTAGATCGGCTTGCCGGCGCCGCCCGCGGCCTGGAACTGCGCGACGACCTCGGGCATCGGATCGTTGACGACGAGGAGGTCGGCGTGCTCGGCGGCGATCCGGGCGGACCTGCCGCCGGAGGCGGCCACGCCGATCGGCACCCGCTCGTCGGGCAGGTCGTAGAGCTTGGCGGAGTCGACGTCGTAGAACTCGCCGTTGTAGGTGACGTAGTCGCCGCTGAACAGCCGCCTGATGATCTCGACGGCCTCGGCGAACATCCGGTGCCGGGTGTCCGCCGGCGGCCAGCCCTCGCCGATCACGTGCTCGTTCAGGTTCTCGCCCGCGCCCAGCCCGAGGGTGAACCTGCCCTCGCTCAGCACCCCCATCGTGGCGGCCTTCTGCGCGACCACGGCCGGGTGGTAGCGCATGATCGGGCAGGTCACGTACGTCATGAGGGGCAGCCGCCGGGTGGCGTGGGCGACGGCGCCGAGCACCGACCAGGCATACGGCGAATGCCCCATCTCCTCCAGCCACGGGAAGTAGTGGTCGGAGATGACGGCGAAGTCGAAGCCGGTACGCTCCGCCGCCACCGCGTTGCCGACGAGCTGGCGGGCCGGGGTCTGCTCGGACATCAGGGTGTAGCCGATGTTCACCATGGCCTCGTCATGTCCCCGCGCGGTCAAGGGTAGGTGCCGAGGAGCGAAGATTAATGATGAAGGTGGTCGACGCCGCGAGGGCCGGTCGAGCCCGGTAGGGGGATGATGGCGGTGACAGCGCTGACGCAGGAGACGGTGGCGGCTCTTCCCCGGGAGGTCGCGGTTCCCTCCTATGACCGGTCGAGACTCACGGCCGGCATCGTCCACGTCGGGGTGGGCGGATTCCACCGGGCGCACCAGGCGATGTACCTGGACCGGCTGATGAACGACGGCCTGGCCCACGACTGGGCGGTCTGCGGCGTCGGGGTGCTGCCGGGCGACGCGCGGATGCGCGACGCGCTCGACGCGCAGGACGGCCTCTACACGCTGGTGCAGAAGCACCCCGACGGCACCCTCGAGGCGCGCGTCATCGGCTCGATCGTCGGGTTCCTCTTCGCGCCCGACGATCCGGAGGCCGTCGTCGAGAAGATGGCGGATCCCGCCGTCCGCATCGTGTCGCTCACGATCACCGAAGGCGGCTACAACTTCCACCCCGTGACCGGCGAGTTCGTCGCCGACGCTCCGGCCGTCCGCGCCGACCTGGAGCCGGGGGCGGCTCCGGCGACGGTGTTCGGGCTCGTCACCGAGGCGCTGCGGCGCAGGCGCGCCCGGGGGGTCGCGCCCTTCACGGTCATGTCGTGCGACAACATCCAGGGCAACGGGGACGTCGCGCGGCGCAGCTTCACGGCCTTCGCCCGGCTCGCCGACGCCGATCTCGCCGGTTGGATCGAGGAGGCGGTCGCCTTCCCCAACTCCATGGTCGATCGCATCACCCCGGTCACCACCGACCAGGACCGCGCGTCCGTGGCCGAGCGGTTCGGCGTCCTCGACGCCTGGCCGGTCACCTGCGAGCCGTTCACGCAGTGGGCGCTGGAGGACCACTTCGCCAGCGGGCGTCCGCCGTTCGAGGCGGCCGGGGTCCAGATGGTCGCGGACGTGGAGCCGTACGAGCTGATGAAGCTGCGCCTGCTCAACGCCGGTCACCAGGCGCTTGCCTACTTCGGCCGTCTCAGCGGGCACCGGTACGTCCACGAGGCGGCCACGGATGCGGCTCTGGCGAGGTTCGTGCGCGACTACATGGACATCGAGGCCACGCCGACGCTCCGCCCGGTCCCCGGTGTCGACCTGGAGGACTACAAGCGGACCCTCATCGAACGCTTCGCCAACCCCGAGGTGCGCGACACCATCGCGAGGCTGTGCGCCGAGTCCTCGGACCGGATCCCCAAGTGGCTGCTCCCCGTGGTCCGCGAGCAGCTGGCCAGGGGCGGCGAGGTCACCCGCGCGGCCGCCGTCGTGGCCAGCTGGGCCCGGTACGCCGAGGGGGTCGACGAGGCGGGCGAGCCGATCACGATCGTCGATCCGCTGAAGGACCGGCTGACACCCATCGCCAGAACGCAGCGCACGCGGCCCACGGCCTTCATCGAGAATCGCGACCTCTTCGGCGACCTCGCCGACGACAAGCGGTTCGTCGAGCCGTATCTGCGCGCGCTCGAGTCCCTGCACACGCGGGGCGCCCGCGCGACGGTGCGGGAGCTGGCGGAGCGGGAAAGGCGCGCGTAGGGGCAGGTTCGGGGGCCAGGTTCAAGGGCCAGGTTCGGGGGTTCGGCGGGCCGGCCGGGGCCGCGCCGTTTCCGGCCGGTGATTCGACGTGCGCGAAAGTGCAAATTGCTGACACATTCCTCCGAAGCCCAAAATCTTGTTTGCGAGAAAATAGAATACACATTCGTTTATATAGGGCACCCAAGGACAGTTGACCGCCATTAGCGCCCTTTTTTTGCCTGGAGTGCGGGGGTGAGTGGACAGTGGACTGCTATCCGCCCGAGCCGAGTAGGCGGGATGTGCTTCGTGGCGCGCTGGCCGCGGGGGCGGCGCTCGCCATGACGGGCGCCTGCGGCACGCAAACCGACGCGCCGCGAACCGCCGGTGCCGGCCCATGGCGCCAGTTCCAGGGCACCACCCTGAACTTCATCTCGGAGAACACCGCTCCGACCGCGGCCATCGCCGCGAACACCCGCCCGTTCACCACGCTGACCGGGATCGACGTCAAGATCGTGACGCTCGAGCTCACCGCGCTGGTCCAACGGGTCGCCCTGGACCTGGCCTCCGGCCACTCCCAGTACCAGGTGATCTACGCCGATCCGTACCAGGTGCTCGCGCCGTACCAGCGCGGCCTGGTGGACCTGCGGACCCTGCAGGCCGACCCGAGCCTGCCTGACCTGCCCGGCGGCATCGCCGACTTCATCCCGGCGCAGATGGACGCGGCCGGCCGGTTCGTCGACCCCCAGGCCGTCTACGCCCTGCCGTACGACGCGCCGACGATGATCTGGCAGTACCGGCGCGACCTGTTCGCCAAGTACCACGACCGCATGGCCGCCGACCTCGGGTTCGACCCGACGCCCAGCGGGGAGCGGACCTGGGAGGAGTACTTCAGGATCGCCGAGTGGTTCAACAAGAACGCCAAGCAGGACGTCAAGTACGGCACCGGCCACCAGGCCCGCCAGCACGACTCGCTGATGAACGACTTCAGCAACGTGCTGTGGTCCTACGGCGGCGACTACTTCGACAACGGCAAGGAAGTGGGGCGCCTGGGCTCGCGCGACCCCGGCCCGTGCCGCCTCGACTCCCCCGCCGCGATCGCCGGCGCGGAGTTCTACCAGCGGCTGCTCAGCATCGCCGACCCGGCCTCCACGACGTGGGACTGGGACGGTGTGGGCGCCGCCTTCCGGGGTGGCAGGCTGGCGATGTGCCCCAACTGGCACGAGTTCGCGGCCAGCAACGAGCAGGTCATGCCCGGCAGGGCCGGCTACTCGGCGCTGCCGAAGGGCCCGGTCAGCACGGCCAACATGTACGGCGGCACCGGGATCGGGATCAGCGCCAACACGCCGCCGAACGAGCGCGGCGCGGCCTGGCTGTTCCTGGTGTGGGCCACCTCGCCGCAGACGCAGCTGGCCAACCTCCAGAGCAAGGCCGGCGGCGGCACGCCCACGCGTATCTCCGTCTACGAGCTCCCGCAGGTGCGCGCCGCCGAGCATCGGCCCTCGCCGATGCCCAACATGCTCACGGCCGCCGCGGTGCGGGAGGCCTGGCGGCCCGACCGGATCGGGCTGCGACCCAAGATCCCCATGTGGAACGAGTGCAACACCGCGATCTTCACCCAGCTGTCCCGCATGCTCACCGGCGGCGCCTCGCCGGAGGAGGCGATGCGCGAGATCAAGTCGCGGGTGGACCGGATCGTGGCGCGAGGGTGGGTGGCCTAGATGACACACGCCGCGGACACCTCACCGGTGCTCAGCCGCTCGGCCCGGCCGAAGGAGGCCGCTCCGCGCGAGCCGCGGATCGGCTTCGAGGGCAGGATGATGACACCGGGCCTGATCGTGCTGGCCGCGCTGTCCATCGTGCCGTTCCTGGCCCTCGTCGCGATGAGCTTCTCCCACGTCAGGCTGCTCGGCGGGGTGTCGCTCGACCTGGTCGGCCTTACCAACTGGGTGCGCTTCTTCACCGACGCCGACATGTGGATGTCGTGGGCGCGCACGGTCATCTACTTCGTCCTCACCGTCGGGCTGGAGATGACGCTGGGCGTGGCCATCGCGCTGTGCCTGTACCGGGTGCTGCACGGCCGCAACATCATGCTCAGCCTGCTGCTGCTGCCGATGTTCGCCGCGCCGTCCATCGTCGGGCTGCTGGGGCGCTACCTCACCGACTCCACCTTCGGCCTGTACGCGTGGGTGCTGCGCTCCTTCGGCTACCAGGGCGACATCCTCGGCAGCCCGGTCAGCGCCTTCATCGCCGTCGTGCTGATGGACGTCTGGGAGTGGACCCCGCTGATCGCCCTGATCACCCTCGCCGGCCTGTCGAGCGTGCCGCAGTCGGTGCGCGAGGCGGCGGCCGTCGACGGCGCCGGAGGGTGGATGACACTGCGGTACGTCATCTTCCCCGCGATCTCCAACGTGCTGCTCGTGGCACTGCTGATCCGCTCGATGGACGCCATCCGCTACTTCGACATCATCTGGGTCACGACCAACGGCGGTCCCGCCGACGCGACCAAGATCGTCCCGATCCGGCTGTACGAGACCGCGTTCCGCTTCTTCGACTTCGGTTACGCCGCCGCCATCGGCCTGGCGATGCTGGCCTTCTCGATCATCATCGCCCGTACGTTCGTCCGCCTGCTCGACGTGAGGGGGTTGACCCGATGAGCACGACCCAGACCGCGCCGGCCGGCCCGGCGGTCACCGCGGCCCCGCGCGGGGTGCCGCAGTCGCCCCTGGAGGCCACCAGTAGGAGCACGCGGTGGCTGACCGTGCTGCTGCTCGCGCTGGCCCTGCTCTGGACGCTGGTCCCGCTGGTGTGGATGTTGATGTCGTCGTTCAAGAACCGCACGGACGTGACCGCGCCCACGCCGAAGTTCGCGTTCGCGCCGACGATGGACAACTACGTCGGCCTGTTCACCGGCGCGAACAACCTCGTGCCGTACATCTGGCACAGCGTGCTGGCCGCCGGGATCTCCGCGCTGCTCGCGGTCACCCTGGGGGCGCTGGCCGGGTACGGCCTGGCCCGCACGCAGATGCGCGGGAAACGCCACCTGGCCTTCTGGATCATCTCGACCCGTATGGCGCCCATCGCGGCGGTCGTGGTGCCGCTGTTCCTCATCTTCCGCGGGCTCGGCCTGATCGACTCGATCCCCGGACTGGTGCTGGCGTACCTGACCTTCAACCTGCCGTTCGCCATCTGGCTGATGAGCGCGTTCTTCGCCGAGGTGCCGCCGTCGCTCGAGGAGTCCGCGCTGGTGGCCGGCTGCACCCGCTGGCAGGCCTTCCGCACGGTGATCCTGCCGCTGACGAAGTCGGGCCTGGTCACCACCTTCGTGCTGTGCCTGGTGTTCGCCTGGAACGACTACGCGTTCGCCGTGGTCTTCTCCGGCCCGAACTCCCAGACGCTGCCCATCGCCGCCTCCCAGCTGGTCACCCAGACGGGTGTCGACTGGGGCCAGCTCGCCGCGATCGGGACCATCGTGGTCGTGCCGATGATGCTGGCCGGGCTCGCCGTGCGGCGCTGGCTGGTCACCGGCCTGACCCTCGGCGCCGTCACCGGAGAGTAGGAGGCAGCCATGCGTGCCGCCGTACTGCACGGCGTGGGAACGGTCCTCCTGGAGGAGCGGCCGCGGCCCGAGCCCGGCCCCCGGGAGGTGCTCGTGCGGGTCGACTCGGTGGGCACGTGCGGCTCGGACGTCCACTACTACGAGCACGGGCGGATCGGCGACTTCGTCGTGACGTCCCCGCTGGTGCTCGGGCACGAGCCGTCAGGGACCGTGGTGGAGGTCGGAGCCGCGGCGGGCCGCCACCGCCCGGGCCAGCGGGTCTCGCTGGAGCCGGGGGTGCCCGACTTCACCTGCCCGCAGTGCCGGGCCGGCCGGTACAACCTGTGCCCCCGGATGCGCTTCTTCGGCACCCCGCCGATCGACGGCGCCTTCTGCGAGTACGTCGTGGTGCACGAGGAGTTCGCCTACCCCGTCCCCGACTCCGTCTCCGACGACGCGGCCGCCCTCATCGAACCACTGTCGGTGGGCGTGTGGGCCTGCCGCAAGGCACGCGTCGGGCCGGGCACCCGCGTGCTCGTCACCGGCGCGGGCCCGATCGGGCTGCTCTGCCTCCAGGCGGCGCTGGCCTTCGGCGCGACCGACGTCCTGGTCACCGACGTCACCGGCACCCGGCTCGGGCTGGCCCGCGACCTGGGCGCCCGCGCGACTCTCAACGTCCGCGACGACCGCCTGGCGGACGCCGGTTTCGAGCCGGACGTGCTGCTCGAGTGCTCCGGCCATCCGGCGGCGATCGGCGAGGCCGTCCGCGAGGTGGCGCGGGCCGGGCGGGTCGTCCTCATCGGCATGGGCGGCGACGAGATCCCGCTGCCGCTGTCGTACGTGCAGACCCGCGAGCTCGAGGTGACCGGGACCTTCCGCTACGCCAACACCTGGCCGGCCGCCATCGCGCTGGCCGCCTCGGGCAGGGTGCGGCTGGACGACCTGGTCACCGGCCACTACGGCCTGGCCGAGGTCGAGAAGGCGCTCACGGCCGGCAGCCGCGATCCCGACCTGGTCAAGGCCGTCGTCCGGCCGCAGGAGTGATGAGGATGGCGCGCGCTCGGACCACCAGCACCAACACCACCGGCCCCGGACCGGGGCGGCGGCCGTCACCAGGCCGCCACCGGCTCGGCGCCGACTAAGGAGACACCGATGGCCAGAGTTGTCTACGACGAGGCGACCCGCGTCTACCCCGGATCCACCAGGCCCGCGGTGGACGCCCTCGACCTCGACATCACCGACGGCGAGTTCCTGGTCCTCGTCGGCCCGTCAGGATGCGGGAAGTCCACCTCCCTGCGCATGCTGGCGGGTCTCGAGCGGGTCGACGGCGGGCACATCAGCATCGGTGACCGGGAGGTCACCAACCTGCCGCCGCGTGACCGGGACATCGCGATGGTGTTCCAGAACTACGCCCTGTATCCCCACATGTCGGTGGCCGACAACATGGGGTTCGCCCTGAGGGTGATGAAGACGCCGAAGGAGGAACGCGACCGGCGGGTCCGCGAGGCGGCCAAGCTGCTGGACCTGGAGGACTTCCTCGACCGCAAGCCCAAGGCGCTGTCCGGCGGTCAGCGGCAGCGCGTGGCCATGGGCCGGGCGATCGTCCGAGAGCCGAAGGTGTTCCTCATGGACGAGCCGCTGTCCAACCTGGACGCCAAGCTGAGGGTGCAGACCCGTACCCAGATCGCCGCCCTGCAGCGCCGGCTCGGCGTCACGACCGTCTACGTGACCCACGACCAGGTCGAGGCCATGACGATGGGCGACAGGGTGGCCGTCCTGAAGGACGGGGTGCTCCAGCAGGTCGACACGCCGCTGGCGCTGTACCAGCATCCGGCCAACGTCTTCGTCGCGGGCTTCATCGGCTCCCCGGCGATGAACCTGGCCGAGTACGGCGTCGAAGGCGACGAGGCGGTCCTGGGCGAGATGCGCATCCGGCTGAGCCGCGAGACGCTCAAGCTGCTCAAGGAGGAGAGCAGCGAGCGCGTCATCGTCGGCTTCCGGCCCGAGGCCGTCGACGTGGTCGGCGAGGGGGAGACGAACGGCGAGCAGCCGACCTTCCCGATCTCGGTCACGGTCGTCGAGGAGCTCGGCTCGGACGCCTTCCTCTACGGCCAGTACGCCGACACGACCGACCCGGCGCTGCGCGACCGGACGGTCATCGCGCGCGTGGACCCGAACGCGCCGCCCGCCAAGGGCCAGGTGGTCCGCCTGCGGATCCAGCCGGGCAAGGAGCGGCTCTTCTCCACGGTCACCGGGCAGCGGCTGTCCACCTGACCACCAGGCACCAGGAGAGGAGCCGGACGCGTGATCGTGGCCTGTGGTGAGGCGCTGGTCGACCTGGTGCCGCGGCGGGACGGCTGCTTCGTCGCCCGGCCGGGGGGCAGCCCGGCCAACGTCGCCGTGGGCCTCGGCCGGCTCGGCGTCGCCGTCGCCATGCTCGCCCGGCTCGCCGACGACGGGTTCGGCCGGCTCCTGCGGGCGCACCTGACGGACTCCCGTGTCGACCTGAGCCTCGCCGTCCCGGCGGGCGAGCCGACGACGCTGGCCGTGGTCACCCTCGGGCCGGAGCGCGGCGCCGAATACACCTTCTACGTCACGGGCAGCGCCGACGGCGCCTGGCAGCCCGCCGACCTGCCACCGGAGCTACCGGCCGGTACGGCCTGCGTGCACGTCAGCGGGTCGCTGGCGCTTGCCGTACCGGCCATGGGCGACACCTTGGAGGCGTTGCTGCGGCGGGAGCGCTCGCGGCGCACCCTCGCCTTCGACCCGAACCTGCGGCCCCGGCTGGCCCGCGATCCGGCCGCCCTGCGCGCGCGGCTGGATCACTGGATCGGACTGGTCGACCTGGTCAAGATCAGCTCCGACGACCTGGCCTGGCTGACCCCCGGTGAGCCGGTCGAGAGCGTCGCGGCCCGCTGGCGGCAGCGCGGGCCCGCCGTCGTCGTCGTGACGCGCGGGGCCGCGGGTGTGCACGCGCTCGGGCCGGAAGGGCCGGTCGACCTGCCCGGCCGGCAGGTGCGGGTGGCCGACACGGTCGGGGCGGGAGACGCGTTCATGTCCGGTCTGCTGGCCGCGCTCGCCGAGGGCGGCGCGCTGGCGCGCGACCGGCTGGCCGCCCTGCCCGCCGGCCCGCTGGCGGCGGCGCTCGACCAGGCCCAGCACGTGGCCGCGCTGACCTGTACCCGCGTGGGCGCCGAACCGCCGTGGCGGGCGGAACTCGACGCCGACAGCGGGGCCCGGCCCGCCGCCGCCCCCGGCCGGACCGCCGACGCGTGACGCGGACCCGAGCGGACCGGCTCGTGACGCGGACCCGGCGGACCGCTCGTGACGCGGACCTTGACCGGACCGCCGGCTCGTGACGCGGGCCCCTGGCCGGACCGCCGACTCGTGACGCGGGCCCCTGGCCGGACCGCTGGCTCGTGACGCGGAGCGCCGGGTGTGGCGGCGTTCCGGTCAGGCGCGGGTGAAGCGTGCCGCCGGGGCGCCGCGCAGCCTGCCGGGCGGCAGCTTCCTGCCGCAGATCGCCAGCAGCAGGTCCTGTGCCGAGCCGTGGACCGGCGTGCCCGTCCCGAAGGTCCAGTCGAGGTCGTCGGCGCGGAACTCGACGCCGGCGAGGTCGACCTTGAAGAACAGCACGCCCCTGTCGGAGGCGCTGACCGGCAGGGCGGGCCTGAGCCGCTCCTCGGGCACCTTCCGGTCCAGGCCCAGCGCGACGGTGATGTCCAGGCCGTGGATCACGTCGTGGCTCAGCGCGCCCTCGTGGCCGCCGCCCGGGGGCTTCCAGGGGTGGGTCGCGTTGTCGCGCAACGAGGCGGTGAGCTGCCGCGGCGTCATCGTGACCGCGTCACGCCTGGCGAACCGGTCGGCAGCCCTGTTGAAGTCGCCGCGGGCGGCGAGCAGGCCGAGCACCACCTTCGGCAGCGAGTACCGGAAGGGCGTGGTCATATGGGCCGCCACCTCCCGTACCCGCCATCCCGCGCACAGGCTGGGCTGGTCCCACTGCCGGTCCGACAGACCGGCGAGCACGTCCGCGAGGTCGCGGCGTTCGGCGGCGACGGCCGCCCTGATGTCGTTCATCGGGTTCCCCTTCGCTGAAGGCTGTTCGCCTCACCGACGAACGGGAACCGGCCGGACCGACACGCGCCGCCTCGGGAATTCGCCGGAACGCGAACGTCGGGAACGGCGGGCTTTCGGCGGCGCCAGGGAAAGGGGACACGGGCGCCGGACCGAACCGGGGACAGCGGCCGGCCCGGTCATGCGGCTGCGGCGTCAGGCCGGACCGGATAGGGAACAGCGGCCGGCTCGGGGATGCGGGCGCGGCGTCAGGCCGGACCGGGCAGGACGGCGGCCAGCTCGGGGATGCGGGCGCGGTAGCCGTCCAGCAGCGCGCGCGCCGTGGCCACCGAATCGACCAGGGGATGCAGCGCGAACGCCGCGACGGCCAGGCGGGCCGAGCCGGACAGGGCGGCCGCGATGGCGGTCTGCTCGACCGCCTTGACCTGCTGCACGAGCCCCAGGAACCGGCCGGGCAGCGGGCGGGTGGCCAGCGGCCGGATTCCGGCACCGGTGACCAGGCAGGGGATCTCGACGACCGCCTCCTCGGGCAGGCCCGGCACCGCGGAGCCGTTGCGGACGTTGAGGATCATGGTGGAGGGCTCCCCCCGCGCGATGGCGGCCATGAGGGCGAGCGCGATGCCCTCGTACCCGCCCGCCTCCAGGTCGGCGACGTCGCGCTCGCCGGCGGCGGTGGCGTCGCGGGCCTCGGCCATGTACGTCGCGTCGCGTTCCCTGCGCGCCCTGCCCCAGGCGGCGAGGGCGTGCTCGGGCCGCTCGCGCACCGCCGCGTAGAACCGGTCCTGCTGCCCGAGCAGGGCCTCGCCACGGGTGTGCGCGGCGCCGCGGAGCGCGGCGACCGACTCGCGGGTGAAGTAGTAGTAGTACAGGTACTCGTTGGGCAGCGCGCCGAGGGTGCGCACCCAGTCGCCGCCGAAGATCCTGGCCTCCTCCACCCGGCGCAGCGCGGCGTCGTCGGCGAGCAGGTCCGGCAGCACGTCGCGGCCGTCATGGGTGAGGCCGCGCAGCCAGCCCAGGTGGTTGAGCCCCACGTAGTCGGGCGACACCCGGGCCGGATCGAGCCCGAGGGCGGCGGCGGCGCGCCTGACCAGCCCGATCGGGGAATCGCAGATGCCGACCACGCGGTCCCCGAGCACCCCCTGCATGGCCTCGGTGATCATTCCGGCCGGGTTGGTGAAGTTGATGACCCAGGCGTCCGGGGCCAGAGCGGCCACCCGCTCGGCCACGCGCACCGCCACCGGCACGGTGCGCAGGCCGAAGGCGATGCCGCCTGGCCCGGTCGTCTCCTGGCCCAGCACGCCGAGGTCGAGCGCGACCCGCTCGTCGGCCGTACGGCCCGCCAGCCCGCCCACCCGGATCGCCGAGAAGACGAAGGCGGCCTCGCGCAGCGCGGCGTCCAGGTCCGTGGTGGCCCACACCTTGGGCGGTCGGTCGTGTCCGGCGGCGAGCTGGTCGAGCACGTGCCGGATGGCCGCCAGCCGCTCCTCCGACACGTCGTGCAGGACCACCTCCTCCACCCGCGGGGTGGCGGTGTCGCGCAGGAGCGCGCCGTACACGAGGGGCACCCGGAAGCCTCCGCCGCCCAGAACGGCCAGTTTCATCGCGTTCCCCGTCCGCCGCCCGGTCTCGGCAGGGGCTCGCGCGCGGCGGCGACGATCACGCGAGCACCACCTCCGTGCCCGCCGCCGCGCAGGCGCGCAGCGTCCTCTCGTCGGCGCCCTCGTTCGTGACGATCACGTCGATGTCCTCGGGGCCGCACACCCGCAGGGCGCCGGTGCCGGGGAACTTGTGCCGGTCGGCCAGGAGCACGACGCGCTCGCCCGCCGCGATCATGGCACGCTTCAGCGGCACCTCGGCGAGCGTGGTGTCGACGAGCTGGCCGTCCGGCCGGACGCCGCTGGCGCCGAGGAAGACGTGGTCGGCGCAGATCTGGCTCAGCGCCGCCTCGGTCAGCACCCCGACCAGCGAGTGGTAGGCCCGGCGGACCATGCCGCCGAGCAGCAGCACCTCGACCTCGGTGTCGGTGCGCAGCACGTCGAGGACGGCCAGGCTGGAGGTGACGACGGTGACGCGGCGCCCGCGCAGCCGGCGGGCCAGGTGCATGGTGGTGGTGCCGATGTCGAGCAGGACCACGTCGCCCTCGTGCACCATCTGCGCGGCGCGGACGGCGACCGCCTCCTTGTCCCGCTCGTCGACCGCGGCCATCTCGGCGAAGGGGCGGTCGTCGTCGGCGTCGACGTCGGCGAGCGCGCCCCCGCGCACGCGCCGCAGCGTGCCGTCGCGGTCGAGCACCTCGAGGTCCCTGCGGATGGTGGACGGGCTGACGCCGAGCTGCCTGGCGAGATCGAGCACGCTGGTGGCACCGGCGAGGCGGACCCGGCGCATGATCTCCGCATGCCTGAGGTGCTGGAGCACGGGGGGATCATATCAGTCATTTACGCGCATGAGTGAGCAACATTGACCAGCTTGCCGCACAAAGCACTTGATGTGCTCGAGGAAACATGCAAGATTGCGCACAAGACGGTCTGTCGAGGAGGACTCATTCCCGTGTCTGTCCAGGCGTACGACCCTCTCGCCGATCAGCGCACCCCTGAGGGGCCACGGTTCGACGTCTTCTTAGCGGGCACGGTCTTCCTCGACATCGTCTTCACCGGCCTGCCCTCGATGCCCGTCTCAGGCACCGAGATCTGGGCCGAGGGCATGGGTTCCTGCCCCGGCGGCATCGCCAACCTCGCCATCGCGACCAGCAGGCTGGGCCTGCGCACCTCGCTGGCCGCCGCGTTCGGTGACGACGACTACGCCGACTTCTGCTGGCGCACGCTGGCGGAACAGGAGTCGGTCGACCTGTCCAGGTCACGGCGCTTCGCGCACTGGCACTCGCCGGTGACGGTCTCCATGGCCGTCGACCGCGACCGCAGCATGGTGACCCACGGCCACCCCGCGCCGATGCCGGCGACGCAGATGATCGGCACGCCGCCGCCGTCCAGAGCGGTGATCGCGGCGCTCGCCAGCGACGAGCCGCTCGGCGAGGGCAACTGGGCCGAGCTGGCCCACCGCGAAGGCGCGCTCATCTTCGCCGACGTGGGCTGGGACCCCTCGGGCACGTGGCGTCCCGAACTGCTGGACCAGCTGACGATCTGCCACGCGTTCATGCCCAACGCGGTCGAGGCGACGGCCTACACCGGCACCGACACCCCGCGCGACGCCCTGTACGCGATCGCCGACCTGGTGCCGCTCGCCGTGGTCACCGACGGGGCCAACGGCGCCATGGCCATCGACTCCCTGTCCGGCGAGGAGGCCTACGTGCCCGCCCCCCGGGTGACCGCCCTCGACCCGACCGGCGCGGGTGACGTCTTCGGCGCCGGCCTGGTGCTCGGCACCCTGTGCCGCTGGCCGCTGGCCGACCGGCTGGCCTTCGCCGGGCTCTGCGCGGCGCTGGCCGTCCAGCAGTTCGGCGGGTCGCTGGCCGCGCCGGGCTGGGGGGACATCGCCGACTGGTGGCACGCGGCACGGGCGAGAGCCGGGCACGGCGGCGCCTACGCCGAGTCGCTGGCCCGCCGTTACCGCTTCCTCGACCGGCTGGTGCCGACCGTCCCGATGGGCGCGGTGCGCCGGGCCGTGGCCACCATCGCCAGGCACGCCGACCTGGGCATGGTCGCTCCCCCGCCCGAGGCCGCCGAAGGACCGCCGGCGGATCCGGACCCCGAGGCCGCCACCGGACCGCCGGTGGATCCGGACCCCGAGGCCGCCACGGGACCACCGGCGGACCCGGACACGCCGCCCGAGGCCGCCGAAGGACCGCCGGCGGACCCGGACACGCCGCCCGTGCCTGCCCACAAGGAGTAACCCATGATCTCCACGACGCGAACAGCGCGCGGGCGCGAGCCGCGCGGCGCCGTGACGCGTGCCGTCCTCGTCGCCGGTGCCGCGGTCCTGGCCCTCACCGTGGCCGCGTGCGCGCCCGGCTCCTCGGCCCCGCCCGCCCCTGCCCAGCCCGCCTCGGCGGTGCGCACCGACGCCGCGGCCCTCGGCCCCGTGACGCTCACCGTCTGGGACCAGGAGGTCCGCGGCGGGCAGGCCGCCCAGATCAAGCAGCTCAACGCCGCGTTCGAGAAGAAGTACCCCAACATCACGCTCAACCGGGTCTCCCGCTCCTTCGACGACCTCAACACCACGCTGCGGCTGGCGCTGAGCGGCAACCAGCCGCCGGACGTGGTGCAGGCCAACAACGGCCGCGCCCAGATGGGGGCGTTCGTGAAAGCGGGCCAGCTGCGCCCGCTGGACGCCTACGCCGAGGCCTACGGGTGGAGGAAGCGCTACTCCCCGTCGGTCCTGCAGTACGTGAGCTACACCCCCGACGGCAAGATCTTCGGCACCGGCGACCTGTACGGCATGCCGCAGGTCGGCGAGGTCGTCGGCATCCTGTACAACGCCGCCAAGCTGGCCAGGCTCGGCCTGCGCCCGCCGACGACGTGGGAGGAGTTCGACGCCGCGCTGGCCACGGCCAAGGCCGCCGGCGAGGTGCCGCTCCAGCTGGGCAACCTCGACAAGTGGCCGGCCGTCCACGTGTTCGGCACCGTGCAGGCACGGCACGTGTCAGCCCCCAAGATCACCGCCCTGGGCTTCGGCCGCAAGGGCGCCTCGTGGACCACCCCGGAGAACCTGAAGGCCGCCGAGCAGCTCGTCGACTGGGTCGACAAGGGCTACTTCGTCAAGGGCTTCAACGGCCAGGGCTACGACGCCGCCTGGCAGGCGTTCGGCAAGGGCCAGGGCGTCTTCCTGATCGGCGGCAGCTGGCTGGTCGCCGACCTGCAGAAGGTCATGGGCAAGGACCTGGGCTTCGTCCGGCCGCCCGGCACGCCGCCCGTGGCGACCGGCGGCACCGGCCTGCCGTTCGCGATCACGGCCAAGAGCCCCCACCCCGACGCGGCGGCGGCCTACATCGACTTCCTCACCAGCGCCGAGGCCATGAAGGTGCTCACCGCCAACGGCCTGCTGCCGATCGCCGACGCCACCCGGCAGGACGGCGTCGGGGCCGGCGCGCAGCAGGACATGTTCACCGCGTTCGGCGCCGTCACCGAGCGCAACGGCCTGGTGCCCTACCTCGACTACGCCACCCCGACCTTCGCCGACACGCTCGGCGCGGCGCTGCAGGACCTGCTGGCCGAGAAGGTCGCTCCGCAGGAGTTCCTGGCCACGCTGGAGAAGGACTACAAGACGTTCGCCGAAAGCAACGAGTGACCGCGAGCTCATGGCCACGCCGCTCTCGTCCATGCGCGCTCCCGGGTCAGGGCGTCCGGAGGCGGACGTGACCTGGTCCCGGCCCATCCCCAGGCGCCCGGGAGGTCCGCCCGGGGAGCCGCGCGGGATCGCCTACCTCTACCTGCTGCCCGCCCTGGCGGTCTACGCGGCGTTCCTGCTCTATCCGATCGCGCGGGCGGCGCACCTGTCGCTGTTCGAGTGGGACGGCCTGACCCCCGGCCGGTGGGCGGGGCTGGACAACTACGCCGCGATCGTCGCGGACGAGGGGCTGCGGGCCGCCTTCGCCCACGCCCTGGTCCTCATCGTCTTCTACGCGCTGGCGCCGCTGGCGCTCGGGCTGACGCTGGCCGCGATCCTGAACCACGCCAAGGTGCGCGGGCTGGCCTTCTTCCGCACGGTGGTGTTCCTGCCCCAGGTGGTCGCCATGGTCGTGGTGGCCGTCGCCTGGCGGCGCGTCTACGCGCCCGACGGCACGCTCAACGACCTGCTCGGCGCGCTCGGGCTCGACGCGCTCACCAGGGGCTGGCTGGGCGACCACGCCTTCGCGCTGCCGGCGGTCGGCGTGGTCGGCACGTGGTTCGAGACCGGCCTGGTGACCGTGCTGCTGCTGGCCGGGATGAGCCGCATCCCCGTGGAGCTGTACGAGGCGGCCAGGCTGGACGGGGCCGGCGCGGTCAGGGAGTTCTTCGCCGTCACGCTGCCCTCGGTGCGCGGGGAGATCGCGGTGGCGCTCACCCTGACCGTGATCGCCGCGCTGCGGACGTTCGACCTGGTGTACGTCACCACGCGCGGCGGGCCGGGCGACTCGACGGCGGTGCCGTCGTACGAGGTCTACCATCGGGCCTTCGAGCTCGGCCAGGTCGGCTCGGCGGCGGCGGTCGGCGTCACCCTCACCGCCGTCATCTTCGCGATCTCGTTCGTGATCAACCGGTTCGCCGACAGGGGTGTCTCGTGATCTCTCGCGGGGAACGGCTGGCCAACTACGTCATCCTGCTGGCGTTCGCCGCGTTCGCGCTGGGACCCGTGGTGACGATCCTGTCGGCGGCGCTGGGCCCCGACGACGCCGCCGGAGCGGACGGGCAGCGGTTCAGCGTGGCCGGGCTGCACGTCGGGAACTTCGCGGCGGCGTGGGAGGTCGGCCGCTTCGGCACCTACCTGGCCACCAGCCTCGCGGTGTCGTCGTTCGTCGTGGTCGTCAGCGTCGTCCTGTCGATCATGAGCGGGTACGCGTTCGGCACGATGCGCTTCCGCGGCCGGTCGGTGCTGTTCTACCTGTTCCTGCTCGGGATCATGATGCCGAGCGAGGCCATCGCCGTACCGCTCTACTTCGACCTGCGCGCGCTCGGCCTGACCGACACCTTCTGGTCGGTCGCGCTGCCGCAGGTGGCGCTGTCGGTGGCGTTCGGGACGTTCTGGATGCGGGCCTACTTCCGCACCGGCAGCCGCGCGATCGTCGAGGCCGCCCGCATCGACGGCGCCTCGGTCTGGCGGATCCTGTGGCAGGTGCTGGTGCCACCGGCCCGGCCCGCCATCGTCACCCTGACCGTCCTGGTCTTCATGTGGACGTGGAACGAGTTCCTCATCCCGCTGATCATGGTGACCTCGGAGTCGCTGCGTACCGCGCCGCTCGGGCTGGCCTTCTTCCAGGGCCAGTACACCTCCGGCTTCACGCTCCTCGCCGCCGGCTCGGTCATCGTCGCCACACCCGTCGTGATCTTCTACCTGTTCCTCCAGCGCCATTTCATCCGCGGGCTGCTCCAGGGGGCGGTCCGCGAGTAATCCCGGAGGTTCCATGCGCCATCCGCAGCACCCGCGACCCACCCCTCCCGCTCCTCCCCCGGCCCCCGCACCTCCGCGCGCCGAGCCCTCACCTTCCGCGCCTCCGCGCGCCGAGCATCCGCTGCCCGCACCTCCGCAGGCGTCTCCGCCTTCCACGCCTCCACGCGCCGAGCATCCGCTGCCCGCGCCTCCGCAGGCGTCTCCGCCTTCCACGCCTCCGCGAGCGGTGTGCCCGCCTCCCGCGCCTCCCCGGGCGGTGGCCATACATTCCGCGTCTTCGCGGACGGTGACTCCCTCGACCGCGTCCTGGCGGGCCGCGCGGCCGGGGGATCGCCTGGGCGTGCTGGCCGTCGCGGTGCTGCTGGCGCTGGCGCCGGCCGTACCCGCGCTGGGCTCGGCCGCCCCGGCGGGCTCCCACGCTCACCCAGCCCCGCCCGGCTCCGTGACGCACCCCGCCACGCAGGCCGGGACCGAGCCCGCCACCCCGGGCGGGACCGAGACCGCCACCCCGGGTGGGACCGAGCCCGCCGCCCCAGGTGGGACCGAGTCCGGCGCCAGGGATGGGGCCGAGGCCGCCGCCTCGGGTGGGACGCGTGCCGATCTCGACGTGCTGTTCGTCGGCGCCCATCCCGACGACGAGGCCTTCACCCTCTCGACGCTCGGGCAGTGGAAGGAGGACCACGGCGTCCGCGCCGGCGTCGTCACCGTCACCAGGGGCGAGGGCGGCGGCAACGCCGTCGGCCCCGAGGAGGGCCCGGCGCTCGGCCTGCTCAGGGAGGCCGAGGAGCGTACGGCGGTGGCGAAGGCAGGCGTGCGGGAGGTCTTCAACCTCGACGACGTCGACTTCTACTACACGGTGAGCGCGCCGCTGACCGACCGCGTCTGGGGCGGCGACACGCTGGAGAAGGTCGTGCGGATCGTCCGCCAGACCAGGCCCGAGATCCTGCTGACGATGGATCCGGCCCCCTCTCCCGGCAACCACGGCAACCACCAGCAGGCCGCGCGGCTGGCCGTCCAGGCCTTCCACGCGGCGGCCGACCCCCGGGCCTTCCCCGAGCAGCTCGCCCGTGAGGGGCTGCGCCCCTTCGCCCCCGCTCGCGTGCTGCTCGGACGGGCGCGCGGGACCGCCCAGAACGGTCCCCGGTGCGCCGCGACGTTCCGCCCCGCCGATCCGACGCAGAACGTGTACGGCGTGTGGAGCGGGCGCGTCTCCCCGAGCGCGGGTCGGAGCTGGGCCGCCATCGAGCGCGACGCCCAGCGCGTCTACGCCTCCCAGGGCTGGGCCGGCTTCCCCGACGTGCCGCAGGACCCCGACCGGCTCGGCTGCGACTTCTTCACCCAGGTCGACTCGCGGGTGCCCTTCCCCGAACCGGGCACCGCGGCGGCCGCCGCGCCGACGGCGGTCCTCGACGGCGCGCTGGTCAGGGCGTCCGGCGCGGTCCCGCTCGGCACCTCGCTCGACCTGCGCGCCGGCACCTTCGACGTCCGCCCCGGCACGGCGTTCACCGTCACGGTGACCGCGACCGCTCCCGCCCGCGAGCCGCTGGGCCGATCGGCGGTGACCCTGCGCGTCCCCGAGGGCTGGCGGGTCAGCGGGTCGGGCGACCTCGGCGGGCTCGGCGCCGGCCGTACCGGGTCGGCCGCCTTCACCGTCACGCCGCCGCGGGAGGCCGCCCCCGGTCAACGGGCGCGGGTGGCCGCGACGCTGGCCACCGAGAAGGGCCGCGGCTACACCGATCGGGTGGTCGAGGTCAGCCCCGCCGTACGCGGAGGGCAGCAGTCGCTGCCCCAGGTCGGCCAGTACGAGACGTGGGCCGCGCAGGCGGGCGTGCCGCAGCTGCGCGACCTGGTCACTCCCGTGCTCACCCTGCCCTCAGGCGGCTCCCGCCAGGTGGGCGTCGTGGTCACCAACGTGAGCGACACCGTCCGGTCCGGCACCGTACGGCTGGACCTGCCCGCCGGTTTCGCCGCCGACCGCGCCGAGGCGGCCTACACCGGCCTGGCGGCGGGGGCCTCGACGACGGTGCCGTTCACCGTCACCAACACCGACACCTCGCTGAAGACCGGCAACGAGGGCGGCGACTACGCCTACACCATCACCACGACCAGCGCGGACGGCTCCAGCGTCAGCAGGCCCGCGCTGGAGCTGGTGCCGGCGGCGGCCATCCCGCGGGCGGCCGAGGCGCCGGTCGTCGACGGCGCCGAGGGCGACGGTGAGTACGCCGGCGCGGCCCTGGACGTCTCACGCCTCTGGGAAGGCTCCGCGTGCGCGTCGGCGGCGGACTGCTCCGGCACGGCCAAGCTCTCCTGGCGCGACGACACGTTGTTCCTCCTGGTCCAGGTGAACGACGACGTGACCGGCACCCGCCTGCCCGCCGCCGACTGCAAGCGCCACTGGCGGACCGACGCCGTCGAGGTGACCCTCGACCCGCGCGGCGCGTCGGAGAACACCTCCACGACGTTCAAGGCGGCGGTGCTGCCGGTGACGGCCGAGGGGCCGCCGTGCTTCGAGCGGGACGCCGACAACCGTCAGGGGCCGGGCGAGCGGACCGCTCCGGGGATGCGGGTGGCCGCGAAGGTGTCGGCCGGGCAGTACACCGTGGAGATGGCCATCCCGATGGAGCTCCTGCCGGGCGCCGTCGATCCCGGGCATCTCGGGCTGAACGTCCTCGTGTACGACTCCGACACCCAGGACAAGACCGGCCAGACCCGGATCGGCTGGTCGACGTGGGGCGGCGTGCAGGGCGACCCGTACCGGTGGGGCGTCGTGACGCTGCCGGGTTACCGGCCGCCGCCGGGGCGGCCGACCACCCCGCCCGACCCGGTGATCCCGGACACCGGCCTGTCCAGCCTGGACTCGCCGCAGTCGCTGGAGCAGGCGGCCCGCCTCGGCCTGCCGCTCGCCGGCGGTCCGGCGGCCGGGCCGTCCGAGCGCGGCCTGGTCACCTCCGCCGTGGCCGGGCGGGACGCGGTGACGGTGACGCTGCGCGCCGCGTCCGCGGGCACGGCGCACCTGTGCGTCCGCGACGGTCAGGGGACGGCGGGCAGCCGCGTGGTCACCGTCGCGCGCGGCGGTGTCACGACCGTGCGCGTGCCGCTCACCCGCGCCCTCGGCCCCGGCGCGTTCGTGCCGGCCGGATGGCGGGCGCCCGGCGGCGGCACGCTGGCCTCGCAGGTCCGCGTCCGCTGACGGATCCCCGCCGTGGCTTCAGGTCCGGGGCGCGTCCCCGGCCGCCGACGCGGCGCGGGCCTCGATCGCGGCGATCAGGGCCTCCACCTGGACGGTGTAGACCGGCCCCGGGCGTATCTCGGCGAGCTCCGCGTTCAGGCGGGTGATCCGGGGGAAGAGCTCGGGATCGACCGTGCGGTATTCCCGCCCCCATGACGACTCGTCCCCCGCTCTGACCTCGGGGGAGAACAGCGCGTAGGCGGCCGCCTGGGCCACGTGCGCCAGGAGGGCGTCGGCGAAGGCCCGGTAGTGCAGCGCGGCGTCGGCGCCGTCGAGCCCCGCCTCGCCGACCGCGCCCAGGATGAACTCGACCAGGCGGAACTCGTTGATCCGCCGGGTGGTACGGCTGCCGGTGATGGAGGCGACGGCCGGGTACTTGAGCGCGATCCGCAGCGACGCGTCGGCCAGCGCCCGCAGCCGGTCCTTCCAGCCGAGCCCGTCGGGAACGCTCTCGATGACCTCGCCGTAGACCCGGTCGGCCACCGACAGCAGCAGCTCGTCCTTGTCGCGGAAGTGCCGGTAGACGGCCGTGGGGTCGGCTCCGAGCTCCTCGCCGAGGCGGCGCACGGTGAACGCGTCGCCGCTGCCCCGGGCGGCGATGCGCAGGCTGGCCTCGATGATGGCCTCGCGGCTGAGCTGGCTGCCCGAGCGTCTGGTCCTCACAGGTGTCTTCGCCATGATCGCCCCAGTGTATCGGTTGGGTCTCCGGATAGCGCAACAGTGTTGACATCTATGTTGCGCTCGCGTTCACTCCTCCCCAACACGGCGTGAGCGGAAGGTGCGGTCATGGTGGAAACGATCTTCATGGGGCGGGTCTTCACGGGCACGACCGCCGCCCCGATCGAGGCGGCGGTCGCGGTCGGCGGGGGGCGCGTCCTGCGGGTCGGCGACCGGAAGGAGGTGCTGGCCACCGCGGGCCCCGACACGGACGTGGTGGACCTCGGCGGCGGGCTGCTCATGGCGGGTTTCCAGGACGCCCACGTGCATCCGGCCTTCGGCGGCGGCCAGATGCTGCGTTGCGACCTGTCGGCCGAGCACACCGTGGAGGGCTACCTGACGGTGATCGCCGCCTACGCCGCGGCGCACCCGGACAAGGCGTGGATCCACGGTGGCGGCTGGTCGATGGACGTCTTCCCCGGCGGCACGCCGACCAGGCAGCTGCTCGACACGGTGGTGCCCGACCGGCCGGTGCTGCTGACCAACAGGGACGGCCACGGCGCCTGGGCCAACAGCCTGGCGCTGCGCCTGGCGGGACTCGACAAGGACACCCCCGACCCCGTTGACGGCAGGATCGAGCGCGGGCCCGACGGCACCCCGCAGGGCACCCTCCACGAGGGCGCCATGACGCTGGTGAGCGAGCACGTGCCGGTGGCGACCGCCGAGGAGGCCTACGCCGGCCTGCTCGCGGGCCAGTCCCACCTGTTCTCGATGGGCGTGACCGCCTGGCAGGACGCCATGATCGGCGCCTTCCCCGGCAACCCCGACAACTACGAGGTGTACCTGCGCGCCGCCCGTGAGGGAACCCTGCTGGCCCGCGTCGTCGGCGCGCTGTGGTGGGACCGCGAGCGCGGGCTGGAGCAGATCCCCCACCTGGTGGAGCGGCGCGAGAACGGGCGGGTCGGCCGCTTCAACGCCACCACCGTCAAGATCATGCAGGACGGCGTCGCGGAGAACTTCACCGCGGCGATGCTGGAGCCGTACCTGGACGGCTGCGGCTGCGCGACCGCCAACCGCGGCATCAGCTTCGTGGACCCCGGCCTGCTGCGTGAGGCGGTCCGCGAGCTGGACGCGCTCGGCTTCCAGATCCACTTCCACGCCCTCGGCGACCGCGCGGTCAGGGAGGCGCTCGACGCCCTCACCGGGGCGCGCGCGGCCAACGGCGCCAACGACAACCGCCACCACCTCGCGCACCTGCAGGTGGTGCACCCCGCCGACATCCCCAGGTTCGCCGAGGTCGGCGCCGCCGCCAACATCCAGCCGCTCTGGGCGGCCCACGAACCCCAGATGGACGAGCTGACCATTCCCTTCCTCGGGGCCGGGCGGGCGGCCCTGCAGTACCCCTTCGGCGACCTGCTCCGCGCGGGCGCGCGGCTGGTGGCCGGCAGCGACTGGTCGGTGAGCAGCCCGAACCCGCTGTGGGGCGTGCACGTCGCGGTGAACAGGGCCGTGCCCGACGGCGAGCCCCGCGAGCCGTTCCTTCCCCAGCAGGCCCTCACCCTGGCGCAGGCGCTCACCGCCTACACGGCGGGCAGCGCCTGGATCAACCACCTCGACGACGTGACCGGCACGGTCGAGGCGGGCAAGGACGCCGACCTGGTGGTGCTGGACCGCGACCCCTTCGCCGGACCTCCCGAGGAGATCGGCGCCACCCGTGTCGTCAGGACCTACGTCCAGGGCCGGCTCGTCCACCAGGCCTGACATCTCGCGAGAAAGGCGTGATTCATGAGCAGACGACGGTGGACGGCGCTGGCCGTCCTCACCTTGACCGTGACGGCCGCCGCGTGCGGCGGAGGAGGCGGGAACGCGACGCCCTCCCCCGGCAAGACCCTCAGCTCCGGCACTCCCCTGCCCAAGGGTGACATCGATGCCTTCACCTGGGCCTCCTACGCCGAGCCCCCGACCCTCGACTACGTCTACGCCTTCGACTACCCGCAGAACATGGTGTTGTCCAACATCTGCGAGAGCCTCATGCGCTGGACGCCGGAGCTGAAGGAGGAGCCCGGCCTGGCGGAGAAGTACGAGCAGCGCGACCCCAAGACGCTCGTCTACACCATCCGCAAGGGCGTGAAGTTCCACAGCGGCGCCGAGCTGACCGCCGACGACGTGGTGGCCAGCCTCAACCGGCACCTCGACGAGAAGATCGGCTCCTACTGGATCTCCAGCTACCGCAACGTCGAGTCGATCACCAAGACCGGCCCGATGGAGGTGACGGTCAAGTTCACCAGGCCCGACGCGCTGTTCAACCTGGAGATGGGCGCCTCCCCCGGCACGGTGGCCAGCGCCGCCTCGCTCAAGGCGAAGGGCAAGTCGTTCGGCACCGCCGACGGGGGCCTGGACTGCACGGGCCCGTTCAAGCTCGGCACCTGGACCAAGGGACAGTCGATCCAGCTGGAGCGCTTCGCCGGCTACTGGGGCGACAAGGCCAAGGCCGGCAAGGTCACCTTCACCTTCGTGGCCGACGCGGCCGCCAGGACCAACGCCCTGGTGACCGGCGAGGCCGACGGCAGCTGGATGGTGCCGGCCGCCTCCGTCGCCCGGCTACGGTCCTCGGGTGCCGGGACCGTCTACGGCGGCCCCAACCTGACCACCGCGAACCTGATCGTCTCCGACCTCAAGAACGGCACCCTCGCCGATCTCAGGGTACGGCGGGCGCTGTCGCTGGCCATCGACAGGCAGGGCCTGGCCAAGGCGGCCTTCGGCGACTACAGCAGCCCCTCGCTCGTGCCGGGGCCGGTCGAGTCCTGGCGCAACGTCGCGGCGGCCAAGCCGTCCGCGCCGGCCGTCACGCGGGATGTGGAAGGGGCCAAGAAGCTCATCGCCGAGGCCGGGGCGCAGGGCAAGAAGATCGTGATCGGCACCTCCAACACGGGTCCGGAGATGTCGGTGATCTCCAACGCCGTGCAGGCGGCGGCCCAGGAGATCGGCTTGTCCGCCGAGGTGCGCACCGTCGCCCCCGACGCCTACACCGCGCTGTTCTCCGACCCCGAGGCGCGCAAGGGGATCGACCTGTTCCCGACGTTCTGGTACCTGTCGGCGACCGACCCGCTGGAGCTGTACGGGCTGTTCGAGACCGGGCAGTTCGAGAACTACGGCGGCTTCTCCGACCCCGCCTACGACAAGCTCGTCGAGGCGGCCCAGGTGGAGTTCGACCGGGTCAAGCGGGCCCAGCTGACGGCCAAGCTCCAGGACACCGTCGCCACGCAGCTGCCGTGGATCCCGCTGGCGGACCTCGACAACGTGATGTTCCTCGGCAAGCGCATCACGGGCGCGCCCACCAGCATCTCCTACCTCTACTACCCGTGGGCCGCGGACATCGGCGCGGCGGGCTGATGGCGCGCTTCCTGCTGCGGCGCCTGGCCGGGATGGCCGCGATCCTGGGGGCGGCCTCCTTCCTGGTGTTCGGCGCTCTCCAGCTCGCGCCGGGGGACCCGGCCAGCTTCCTGCTCAGCGGCCGTTCGGCCACGCCGGAGGCCATCGCCGCCATCCGCGCGCAGTACCGGCTCGACGACCCGGTTCCCGTGCAGTACCTGCACTGGATCGGCGGCGTGCTCACCGGCGACTTCGGCCGCTCGGTGCAGTTCCGCTCCGACGTCGGCGGGCTGATCGCCGCCCGCGTGCCCGTCACGCTCACCCTCATCGGCATGGCCTTCGCGCTCACCATGGTCCTCGGCCTGGCGTTCGGCGTGTGGAGCGCGATCAGGCCCGGCCTGGTCGACAAGTCGGTGCTGGTGGGCAGCTCGGTCGCGGTCGCCACCCCCTCGTTCGTGCTGGGGTTCGTGCTGATCGCGGTGTTCTCGGTGAACCTCGGCTGGTTCCCGTCCATCGGCGCGGGCGAGGGCCTGGCCGACCGGCTGCACCATCTCACGCTGCCCGCCGTCGCGCTCGCCCTCACCTTCGCCGGGGTGCTGGCCCGGGTGTCGCGCACCGCGATGATCGACCAGCTGGGCCAGGAGTACGTCACGGTCGCCCGCGGCCGGGGCGTGCCCGAGCGGGCCATCGTGCGCCGGCACGTGCTGCGCGGCGCCATGACCGTGACCCTCACCTACGGCGGCCTGCTCGTTCCCGGCCTGCTGGTCTCGACCGTGCTGGTGGAGACCACCTTCGGGGTCAACGGCCTGGGCCAGTTGCTGCAGTACTCGGTGACGGTCAAGGACTTCCCCGTCGTGCAGGCGCTGACCCTGCTGACCGTGGCGGTGTTCGTGGTCACCAACCTCGTGGTGGACCTGCTGGCGCCGCTGGCCGATCCCCGCGTCCGCCTGGGAGCGAGGACCTGATGGAACAACTCGTCGTCAGACCCGGCCTGCGTGGCCTCACCGGCCGGCTCAAGGGCGGCGGCCTGCGGACGGCGGCGCTGGCTGTGATCGCGCTGCTGGTCGTGGCCGCCGTGCTGGCGCCGCTGGTGGCCCCCGCCGACCCCGACGCGGTGGACCTGTCGGCGGTGCTGGCCGGACCGAGCGCCGACCACCTGCTCGGCGCCGACGCCTCCGGCCGCGACCTGCTCTCCAGGGTGATCTACGGCGCGCGGACGGGTCTGCTCGGGCCGCTGGGCGTCGTGGCCCTGTCCACGGTGCTCGGAGTCGCGATCGGGCTGGCCGCCGCCTGGCACGGCGGCTGGGTGGACACCGCGCTGTCGCGCTCGATGGAGCTGGTCTTCGCCTTCCCCGGCCTGCTGCTGGCCATGCTGGTCGTCGCGATGTACGGCCCAGGCCAGCTCGGACCGGTGATCACCCTCGCCGTGGCGTACACGCCGTTCGTCGGCCGCATGGTGCGCGGCGTGGCGCGAGGGGAGATGGGCCGGCCGTACATCGCCGCCTACCGGGCGCTGGGATTCAGCGGCCTGACCATCTGCCTGCGCCACCTGTTGCCGAACATCGCGCCGGTGATCCTCGCCCAGTCCACGATCAACTTCGGCTACGCCCTGCTCGACCTGGCCGGGCTCGCCTTCCTCGGCCTGGGTGTGCAACCGCCGGCCGCCGACTGGGGAGCCATGATCAACGAGGGCCAGTCCGCCGTCCTGCAGGGGGCGCTCGGCCCGATCCTCGTGCCCGGCATGGCCATCGTGCTCAGCGTGATCGCCTTCAACATCGTCGGTGAGAGCCTCGCCGACCGCGTCTCCAGGAGGTGACCATGCTGGAGATCGACGACCTTTCGGTACGGCTGCCGCGCACCGCCCGCCCGGCGATCGACCGCATCTCGCTCACCGTGGCCGAGAACGAGACCGTCGGCCTGGTGGGCGAGTCGGGGTCCGGCAAGTCCCTGACCGCGCGGGCCGTTCTCGGCCTGCTGCCGAAGGGCGCGCGGACCTCGGGCGAGATCCGCATGGACGGCGCCGACGTGCTGTCGATGTCGCCGGCGGGGCTGCGCCGCCACCGGACCCACGCGGCCGCGATGATCTACCAGGACCCGCGGGCGGCGATCAGCCCCTTCCGGCGGATCGGCGACTTCCTCGCCGAGATCCTCCGGGAGGAGATGGGCGCCAGGGCGGCCCGTGCCCGCGCCGTCGAGCTGCTGGGCATGGTCGGCCTGCCGGAACCCGAGCGGCACGTGCGCCAGCATCCGCACGAGCTGTCCGGCGGCATGCTCCAGCGGGTGGTGATCGCGGCGGCCCTGGCGGGCGAACCTCGGCTGCTGCTGGCCGACGAGCCGACCACCGCGCTGGACGTGACCACCCAGGCCGAGATCATCCGGCTGCTGCGCGAGCTGCGCGCCAGGACGCGGACCGGGATGCTCTTCATCACCCACGACCTCGAGCTGGCCGCCATGATCTGCGACCGCGTCTACGTCATGTACGCGGGCCGGGTCATGGAGACCGGGCCGACGCGGCAGCTGTTCGCCAAGCCGCGCCACCCCTACACCGAGGGCCTGCTGTCGGCCACGCCGCGCGTCAGCGACCTGGGCACGCTGCCGCCCCCGATCCCCGGACGCCCGCCGGACCTGCTGTCGGCACCGCCCGGCTGCCCGTTCGCCCCGCGCTGCCCGCACGCCATGGACTCCTGTACGGCCGCCGCCCCGCTCCTGGTGGACGGGGTGGCCTGTGTGAAGGCGGAACCGTGAACATCGACCTCGAGGTGCGCGGCCTGAGCAAGCGGTACGGCGCGTTCACCGCGGTGGACGACGTCGGCTTCGACCTGGCGACGGGCGGCTCGCTCGGCCTGGTCGGCGAGTCGGGCTCCGGCAAGACCACGACGGCCAGGCTGCTGCTCGGCCTGGAGCGCCCCGACGCGGGCACGGTGCTGGTGGCGGGCCGGCCGCTGGCCTCGCTCGGCCGCAAGGACCGGGCGAGGCTGATCCAGATCGTCTTCCAGGATCCCCTCGGCTCGCTCGACCCGCGCCTCACCGTCGAGGAGTCGCTGGCCGAGGTGCTGCGGCTGCACTTTCCCGGCGAGCCGCACGCGGCCCGGACTGCCGAGCTGCTCGAGCAGGTCGGCCTCGGCCCGCGCGAGGCGCGCGCGATGCCCAGGGAGCTGTCGGGCGGGCAGCGGCAGCGCGTCGCCATCGCCAGGGCGCTGGCCGTACGGCCCAAGGTGCTGGTGCTCGACGAGGCCGTGGCCGCGCTCGACGTGTCGGTCCAGGCGCAGATCCTCGGCCTGCTGGCCGAGATCCGCACGGCCGGCGACGTCTCCTACCTGTTCATCACCCACGACCTGGCCGTGGTCGGCTGCGTCACCGACCACGTGGCCGTCATGCGGCGCGGCCGGATCGTCGAGTCGGGGCCGACGGCGCGGGTGCTGACCGCGCCGGAGCACGAGTACACGCGGCTCCTGCTGGACTCCGTCCCGCGGCCCGCCTTCTGAGGAGAGTCATGGAAATGCTGTGTTACCTCTCGGCCACCGAGGCCCACGCCCTGATGTCCAGGCGTGAGCTGTCGCCCGTGGAGCTGCTGAACGCCGTCATCGACCGGGCGGAGGCGGTGGAGCCGCGGATCAACGCCTTCACCGAGCGCCTGTACGAGTCGGCGATGGAGCAGGCCAAGGCCGCCGAGACCGCCTACCTGAACGGCACCGCCAGGCCGCTCGAGGGCATCCCGGTGGCCGTCAAGGAGGAGCAGCCCATCGAGGGCCGCACCCACGAGGAGGGCTCGCTCCTGCTCCAGGGCATGATCGCCGAGGAGACCCACCCGGTGGTCAGCCGGATCGCGCAGGCGGGCGGCATCATCCACGCCAGGACCACGACGCCCGAGTTCAGCTGCGCCGCCTTCACCCACAGCAGGCTGTGGGGCGTGACGCGCAACCCGTGGAACCTCGACTACTCGCCGGGAGGCTCGTCGGGCGGCTCCGGCGCCTCGCTGGCCGCGGGCACCTCGCTGCTGGCCACCGGTTCCGACATCGGCGGCTCCATCCGCATTCCCGCCTCCTTCTGCGGGGTGGTCGGGTTCAAGCCGCCCTTCGGGCGGGTGCCCGCGCTGCCGCCGTTCAACCTCGACCAGTACTGCCACGACGGGCCCATGGCGCGCACCGTCGCCGACGTCGCCCTGCTGCAGAACGTGATCGCCGGGCCGCACCCGTGGGACGTGGTCTCCATCCGGCCCAAGCTGGAGCTGCCGCCGCTCACCGGCGACGTGCGCGGGATGCGGATCGCCCTGTCGACGACGCTCGGCGACTACCTGGTGGAGCCGGACGTCGTGGCCGGCACGCTGGCCGCCGCCGAGGCGCTGCGGGCGGCAGGGGCGGTCGTGGAGGAGGTCGAGCTGCCCTGGACCAGGGCGCAGATCATGGCCGCCGCCGACGCCCACTTCGCGGGCATCTTCGGCGCCGGGATCGGCGAGCTGGCCGCCGAGCACGCGGACCTGCTGTCGGACTACACGCGGCGCTTCGCCGGCACCAAGCCGGAGCTCAGCTTCTACCAGGGCATGGAGTTGGAGGGCCTGATCTACCGGCCGCTCGGCGAGCTGCTGGAACGGTTCGACGCGCTGCTGTGCCCGACCACGGCCGTGCCCGCCTTCCCTGCCGAGCACGACGGCGGCCCGCTGCCGATCAACGGCGAGCTCGGCCACTACATGCTCGGGGTGATGACGATCCCGTTCAACATCGCCAGCCGCTGCCCGGTCCTGTCGGTCCCGTCGGGGCGGGCCGCCACCGGCGTGCCGACCGGCGTGCAGGTCGTGGGCCGCACCTACGACGACGTCACGGTCTTCCAGGTCGCCGCCTGCCTGGAAGCCGCCCTCCCCGGCATCGGACGACCCGCCGTAGCCTGACACCCTGATCGCCGGGGATGCCGGGGGATGTCGGGGATGGCACGCGGGCCGGGTCAGCCGGTGGTGGGGACGAACTCGGGCTGGTCGAGCACGCGCAGCCAGCTGCCGTCCGGCTGGCGCCTGACGACCTGGGCGCGGGCGCCGGCCCCGTCCCTCGGCGCGGTCGAGGTGAGGGCGACGTCGCCACTGACCAGCGTCGGCAGCGGCGTCTCCGGCTCGAAGCGGGGACGGCCGGCCAGCACCTTCTCCCACAGGGCGCGGATGGCCTGCCGGCCCACGGTCTGGCCGCCCGGCGGGTAGGCCAGCACCGCGTCCTCCTCGTACAGCGCGGCGACGCCTGCCGCGTCACCGGCGTTGGAGCGCTCGACGAACAGGCGGGTGATGTCCTCGGGCCGCATGGCCTTCTCGTATTCCGTCATGGTTCCAGCCTCGCGGCGCCGTCTCCAGAAGTCCAACAGCTGGTTCTGATGGGATCTAGAATCAACAGTTATGGAGTTGCGGCAGCTGGAGTACTTCGTCGCGGTCGCGGAGGAGCGGAGCTTCACCCGGGCGGCCGAGCGCGTGCACATCAGCCAGTCCGGGGTCAGCGCCCAGATCCGCCGGTTGGAGCGCGAGCTCGGCGCCGAGCTGTTCGACCGCTCGGCGCGCGTGGCGAGCCTGACCGTCGCGGGCAAGGCCGCGCTCGACCACGCCCGCGCGGCGCTCGCCGCCGCCGGCGCGGTCGGCCAGGCGGTGGGCGAGGTGACCGGCCTGATCAGGGGCCGGCTCACGGTCGGGATGGTCGTCGGCTGCACCGTCACGCCGCTGTTCGACGCCCTGGCGGCCTTCCACCGGGAGCATCCGGGTGTGGAGATCTCGCTGCTGGAGGACAACTCCGCCCGGCTCGTCGAGGGCGTGCGCGAGGGCGGACTCGATCTGGCCCTCGTCGGGACCGCGGCCGCCACACCCGACGGGCTGGACGCGCTGACCATCGTCAGCGAGCGGCTCGTCGCGGCCGTCCCGGCCGGGCACCCCCTCACGCGGCTGCGCCGGCTCACCCTGCGTGACCTGGTCGCCCACCCGATCGTGTGCATGCCGCCCGGCACCGGCCTGCGCGCGGTGCTCGACCAGGCCTGCGCCGCGCAAGGCCTCGAGCCGGTGATCACCCTGCAGGCAGGCGCCGCGGACGCCATCGCCGATCTGGCGGCTCGCGGGCTCGCCGTCGCCGTCCTCAGCCAGTCGATGGCCGTGCCGTACCGCGACCGGCTCGCTGCCCTCACCATCGACGACGTCGAGACGCCCGCCCTGCTCGCCCTGACCTGGAAGAGCCCGCCCGCCCCGGCGGTGCGCGCGTTCCTCCCCCACGGCAGGCGAGCCTTCCGCTGACACCCCGGATCAGGGACGTACCATGCCGAATGGTACGGTCACGCAGTAACGATCTTGGGGCTGATCCCCACGGGATCGCCTCCTCCACCACGAGAGGGGTCGGGCCATGCGGCTGATCGCTGCGGCGACCACGACAGGCACAATCCAGGGACACCTCGACGACGGCGTCGCGACGTTCAAGGGCATCCCCTACGCCAAGAGCCCGTTCGGACCGCTGCGCATGGCGGCCCCGCAACCGGCGGATCCATGGGACGGCGTCCGCGACGCGACCAGCTTCGGACCGCGACCGCCCCAGCCGGCGGTCCTGCCCGGCATGCCGCGATGGAGCTCCGCGGACGGGCTCGACTGCCTGACGGTCAACGTCTGGACGCCCGACCCCGGCGGCGCGGGCCTGCCGGTGATGGTATGGATCTACGGCGGCGCCTACCTCACGGGCGCGACCGACTTCCCCGAGTACGACGGTGCCCGCCTGGCCCGCGAAGGCGTCGTGGTGATCAGCGTCAACCACCGGATCGGCATGGAGGGGTACGGGCAGGTCGACGGCGCCCCCGCCAACCGGGGCCTGCTCGACCAGGTCGCCGCGCTGCGCTGGGTCCAGGAGAACGCGGCGGCCTTCGGCGGCGATCCAGGCAACGTGACCGTCTTCGGCGAGTCGGCGGGGGCCGGCGCGATCGCGTGCCTGATGGCGATGCCCGCGGCGGCGGGGCTGTTCAGGCGCGCGATCGCGCAGAGCGTGCCGGGGGCGTTCTTCACACCCGAACTCGCCTCCGGCATCACCGCGGCGATCATGGAAGGGCTCGGCGGCGGCTCGCCGTACGACGCCGCGCCCGAGGACCTCGTCGAGAGCGCCGGCGCGCTCATGATGGCGCCCGGACGTGACGATCCCGGGCGCTGGGGGCCGATGGCGTTCCTGCGGATGCCCTTCGCGCCGGTCGTCGACGGCGAGGTGCTGACCACCACGCCGTGGGAGGCGCTGTCGGCCGGGGCCGGGCGGGACATCGAGCTGGTCGTGGGCTTCACCAGGGACGAGTTCCGGTACTTCCACACGCTCGGCGGCGGAAGGACCGGCGACCTCGGCGCCGCCATGAGGACGCTCGCGCCCGCCGGCGCGGAGGCCGCCTACCGGACCGCGCGCCCCGAGGCGACGGCCGAGGATTTGTACGTGCTGCTGATGTCGGACTGGCTGTTCAGGATGCCCAGCGCGCTGCTGGCCGACGCGCACCAGGGGCAGGTGCACGCCTACGAGCTGGCCTGGTCGCCGACGGGGATGGGCGCCTGCCACGGGCTCGACGTGCCGTTGACGTTCGGCACCCTCGACGCCCCGCTCGCGCTGATGCTGACGGGCGGCTCCCCCGAGGGCGAGGGCCTGTCACGGCAGTTCCGCACCGCCTGGACCCGGTTCGCGGCCGGCGGCGACCCGGGCTGGGCCGCCTACGACCCGGTGAAGGCCACCACCCACGTGTTCGACGTCGACCCCTCGGACGTCTCCGACCCCGAGGCGCCCTCGCGGGCGCTCTGGTCGCAGCGCGGCATCCAGGTCATCGGCTAGCTCCGGGACCGCCCGGCGCCGGCGCCCCGAGCCCGTCGGTCACGCGCGCTCCCGGCATCCCCGCCGTGACCTAGTGACCCATCACGGGACGGGCGCCGGCGGAGGGCACCGGCAGGTGCTCGCGGATGAGCAGCCAGCTCGCGGCCAGGACCCACGCGGCCGTCAGCAGGCCCGGCAGGATCAGCGTCAGCGGGCCGTCCGGCCGCAGCGCCCCGCTCCCGCCGCCCACCAGGATCGCGGCCAGCAGCCTGACCGCGGCGACGGCGACGGCGAACCAGGCCATCCACACGGGGAACGCCCGGGTGCGCATGATCGCGGCGGCCATGGCCGCGAACAGGCCCGCGACGGCGATCCCGGCGATCCCGCCCATCACCGTCAGCGCCGTGTACGGCCCGGAGGCGATGGTCAGCAGCGCCGGGTTCGCGGTCATGGCGTAGGTCATGCCGGCGAAGACCGACACGCCGATGAACCCGATCGCGGTGACGAGCACGAACCCGGCCAGCACCAGGGCGGGGGTGTCGCTGCCCTCGTCGGCCTGGCGGAAGGCGGTGGTCAGCGCGACGCCGAACCACAGGAACAGCATCAGCGCGACGGCGAAGAGCGTGGCCGCCGCGAGGATCTGGGCCCGGTAGCCGGCCAGGTATCCGGCGATCGTCATCGTCGGCTCGGTGATGCTCGGAGCGTTCCCCATCACCAGCCGGCCGACGGCCCCGACGACCAGGGCACCGATACCGGCCAGTCCGCCCCATCGCAGCTCGTGACTCTTGTTCACGGCAACCACCTCCAGTTTCGATGATTCGTCCGGTTTGTCCCTGGGCTCAAGAAGCGTGGGGGCATTTTTCGCCGACCTTTGCGCGCACGCGTGGAGGGGCCTTCCCCGGGTAGTGTCGAAGGACGGCAACGATGGTCCGTCCACCCGAAGCCGCAGGTAGCCTTGCCGATGCGGCTGCGGGCCGAGCCGGCGGCACGTCGTCGGCCAGTGGTGCGTGGATCGTTCCAGGTTTCTCCCCGGCCGCCTCTGCGACTGATGGGAGAGGTGCGTGTCCAAGGCGACTGGCAGACGATCGGCGGTGCTCGCCGCCCTCATGGCCACCGGTCTCGCGCTGGCCACCGCTCCGGTCGCCGCCGCGGCCGCCGGCACGCCGAGCACGAGCGCGGGCACCGCGGGCGCCGGCCGTCCCGCGATCATCGGCGGGCGGCCCGCCACCGAGAGCTACCCGTTCATGGTGTCCTTCCAGCTGAAGGAGCTGCCGAAGCACCACTGCGGCGGCGCCCTCGTCGCCGCCGACTGGGTCGTCACCGCCGCCCACTGCAAGGGCCTCATGAAGCCGGGCAGGACACAGGTACGGATCGGCTCACTCGACCGCGAGGTGGGCGGGGTCGTCACCAGCGTCAAGCGCGTCGTCACCTACGGCGACAGCGGCGGGTACGGGGACGGGATGCCGATGGCCGCCAGATCCGACATCGCGCTCGTCCAGCTCGACCGGCGGGTGAACCTCGCGCCCGTCCGCATCGCCGCCGAGCCCGGCGAGGTCGGCGAGCCCAGCCGTGTCATCGGCTGGGGCATGACCTGCGAGGACAGGAACGACAGCGCCTGCACGAGCACGCGGTGGCTCCAGGAGCTCGACACCGTGCGCGTGGCCGACGGCCGGTGCGCCGACCTCGGGGGAAGCGGCGAGCTGTGCATCGGCGAGCGTGACGGGCGGGCGGCCAGCTCCTGCCACGGCGACTCGGGAGGCCCGCTGATCCGCCGGGTGGCCGGCCGGTGGGAGCTGGTCGGCGCCACCTCGCGCGACGGCGACGACCTGGGCGAGCGCACGGACGGCCATGCCGGCTGCTCCACCAACCCCGAAGGCGGGCCGGGGGTCGGCATCTGGACGGACGTGACCCACTACCGCGACTGGATCGCCGACACCGTCGAGGAGTCCGCCCCGCTCCACGACGCCTCCTGAACCGGCCACCGACCGGGATCTCCGGGTGACCGGCGGCCCGCCGGCCCACCGGGTGACTGGTGGATCGGCGGGTTGGCGGGTGACCGGTGGATCGGCGGGGCTCAGGCCGGCGCCGGCTCCTCGACGAGGGCGACGCGCACGGCGGAGGGGTCGCCGCCGGACAGCGGGATGGCGAAGACCGCCGTCCGCGCGCCTGCCGCGTAGCTGACGAACCGCAGGCCGTCCTCCTCCCAGACGTCCTGGACGTCCGAGGTGAGCCGCGCGGACGCCGTGCAGTAGGCGGGACTCCGGTAGAGCAGGCGCAGCGAGACCTCCGGCGGAACCTCCCGCCCGTCGGGGACGGCGAGCGGCTTGCGCAGCCGTACGAGCAGCTGTCGCAGGGGTGTGAGCCAGTGCCGGTCCAGCTCCGGCGACAGGACGAGAAGCGCGACCGCCTCGGCCAGGCCCAGCAGCAGGAGCGGCGGGTCCGGCCGGAACGGCGGCGCCGGGATCGCGGCGAGGCTCATGGCGAGCAGGAGCCCGGCACGGGCGAAGCCGCGCACGTTCACGGGCTGGGCGTGGGCGCCGAGGCAGCCGCACGAGGAGGCGGGGGCGGCCACGGCGGCGTAGCCGAGGTAGGCCAGGAACCCGAGGGAGAGCGCGGCGGCGGCCGTGCCCTCCCAGGGGGAGGCCGGCGGTAGGAGCAGCGCGGCCGCCACTGCCAGCTCCGCCAGCCCGACGAGCCGGAGCAGGGGGATCGCGCGCGCCGGGCCGACCAGCCGGGCCAGGGCGGTCTGCCCGGTCTGCGATCGCATCCGTCGGGAGAACAGTTTCAGCACGGCCGCCCAGGCGAGGAAGGCGGCGATCACGTACGGCTGCAGCGCGGCGATCCCTTGCATGTGTCGCTCCTGGTGCGGGGAGAAGCTAGTGCGGGGAGAAGACGGTGGCGATGTCGGCCTCGTTGGTGTCAGGGCGCCAGGCGCCGAGGATCTGCACGTGCTGACCGACGCGGAGCAGCGACAGGTCCGCCGAGGCGGGCGCGTCGGAGTGGATGGCGACCGACCTGCCCGGCACGACGTGGCAGAGGATCTCCTTGCCGTGGTGGTCGAGGTGGATCTTCTCGCTGGTGATGTTGGTGATGTGGCCCTTGATGTTGATGATGTTGAGCCACACCGACTCGGCGGCGAGCACGCCGTCGGGCATGCGGACGCCTCTGGCGTAGAGGCCGTCGCCCGGCTTGGCCTGGTCGAAGCCGACCGGGCCGAGCTTCCACAGGCTGGTGCCGTCGACGACCCTGATGGAGTGGAACACCAGGTTCGAGCCGAGGACGAGAAGGGTGTTGTCCTTGATGGAGCGGATCCGGCCCTCGGCGAAGTCGGGGTCGGGGGTTCCCGGCTCGACCTGCGGTGCCGCCGCGCCGAAGGCGGCTTCGGCGCCGAGCGATCCCATCGCGGTGGCGGCGACGACGGTGGCGCCGCCGCCGAGCACGGCGGACTTGAGCAGTTGCCTTCTGCTGGTCATGGCGTGCTCCCTAGGCGGTCGAGATCTCGCACGGCCGCAGGCCGGTGGACAGGCTGGCGATCCGGCTGTAGGCCGCGGGGGTGAGGTCGATCAGCCGGTTGCTGGCGCAGGTCGCGCCGCAGCAGCTGCGCTCACCGCAGAACAGGTCCGTCTGTGGGCCGCAGTCGGCGATGGAGGTGATGACGCTGGCGCCGCCGCACAGCGACGTGGTCTGGTGGCGGAATCCGCAGGTCCGCCGGGACAGGGAGTCTCCGCACACGTCCGGGCGGGTGATCGCCCAGCAGGCGTCGGAGGTGTTGGGCCATGCGTGCTGCAGGCTGCCCGAGTTGCAGGTGCCGCAGGCTCCCCTGCCGGTGGTGCTGCACGGGCCCCAGGCGGTTCCGCAACAGAACCAGGAGACTTCTCCTTGGACGGGGCCGAGTAAGTCGACGGGCGGGTCGGTGGGCTTGCTGCGCGCCATGCGCGTCCTCCTTGGGGTGGGCTCCGACGGTCCCCCGATGAGAAGGTGCAGCGGTACTGAAACTTTCCGACTTGATCTATCAATAGCATGTAAGTAAGTTTCGTCAATCCCCCTGTTGTGGCGGGTTCCACCGGCGTGACGGAGTCCCTTCAGCGACGGGCGCCTGCGTCTATAGCCTGAACCCGTGCGAATTGGGGTGAATGTTCCGAACTTCGGACCCGGCACCGATCCCGGCATGCTGCGCAGCTGGGCGCAGACCGTCGAAGGGCTCGGGTTCGACCTGCTGATGGTCTCCGACCACGTCGTGGTGACGCCCGACGTGGCCGCGCAGTACCCGGCGCCCTTCTACGAGCCGTTCACCACGCTGTCGTGGCTGGCCGGGATCACCACCAGGGTCACGCTCGGCACGACCGTGCTGATCGTGCCGTACCGGCATCCGCTGGTCACCGCCCGGATGGCGATCAACCTGCACGACCTGAGCGGCGGGCGGTTCGTGCTCGGCGTGGGGGTGGGCTGGGCCCGGCAGGAGTTCGAGGCGCTCGGCGTGCCGTTCGACAGGCGAGGCCGGCTGACCGACGAGTACCTCGACGTCATGCGCGCCGCCTGGGAAGGGCGTGACATCCCGCTCTGGGTGGGCGGCTCCAGCGAGGCCGCCCAGCGGCGGGCCGTCAGGCTCGGCGCGGCCTGGCATCCGCTGCGGTACCCGATGGCGCGGCTGGAGGAGTCGGTCGAACGGCTTGCGGCGCTGGCCGCCGAGGAGGACCGCCCGCTCCCCGCGCTGGTTCCCCGGATCGCGCTCGACCTGTCCCCCCGCGCGGGGAACCGGCTGGCGGGCCAGGGAACGATCGAGCAGGTGGCGGCCGATCTTGAGCGGTTGAAGGCGCTCGGTGCCGAGGCCGTCGTCCTCGATCCGTTCAGCGGGGACCCGGAGGAGACCCGGCGGCCCGAGCGGGCATGGCGTGACCTCGCGGCGGTCGCCGCGATCAGGCGGTAGCCGATCCGGGACGAGAACGAAGGAGCGACATGACCGGCGACGAGGAGACGCCGCCCCCGCGCGCCATGGGGCCGCTGTACGCCGCGGGGTTCACCACCGCGTTCGGCGCCCACGCCATCGCCGCCAACCTCGGCGGCTTCAGCGCCGACGCGGTGACCTCACTGCTGATGCTCGGCGGCCTGCTGGCCCTGTACGACGGGGCCGAGGTCGTGCTCAAACCGGTCTTCGGCACGCTCGCCGACCGCGTCGGGGCGCGGCCCGTCCTGCTCGGCGGCCTGATCGCCTTCGCCGCCGCCTCCGCGCTCTACGCGGTGGCCGACAGCCCCGGCTGGCTGTGGGCGGCCCGCCTCGGCCAGGGGGCAGCGGCCTCCGCGTTCTCCCCATCCGCCGCCGCCCTGGTCGCCCGCCTCAACCCGGCCGCCAAGCACGGCCGCGCCTTCGGCGGCTACGGCTTCGCCAAGTCCGTCGGCTACACCCTCGGCCCGCTGATCGGCGGCGTCGTGGTCTGGGCGGGCGGGCTGTCGCTGCTGTTCGCGGTCACGGCCGGGCTCGCGGCCGCCGTCGCGCTCTGGGCGGCGCTGGCCGTCCCCGCCGTGCCGCCGCTGCCGCGCGCCCGCCAGACCGTGCTCGACCTGGCCAGGAGGCTGTCCGCGCCCTCCTTCCTCGGCCCCACCGCGGCGCTCGCGGGCGCGAGCGCCGCACTGTCGGTCGGGGTCGGCTTCCTGCCGGTCTCCGGCGCCGCGGCCGGGCTCGGCACCGTGGCCACCGGCGCCGCCGTCTCCGTGCTGGCCGCCTGCGCCGCCGTCGTCCAGCCGGTCGCCGGGCGCGCCCTCGACGCGGGACGGCTCGGCCTGCGCGCCGGACTGCCGGCCGGCCTGCTGGTCACCGCCGCCGGGCTGGGCTGCGCGATGCTGCCGGGGCTGCCCGGACTGCTGTCCGGCGCGGTCCTGGTCGGTGCGGGAACGGGGCTGATCACCCCGCTCGGGTTCGCCGCCCTGGCCGCCGCCACCCCGCGGGAACGGCTCGGCCAGACGATGGGGGCGGCCGAGCTCGGCCGCGAACTCGGCGACGCGGGCGGGCCGCTGCTGGTGGCCGGCGTCGCGACCGCCTCCACGCCGGCGTACGGCTTCGCCGCCCTGGCCCTGCTCCTGGCCGCCGGACCGGTCGTCCTGCTGGCCGCCCGACACCGCACCTCACGCCCGGCGCGATAGCGCGGCACGGGCGTGAGGTGCGGTCCGAGCGAGCGTGTCCCCGGGCGCCCTCCCGCCCGGGGACACACGATCCGATGGCGACGGCGAGCCGTCCCCCGAAGGGGGACCGGGCTCTGGTCGCCTACCGCGAGACGTACTCGGCCAGCACGGCGGCGGCACCCTGAGGATCGTCGACCGGGTGCCGCTTGTTGGCGTTCTGCCAGGAGTAGCAGGCGCCGCCGTACCCGACGAAGACCCAGACGGGAAGTCCTGGCGGGGGCCGGTGCACCATGAGAGCGGTGTTGTTGTCGCGCAGCTCGGCGTTGACGCCGAGCAGCACGAGGTGGTCGCGGAGCCGGACGAGCTGGTACTCCTCGTGCAGGTGCGCGAGGTCGGCCGCCGCGGTGGCCGCGATCCTGGTCACCTGGCGCTCCTGAGGTCCTGCCGCCTGCGGGGCACTCGAGACACTCCCACTCCCCACGTGAGATCCAATCCGCGTTCCGACGTCAGGAGCGCAGGAACGCCGCCAGGGTCTCGTTGAACCTGTCGGGCTCCTCGCTGAACGGGGCGTGGCCGCTGTTCTCGAAGCGGGCCACCTGGGCCTTGGGCAGCCGCTCGGCCAGCCAGGCGTCGAGCTCACCCGGGAAGATCTTGCTGCGCGCGCCGTACATGAGCAGGGTCGGTACGGTGAGCGACGGCAGGACCGGGCGCAGGTCGGCGTAGGCCATGTCGTACCAGACCGACAGCGCCGCCGACGTGGCCATCTTGGTGGTCTCGGCGTAGACGGCGTCGATCACCTCTTCCGGCGGCGTCTCGGCGAAGCACGCGGCGATGAACGGCTTGATCACGCTCGGCCTGGCATGGCGCACGCCCTGGGTGAAGACGGCGAGGTCGGTCGTGGAGTAGCCGCCGAGCAGCGGGAAGTCCCACCCCTCCCCGTCCAGGAACCGCGGCGACTGGTCGACGAAGGCCGCCGAGCGCAGCAGGTCGCAGCCGTACTGCTGGACGTAGGACAGGATGACCGCGGTGCCCATCGACCAGCCCACCATGCACACATCGCGCACTCCCAGATGGTCGAGCAAGGTTCGTACATCGCGGGCATATTGCGACAAAGTGTGACCTTCATCGGTTTTTCCGGACAGACCATGCCCGCGGAGGTCTACAGTGATGACCCGGTTCGACTCGCTGAGCGGCCCGACGTTCTGACCCCAGAAGGTGCTGTTCATCGTCCACCCATGGATGAGCAGCACGGCGGGCCCGGAGCCGCGGTCCTCGTAGTAGAGCGGAACGCCGTCGGGCAACTCCAGATATGACAACGCGTCTCCCTCGGATGTGGAAATGTCCAGGCCGTAACGACTATCCGCTTACGCACCCCGGCCGGCCAAGGCTCGAGCCCACGTTGCATTGGGGTTGCATCCGGCGCTACCTTTCTCGGCAGGAGATCATGGACGACTCGACGCGACGCATGGCCCGTGCTCGCGAGCGGGCACTGAGCGGCCAACGACCTGCGCAGGTGCGCCCCGAGGTACGTGAGTCCTGGGACCGTGCCCGGCAGCAGGGTGTGCATCCCGACCGGTCCCTGCCGCCCATCGAGCTGGCGGAGGACCGCGTGCGCGGGCTGCGGCGCGACCATCCGCTGGCCTCGGTCTGGCCGACCCTGCTGGCCACGCTGAGCGACGCGGCGACGCAGCCGGGTCACCTGGTCTTCGCCAGCGACTCGGCCGGCCACCTGCTGTGGATCATGGGCGACCGGTCGGCGCGGCGGCTGGCCGAGCGGGTGAACCTGGTGCCCGGCGCGCTGTGGAGCGAGGGCAAGGCGGGCACCAGCGGCGTGGGCACGGCGCTCGCGCTCAGCCGGCCGTTCCGCGTGCGCGGTCCCGAGCACTTCCTGTCGGTCGCCGTCGACTTCACCTGTTCCGCCGCGCCCATCCGCAACCCGGTCACGGGCGAGCTGCTCGGCGCGATCGACGTGACCTGCCCCACGCCCGCCGCGAACTCCCTGTCCCTGTCGCTGGTCGCCGCCGCGGCGCGGCTGGCCGAGGCGCAGCTGGGCGAGCAGACCAGGCACCAGGACGAACTGCTGCGCATGCGCTACCTCGACCACGTCATGCGCCACAAGGGCATCCACAGCGCGCTGGTGGGTGCCGACGGCCGGGTGCTGCACGCCTCGCCCGGCGGCTGGCTCCCGCGGCGCTGGCCGTTCCCGCCCAGGGAAGGACCCGCGACGCTCGCCGACGGCCGCCGGGTGGTGGTCGAGCGCCTGTCCCCCTCCGGCCCGTTCGCGGTGCACTGCACCGACGACGCCGACAGCGCCGACGAGGGGCTGCTGCTGCACGCGCTCGGCCGTGATCGCGCGTGGATCCGCCTGGACGGTGTCACCCACGAGCTCAGCGCCCGCCACAGCGAGCTCGTCGTGCTGCTGGCGGCCCATCCGGCGGGGCTGACCGCCGACGCGCTGGCCCGCGAGGTCTACGGGCAGGGCGCCAAGACGGTCACCCTGCGCGCCGAGATGACCAGGCTGCGCCGGGTGCTCGGCTACCGCCTCGGCTCCGACCCCTACCGGCTGCTGGGGCGGACGACGGCCGACTTCCTCGCTCTCGACGAGGACCTGACCGGCGTGGACGTCGGCGAGTTGCTCGACCGGTACCCCGGCCCGCTGCTGCCGTCCTCCCGCGCGGAGGGCGTCGGGGCGCTGCGCGAACGGCTGCACCAGCGGTTGCGCGGCAGGCTCCTGTCCCATGGCGACGCCGACGCCCTGACCCGCTGGATCACCGCGCCGCACGGGCGTGACGACACCGCCGTACGGCAGGCGCTGCACGGCCACCTGCCGTCCCAGGACGGCACCCGGCGCTGATCCGGCGGTCGGCGGGGCGACGCGACTTCTTCCAATAGGGGCGATTAGTAACCTTCACCCCTTTTTCGAGGTGCCCGAATACTTACAGCCGGACAGGCGGAACGAAATGGCAATTGTCCGTTTTGTCGATGGGTAGCGACACACGCCATCCCGGCTCCACCAAGCCCGGAACACCCGCTCCTTCCGCCGAGAGTGCGCCATTGTTCAAGCCGGCACGCCGGACCGGAAAGGGGTGGCTAAGCGCGCCTCATGAGCGTCCCGTAGGCGTGGGACAGGGCTTGCGCCCAGGACGAACGTTCCGAGTCACGGCGAATACGGCTACACCTGCCATGCCTCTCCGCCCGTGGGAAATCCGACTTAGTCAAGCAAGCAGCCAGTTGCACAAAGAAGCGGGTAATGTCCGTTTATCCGGTGATCGGCGGGAAATCTACGTTGCGCGCAAGATAATCCTTCAGGGTTACGTAGGGCGTTTTCCAGCTATTTGGCTTATGGCCATGCTGGTGCAAGTCAAGTCATTTCACAGGGGGAATCACGCAATGAAGAAGCTCACGGGCGCTGTCGCGGCAGCCGCTGTTACCACCCTTCTGAGCGCCGGCGCCGTGGGACTCGGCGCCGCCACCGCCAACACCGCTGCCAGCGCCAGCACCAACGCCAGCACCAGCGAGGCCGGCGGCGGCTGCGGAATTGGTGGATGGGGCGGCGGCTGCGGCCGTGGCTGGGGCTGGCGGCGCGACCTGCTGCGCAGCATCAACAAGCAGTTCCAGAAGCAGCGCCAGCTCCAGAAGCAGCTGCAGAGCCAGCTCCAGAGCCAGTCGCAGAACCTGCACCAGAACGTCAACTTCCACCTGAACACCTCGGCCGACTCCGACAGCCTCTCCGACGCCATCGCCAAGCAGCGTGCGGCCAACGAGGCCGAGGCCAAGCAGCGTGCCGAGGCCGAGGCCAGGCAGCGTGCCGACGCGGACGCCACGCAGCGCCAGGACGCGGACGCCGACGCCAGGCAGCGCCAGGACGCCGACGCGGACGCCGACGCCAGGCAGCGCCAGGACGCCGACGCCGATGCCCGCAACGAGGCCCGTAACCGGAACGACGTGGACGCCGACGCTCGCAACAAGAACGACGTGGACGCCGACGCCAGGCAGCGCCAGGACGCCGACGCCCGCAACCGCGCGGACGCCGACGCCCGCCAGCGCGCCGACGCCGACGCCCGCAACAAGACGGACGTGGACGCCGACGCCCTGCAGAGGCAGGACGCCGACGCCCGCAACGAGGCGAAGAACAAGACGAACGTGGACGCCGACGCCGACGCCAGGCAGCGCCAGGACGCCGACGCCCGTAACAAGAACGACGTGGACGCCGACGCCAGGCAGCGCCAGGACGCCGACGCCCGCAACCGCGCCGACGCCGACGCCGACGCCGACGCTCGCCAGCGTGCCGACGCCGACGCCCGCAACAAGGCCGACGCGGACGCCGACGCTCGCAACAAGGCGGACGCCGACGCGAGGCAGCGTGCCGACGCCGACGCCCGCCAGCGTGCCGACGCCGACGCTGACGCCCGCAACAGGAACGACGTGGACGCCGACGCCCGCAACCGCGCGGACCTCGACGCTCGCAACAAGGCGGACGCCGAGCAGAAGCAGCGCCAGGACGCCGACGCCCGCAACAAGAACGATGTGGACGCCGACGCTGACGCTCGCCAGCGTGCCGACGCCGACGCCCGCAACAGGAACGACGTGGACGCCGACGCCGACGCCCGCAACAGGAACGACGTGGACGCCGACGCCGACGCCCGCAACAGGAACGACGTGGACGCCGACGCGGACGCCCGCCAGCGCCAGGACGCCGACAACCGCAACCGCAACGACGCGGACGCCGACGCCGACGCCAGGCAGCGTCAGGACTCTGAGAACCGCAACCGGAACGACGCCGACGCCCGCCAGCGCCAGGACGCCGACAACCGCAACCGGAACGACGCTGACGCCGACGCTGACGCCGACGCCCGCAACAAGGCCGACGCGGACGCCGACGCCCGCAACGACGCGCGGAACTGGGCGGACCTGGACTCGCGGAACTGGGCCGACTCGGACGCCGACGCGGACGCGGACGCTCGCAACGACGCCCGCAACGACGCCCGGAACCAGGCCGACGCCGACGCCCGTAACCGTGCCGACGCCGACGCCAGGAACCGCGCCGACGCCGACGCCCGTAACCGCGCCGACGCCGACGCCCGTAACCGCGCCGACGCTGACGCGCGGAACCGCGCCGACGCCGACGCGCGGAACCGCGCCGAGGCCGAGGCCAGGAACCAGGTGGAGAACGAGATCAGGAACCAGATCGAGGCCGCGCTCAGGAACCGGCTCGAGGCCGAGCTCAGGAACCGGCTGGAGGCCGAGCTCAGGAACCAGCTCGAGGACGAGCTGACGAGCAAGGCCGCCATGGCCAGGAAGGGCGGCAGGGCCTGAGCTGAACCCGCACAGCGCTGATCAGCGCCGCTGATCACCAGCGCTGAACATCCGAGGGGCCGACCGGACACCTGTCCGATCGGCCCCTCCTTCGTTCGGGTCACCCGGCCGTCGCGACAGGTCCTCGATGATCCCGATCTGCGCGTCGGGGTGTCGGGTCACCGGGCACGAGCTGGTCGCCGGGCAACCTCAGGGGGTGGCTTCCCGACCGCCGGTAGACCCAACGGCATTTCCCGCTGAAACCCCCATTACCCGGCATATCACCAGACCCGTTGAGATCTTTTGCGATTCGAGCCATCCGCGGCCGCCACCGCCCCGAATCACGCGGCGAGGACCCGGCCGGACCCCTCGACCACGACACAGACGCTTGCGAAAGGCTCACAGTCGCATGAAGCTCACGACCAACCGGCGCGCCCTGCTCGCCCTGGCCGCCGCGGGGGCGCTGGCCGCCTCGTCCCTCGCCCTGCTGCAGCCGCCGGCCGGCACCGCGTCCTCGCACCGCGAGGCACCGCTGATCGCCGGCGACCCGCGCAACGACAACACCGACGTCTACGCGTTCGTCAGCCCCGACCGCCCCGACACCGTCACCCTGCTGGCCGACTTCCTCCCCTTCGAGGAGCCGAACGGCGGGCCCAACTTTTACACCTTCGACACCCGCTCCCGCTACAACATCAAGATCGACAGCAACGGTGACGCCCTGCCCGACGTCACCTACCAGTGGACGTTCCGTGACGAGGACCGGCGCGGCACCTCGACATTCCTCGCCGACAACGGGCCCGTCACCTCCCTCGACGACCCCAACCTGCTGTTCCGTCAGCGCTACACGCTCCAGCGGATCACCCCGCGCGGGGTCACCACGCTGGTCAGGAACGGCGTCGTCGCGCCGAGCAACACCGGTCCCGCCTCCATGCCCTCCTACGCGACGCTGCGCGCCCAGGCCGTCACCTCGGTGCAGGGCGGCGGCAGGACGTTCGCGGGGCAGTCCGACGACCCCTTCTTCCTCGACCTGCGCGTCTTCGACCTGCTCTACGGCGGCGACCTGTCCGAGGTCGGCCAGGACACGCTCAAGGGGTACGGCGTGCAGACGCTGGCCGTCCAGGTGCCCAAGGACGCGGTGGCGCTCAAGGGCGACGCCCGCCGTAACCCCGTCATCGGCGTGTGGTCCAGCGTCGACAAGTGGAGCCCGCAGGGCTACAAGCAGGTCTCCCGCCTGGGACAGCCGCTGGTCAACGAGGTCGTCCTGCCCGCCGGGCTCAAGGACGCCTTCAACTCCGTGAGCCCCGACAAGGACGCGGGCCTGCCCTCCGTCGTCAGGCGGGTCACCCATCCGGAGGTCCCCCGGCTGCTGGAGAAGATCTACGGCCTGAAGGCGCCGGCGACGCCCCGTACCGACCTGGTCGAGATCTTCCTGACCGGCATCGCCAAGGACAACGGCCCGATCAAGGCCGACCTCAACTCGCAGACCCTCAACAAGGACGCCGGCCGGCTGCGCCCCGCCGAGATGCTGCGGCTGAACATGTCGGTGCCGCCCACCGCCGCCCCCAACCGGCTGGGCGTGCTCGCCGGTGACCTCCAGGGCTTCCCGAACGGCCGCCGCCTCACCGACGACGTCGTGGACATCGCGCTGCAGGCGATGGCCGGCGCGGCCAGGACCGGCAAGCTCGTCGACGCCCTGGCGACCGGCGACCGGGTCGACGCCAACGACAAGGCGTTCGGCGCGTCCTTCCCGTACGTCGCGCTTCCCGCGAACACCTCGGTCAACGCCGGCGCGCGCTGACCCCGCGGGGCCGGTCGCCCCGGCCCCGCTCCCTTCCCTTCCTGCCTGGAGGTCATCGTCATGCCATCCCGACGGGGGGTGGTGCTCGCCGCGGGCGGCCTGGTCCTGGCCGCCGCGCTGACCACCGCCGCGACCCTGCTCCCCTCGCCCGTCCCGCCGCCGGCGCCGGCGCCCGTCCCCGCCGCGGCGGCGCAGGCCGACACGGCGCTGTCGGCCACCTCCGCCCGCGCGACGGTCGACGCCCTGAACGCCAGGCTGCGGCGGCTCCCGCGCGACCACCACGCCTGGGCCCGGCTCGGCGCCGCCTACGTGCAGGAGGCCAGGATCACCTCCGACCCCACCCTCTACGCGCGGGCCCAGCAGGCCCTCGACCGGGCCGCCGCGCTGGCCCCCGGTGACCCCGCCACCCTGACCGGCGGTGCGGCACTGGCCGCGGCGCGGCACGACTTCGCGGGGGCCGTACGGCTGGCCGACCGCGCGATCGCCGCCAACCCCTACGGCGCCACCGCCTACGGGGTGCTCGCCGACGCCGCCACCCAGCTCGGCCGCTACGACGCGGCCGCGAAGGCCGCCGACCGGATGATCGCGCTGCGGCCCGGCGTCTCCGCCTACACGCGCGCCGCCTACGCCGCCGAACTGCGCGGCGACCTGGCCCAGGCGCGCAGGCTCCTGAACTACGCCCTGCTCGACGCCTACGCCCCCGAGGACGTCGCCTACTGCCGCTACTCGCTGGGCGAGCTCTCCCTGCACGCAGGGGACGTGGCCGCCGCCGCCGAGCAGTACCAGCTGCCCTGGACGCCGCGCCCGCCTTCGCCCCCGCCCTGGCCGGGCGGGCCAGGGCCGGCGCGCTGTCCGGGCAGCTCCCTCGTGCGCTGGACGACTACGCGACCCTGGTGGCCCGGCTGCCGCTGCCGCAGTACATCATCGAGTACGGCGAGACCCTCGCCGCGGCCGGCCGCGACCCCGCACCGCAGTGGCGGCTGCTGGCGGCCCAGCGCATCCTCATGGACGCCGCGGCCGTCAGGGACGACCTGACCTGGGCGGAGTTCGAAGCCGACCACGGCTCCCCCGCCAAGGCCGTGGCCCACGCCCGCGCCGAGTACGCCCGCCACCCCAACCTGACGGCCGCCGACGCGCTGGCCTGGGCGCTCCACCGGGCCGGCCGCGACCGCGAGGCTGGCGCTGGTCAGCCGTGCCGTTACCCCATCGCACCGGAGCGGAACGCCGGTAGCCTTCCAGGTCGGCGTC
>NZ_JBSGJX010000035.1:0-110042 GCF_053605785.1 Nonomuraea sp. NPDC003754
GCACCGGAGTCCCCGGTGCCGCCGCCACCCGGGTTCAGGGGATACGGGGCGCCAGGCCACCGCCGGCTGAGGCCGTCTTCAAGCCGACGAGATCATGGACACCGGGGAGCGTCTCCCGCGCCGCCTGCGCGACCCGCTGAGCTGACGAAGGCCGCCACCTCCTCCAGCAGCTCCGGATCCACCGGGCGGGCGTACTGCTCGCGGTAGGTGCTGCGGGAGGCCGGGCCGGGATCGCGGCGCAGGAGATGCGTGAGGTCGGGGAAGCGGCGCGTCTCCACCGGCCCCGGGACCAGGTCGTCGATCACGTCGAGGTCGTCCACGTCGACGTGGAGGTCCTTGTCCCCGATGATCGCCAGCACCGGCACGTGGATCGCCGCGAGATCCTTCTTCGGGTCGTGGACGAGCCACTCGCGGAAGGCCCGCGACACGGGGACGCCGTAGATCCGCGGCGCGCCCGACTTGACCCTGGCGAACAGCCGCCGCGCCTGGTCCTCCGGCGTACGGCCGAACAGCCGCAGGGCCAGCCTGATCGGCCGCGGCAGGTCGTCCTTGCCCCAGCGCGCCGCGCCCCACAGGTAGACCTCCTCCCCTGTCTGGGCGGTGCAGCCGAGCAGGACGGCGGAAGCGGCCCCCGCGTGGGCCGCCAGCCAGGCGGCCTGCTGCGCGCCCTCGCTGTAGCCGATCGCGCCCACCGTGCTCACCCCCGGCAGGTCCGCCACCGCCCGCAGGACCGTGGCGGCGTCCTGGCGGTAGCGGGCGAGCGGGACCGTACGCCCCCCGCCCGGGGTCCGGCCGGTGCCGCGCGGGTCGAACCGGTAGGAGATGACCCCTTTCGCGGCCAGCGCCTCGGCCATGGGCCGGCCGAGGCCGAGCCGGTTGCCGCCCCTGTCGGCCTCCCTGTCCAGCCCCATGGGCCAGGTGAGCACCATGGCGGGATGCGGCCCGTCGCCATCCGGAACGGCCAGCGTGCCTGAGATGGCCACCCCGTCGTCGGCCGTCACCGCCATCTCGATCTCGCGCACGTGGTCCTCCCGTGGTGCCGCTGACCTGCCCTTCCATTGTTTCACCGAAGAACTGATGGGTGATTTCGCCTGGCTTCAGCCGGTGACGGCCGCCCGAACCCGGCCTCGCCGCCGGCCCTCTACCCGACCAGCCGCGCCGCCGAGCATCAGGCCGAGCCGCGCGAGGCACGGCAGCCCGCCCAGGCGGCTACCAGGTGATCTGGGGACTCTCGCGGCCGCCGCTCCAGACACCTGTTCCCGCGGGCCGCCACCGCTCCCGGACGTTGATCGTGGCCCCGGTCCGCGGCACTCCGCTCATGGTCGTGACACATGCCACGACGCCGCCGCCCGCGGGCACGGAACGGCTCGGGCAGACGAAATGCCGCGAGACGACGCGCTCGGCGACGCTGTCGTACAGCTGGACGTGGATGTCGGAGACGACCGAGGCGGAACCCCGGATCCGGCCCTTGAGCCGAATGCTGTCGCCCGCCACGGCGATGCACGGTGACATCTCCACGTTCGTGCCCGGCCCGGCCGAGATCCAGGGGCGGCACTGCCAGTCGTACTGCTTCGACGGAGCCGACGGGCCGTCCCCCGGGTCACCGCTCACGAGCGTCGTGTCCTTGGGATCCGGCTTGGGATCCGGCTCAGGCTCGGGATCCGGCTCCGGCTCCTTGGCGGGCTGCTTCTTCTCCGCGGTCACCCGCTGCTCGCGTTCCGCCGTCTGCTCGGTACGCTCACGCGGCTGCCGGTCGTGCTGTTCGTCCTGTTCCTGCTCCTGTTGCGACTTCCCCGGCTTCGCCTCCGGCGGGGTCACTCCCGGCGAGGGCGGGGTGGTGACCGGGGCGGCCACCTCGGGGGTGACGACCGGCTTCTTCGCGGTGTCCCCGGCCTGGGCCGCCGCCGTCGCGCCCGGCGATCGCCACGGCGCCACGAAGGTGAGCGCCGTCCCGCTCACCACCAGGGCAGCGGCGACGGCCGCGACCACCGCCAGCCGCCGCCGGGGCGGCCTGCGCCGGGCGGAGGCCAGAGTTCCGTCCTCGACGGCGCCGGGCCGCGACCCCGCACCCCCCGAACCCGGCCCTCCCGGCAAGCCACCCGGAACCGGAGAGCCCGGGGATGCGGGGACACCCGGCACACCCGGGGAACCCGGGGATGCGGGAAAGCCCGGCGCCCCCGGAGTGCCCGGGGATGCTGGGAAGCCCGGCATCCCCGGAGAACCGAGCGCTCCTGGAGAGCCCGGCACTTCCGGTGTCACCGGCAGTCCGGGGTGGAGGTTCGGGGCGGGGAGGGGTTCGGAGGTGACGGACGGCGGCTCCTGCCTGGCGACGGCGGGCAGGGCGGGCAGTCCCGCCAGGGCGGGCACCGCCGACCGCAGCGCCCTGGCCACCTCCGCCGCCGGCGGCCGTACGGCGGGGTCCTTCGCCACGCAGGCCGAGACGATGGCCCACACGGCGTCCGACATCCCCGGCAACCGCCGCGGGGTCGCGCTCGCATGCTGCTTGAGCAGCGCCATCGGATGCTCGCCGACGAACGGCGGGCGTCCGGCGACCAGCTCGTAGAGGATCAGCCCGACGGCGTAGACGTCCACCGCGGGCGTGGGGGTGCCGCCGTCGGCCACCTCCGGCGCGAGGTAGGTGGGCGTGCCGATGACCGACGTCGTCTGGGTCAGCCCGGGGCCGTGGACGATGCGCGCCACGCCGAAGTCCGTCAGCCGCGCCTGCCCGGTGGCGCCGTCGATCAGCACGTTCCCCGGCTTGACGTCACGGTGCACGACGTCGAGGGCGTGGGCGGCCGCCAGAGCGTCGGCGACCTGCGCCATCAGCTCGGCCGCCGCCGACTGGGGCAGCGTGCCCGACCGTTGGAGCACGGAGCGCAGGTCCCCGCCCTCGACGAGGTCCATGACGAGCGCCAGCCGTTCACCCTCGATGACGAAGTCACGCACCGGGACGATGTGGGGGTGGCGCAGCGCCCGCATCACGTTGCGCTCCTGGACGAAGCGCAGGACCAGGTCCTGGTCGGCGGCGTGACCGTCGCGCAGCAGCTTGACCGCCACGATCTGCCCGGTGTCGCGGCTGCGCGCCCGCCAGACCGTCCCCATCCCGCCGGCGCCGATCTCGTCCAGCAGGACGTACTGGCTCCCCAGAGACTCCTCGGACCCGCCCGTCGCCATGTGCTCGCCTTTCCCCTCCAACAAATCCAGATCACCATAGTCACGTACATCCGGGTCAGAAAGATCACCGCATGGCGGGCGATCTCGACCGGAACGGCTACGGCGCCCCGGACCTGCGGGGAGTCCAGGCGGACCGAGCGGAGCGAGCGAGCCGGGCGGGCCGAGCGGGCCGGGCGGGCGCGCACAGGGCAGGCCGAGCGGGCCGGAGCCGAGCGGGCCGAGCAGATCGGGCGGGCGGGGCAGATCGGGCGGGCGGGGGCGGTTTGCCGGTGTCAGGGCCGGGCCATGCCGGGGACCACGATCAGCGAGTCCGGCGGCAGCTCGAAGAGCTCCTTTCCGCCAGCCGACACCTTGCCGGCGGTGGAGACGACGTAGCCGTCCTCGCTCGGGCCGAGCGGTTGGCCGGCGAGCCGGTACCGCGTCAGCTCCTTGCCGTCCAGCCCGAACTCGATCATCGTGTTGGTCGCGAACGCGAGGGCGTAGATCCGGTCCCCGTACACCTCGATCGTGGGCCCGCCGTCCTCGGTGACCAGCTCGGCGTCGCCGGCGTCCAGCGTGACCGGCCGGCCGCCCACCGTGAGCTCCACGCGCGTGGCGCGCTTGCCGTACTGGCTCTCGGCGAAGAGCACCAGCTCGCCCCGAGCCAGCCCGACGGGCTCGAAGCCGCTGGGCACCTCGGGCCGGGTGACCCGGCCGGTGGTCAGGTCGAACAGGAAGTAGGCGCCGACCTTGCCGCTGGCGTGGCCGGCCAGCAGGAGCGTGCGGGAGTCGGCCGACCACGCCCACGGGGTGACGGCCTCCCCCTGACCCGCCTGAGGGCCGTGGTAGACCGTGCTTCCGCTCAGGTCCTTGAGCTGGAAGCCGCTCGGGGTGGGCATGCCCAGCCAGCGGCCGTCGGGCGACAGGGTGAGGTTGCCCGGAGGTGGCGCGGTCTGCTCGCCCAGCAGGACCTGCCGTCCGTCGGTGAGCGTCAGGTACGTCGGGCACCCGTACATGCACGCGGTGTGGATGCTCCGCCCCACGCCGGACGGCTGCGCGGCCACGGACACCTCCGGGGAGGCCGGCCGGACGAACCACAGGCCGCCCACAACGGCGAGGACGGCCGCCACCGCCGCCACCGCGACGGCCGCCCGCCGCCGCCTCATGACGGCCAGGGCCCTGGCCGAGTCGGCGTAGTCACCCGCCTCCTGCTCCAGCGTGCGGTAGGCGGCCCGCAAGGCCTCGTCACTCATGTCCGACCTCCAGCAGTTCGGGCGCGAGTTGCCGCAGCCGCTTGAGCGCGTCGTGGGTGTGGCGCTTGACCGTTCCCACGGAGCAGCCGAGCTGCCTGGCGATCTCCGCCTCCGACAGGTCCTCGTAGAAGCGCAGGTAGAGAACCGCACGTTGCTTCGCTCCCAGCCTGGCCAGCGCGCGCGCCAGCATGACCTTGCTGTCGGTGCCGCCCGACGGGTCGGGCTGGACGGTCTCCGGCACCTCGGAGGTGGAGAAGAAGGCGAGCCTGCGCGGTCGCCGCCAGCTCCTGAGCTGGTTCAGCATGATCGTGCGGATGTAGGCCTCGGGATTGCCGCTCTCGGCGATCCTGCGCCAGCGGGCCGCCGCCTTCACCAGGGTGTCCTGGAGCAGGTCGGCCGCGGCGTGATGGTCGCCGGTGAGCAGAAAGGCGGTCCGCGACAACGACGGGCCGCGGGCGGCCACGAACTCCTGAAAGCCTCTCACATCAGCTACAACCCATCGGGGACGGTTCACGGTTGAGTCATCAGCGGAATCAGTCCGGCTCTGGATCAGCTTCGCGCCTCGGCCACATCTTGTGGGGTACGTTGTCCGGCTTCGCCATGCCTGTTACTCGACGGAACCTAGATTGGCTTCCATGCGCATACGGATAGGCCTGGTCGGGGCAGGCCAACGCGCTGCGGAAGTGCACGCGCCCGCGCTCGCCGCGTGCGCAGGGGTGGAGTTCGCCGGGGTCTGGTCGCCGTCCCCGCTCCCCCGGATCGAACTGGCCGACCGGCACCGGGTGCGGGCGTTCGACAGCTTCCACGACCTGCTGGACAGCTGCGACGCCGTCGCGCTCGCGGTGCCGCCCGCCGTCCAGGTCGAGTTCGCCGCCCACGCCGCGGAGGCGGGCAAGGCGCTGCTCCTGGAGAAGCCGGTCGCCGCGGACATCGCCGGCGCGGAGGACCTGGTCATGGCGGTCGATCGGGCCGGGGTCGTCTCGCAGCTCGCGCTGCCCTGGCGCCACGCGCCCGCGATCCAGCGCTTCCTGGCGGCGGCCGGGCGGACCCGGCCGGTGGGCGGCAGCGGCCGTGCCGTCTCGAGGACGCAGGCCGGCGGGTCACCGGCGAGCCCGTGGCGGCTCGGACGCAGCGTCCTGCGCGAACTCGGCCCTGACCTCGTCGATCTGCTCGACGCCGCGCTGGGGAAGGTGGTCGGCGTGCGCGCGCAGGGCGACCCGTCCGGCTGGCTCGGCGTGCTGATGGAGCACCAGGGCGGGCGGTTCAGCCAGGCATCCCTGTACGGCAAGGCAGCGGTCGACCGGCCGCGCGCCGACATCGAGATCTACGGGCCCGGCGGCACCGCCTCCGTCGACGGCGTGGCCGCGACGGACAGCGAGGCGTACGAGGCCATGTACGGAAGCTTCGCCGCGTGCGTCGAGCGCGGCACGCCGCCTCCCACGGACGTCCGGCACGGCCTGCGCCTGCAGCAGGTGATCGAGTCGGCGGAGGACGACCTGATCCGCGGCGGGCCGTCCGCGACCGCGCAATGAGATTCCAGCATCCGAACGCCATGACGAGGACATCGCATGATCACCAAGGACACCGTCGACCGTCTCATCCGCTTCGACAGCGGCGGCCTGCCGGTTCTCTCGCTGTACGTGACCGTGGGCCTTGACGGCTCCGACATCGTCCGTACCCGGTTGAACAGCCTCATCGCCCAGGTCCGCCCGCTCGCCGACGACCAGACGCTCGATCGGCGGGCTCGCCTCTCGCTCCGGCAGGACATGGAGCGCATCATGGACATCTCAGCGCTCGGGCAGGGCACGACCGGCTCCGTCGCGGTGTTCGCCTGCAGCGACGCGGGACTGCTCGAGACCGTGCCCCTGCCGCGCAAGGTGCGTGACCGGGTCGTGGTGGACCAGACCCCGTACGTCCGTCCCATGCTCGCGGTCCTCGACGAGTACCACCGCTGCTGCGTCCTGATCATCGACAGGGAGGCCGCCCGCGCGTGGGAGCTGTACCAGGAGGAGATCCACGAGATCGGCAAGGTGCGCGGGCGCGTGCTGCGCAAGCCGGACTACGCCGGCTGGGCCGGCTACGCCGAGTACCGGGTCCGCAACAAGGCCGACGACCTCGCCAAACGCCACTACCGCCAGACCGTGAACCTGCTGGACGAGCTGTTCCGCACCGAGAGCTACGACCTGCTGATCGTCGGCGGCCAGAGCGACGACGTCACCGTCTTCCTGGACTTCCTGCCGCATCACCTGCGCTCGAAGGTCGCGGCGGTCTTCACCGTCGACGTGAGCAAGGCGACGGTCGAGGACATCCGCGAGAACGGCGAGCGCATCCTCGCCGACTACGAGCGTGAGGATGAGATCCGCCGGGTGCAGGAGGTGTTCGAGAGGGCCGCCACGGGCGGCAACGCCGCGATCACGATCGACGACTGCCTGTGGGGCGGCACCGTCGCCGCGGTCGACTACCTGCTCGTTCAGGACGGCGCCGAGGTGCCCGGGGTGGTCTGCGAGAAATCCGGCTGGCTGGCCCGCTCCGGCGAGACCTGCCCGCTCTGCGGCGGTCCCACGCGGCGGTCTCCCGACGTCCTCGAAGATCTGGCCGAAACGGTCATCGACGAAGGCGGTTCCGTCGAGCACGTCACCGCCGACACCCGACTCAAGAACCACACCGCGGCCGCCGCCCTCCGCTTCCCCCTCCCGCCGAGGCCATGAGGACGGCCGGCCTGAGTGGCCGGCGCGGGTTGTTTCAGCGTGGTGGGACCGCGCCGATCAGTCGTCTGACCGCCTCGAGGTCGCCGGTCACCGTGAGCCCGCCGTCCTCGAGCGCCGCGGCCAGCGGGCGTTCGTGGCTCAGAACCGACTGCAGCGTGACGTGGTCGCTGTCCAGGCGGACGTCCGCCGGGCCGGAGACCTCGCCGCGCGCGACGGCGACCAGCTCACCGTCGCGGACCTCGACACGGTAGACGTCGCGTTCCAGCGCGATCCGGTACGTCGCGGTCCACGGCGCGTCCGGCTGCGGCACGAAGAAGGCGCGCAGGCCGAGCAGGACGGTGTCCGCGCTGATCTCCCCGCTCAGCGGCACGACCGGGGAGCGCATGCCCCAGGTGCGCAGCGCCGCGAAGACCGGCTCCAGCTCGGCGCCCCATTCGGTGAGTTCGTACGTCCTGCTGGCCGCGGGAGGTGGCAGCGTACGCCGGCGCAGGACGCCGACCGCCTCCAGATCGCGCAGCCGCTGGGCGAGCACGCTGGGGCCGATCCCCGGCAGGGCGGCCTGCAGGTCGGCGTAGCGACGCGGTCCGAGGCGCAGCTCGCGCACCACCAGCAGCGCCCAGCGCTCCCCGATCATGTCGAGCGCGTGGGCGATCGGGCACGCCTGCCCGTACGTCCGCTTCCCCGTCATCGCCACCTCACCACAAATTGACTATGAAAAGAGTAGCAGCAACTACGGTTTTCGAAGTAGCGTGATGGTGATGGATTCGCCCGACGCAGGAGGCCCACCATGCCCGACAGCCGGCCGTCTCAGGCCACACCGGAGAAAACGGTGCACGTCAACGGCGTCGACCTGGCCGTCCAGGCCTTCGGCGACCCGGCCGGTCCCCCGATCCTGCTCATCTCGGGCGCGGAGGCGTCCATGGACTGGTGGGACGACGACTTCACCGCCCGCCTCGCCGCAGCCGGCCGATACGTGATCCGCTACGACACCCGCGACACCGGCCGCTCCACGACGTTCCCCGTCGGGGCGCCGCCGTACACGCAGGCCGACCTCATCACTGACGCGCTCGGCGTGCTCGACGCGTACGGCCTGGCCGCGGCACACATCGTGGGGATCTCGATGGGCGGCGGCATCGCGCAGCGGCTCGGCGTCGAGCACCCCGGACGGGTGCTGTCCCTCACCTTGATGTCCACCAGCCCCGGCGGGCCCGGCGGTCCCGACCGTCCCGACCTGCCGCCGATGAGCGCGGCGCTGGCCGCCATGTTCGAGGAGCCGGCCCCCGGCCCCGACTGGTCCGACCGCGACGCCGTCATCGCCTACTTCCTCGCCGCCGAACACGCCTTCTCCGGCACCATCCCGGTCGACGAGGACCGGATACGGCGCGTCGCCGGGCGCGCGTTCGACCGCAGCCCGGTCCCGGCCGCGGCGTCGAACCACTGGACGATCGAGGGCGGCGAACCGATCCGCCCCCGCCTCGGCGAGATCACCGCGCCCACCCTGGTCCTGCACGGCACCGACGACCCGCTCTTCCCGTACGGCCATGCCGAGGCGCTGGCCCGCGAGATCCCCGGCGCCTCGCTGATCCCGCTGCCCGGCATGGGCCACCAGATGCCGCCCGCCCAGGTGTGGGACACGGTCATCACGGCGATCGTCAAGCACACCGAACCCGCCACGCGCTGACCGGCCCCGGGCGGCCGGGCCGCCCGGGGCCGCCGCGCCGGTCCGGACCGATGGGCCATTCGGGACCGCCGGGCCGTTCCAGACCGCAGTGCCGTTCCGGACCGCCTGGCCGTTCCGGACCGGCGTGCCCCGTGACCGCGGTCGACCGTGCGGCGGCTCCGCGGTGGCGCCGGTGAGCGGAACGGCCGTCCATCGAGGCGATCAGGTCGGGGGTGCTCAGCCGGCGTACGCCAGCGCCAGGGAGGCCACCACCGGCGCCACGTACATCAGCGGGAACGCCACGTGCGAGAACGACCGCGCCCGCACCACGGTCACGACCGCTCCCGTGAAGTACAGCACCAGGCCGATCCCCGCCATGACCCCGATGACCGGCACGAACAGCCCGACCAGCAGGCCCACCGCCCCCGCGGCCTTGGCCGCGCCGAGCCAGGGCCACCACGCGCGCGGAACGCCGTAGTCGGCCAGGGGCTGCACCACCCACGTGGCCCGAAAGAAGATCGACCCGGCCGAGAAGCCGACCATGGCGGCGGCCAGGACGGTGACGACGACGTAGGTGGTGAACATCTGACATGCTCCTCATCGGGGGCCGCCGAAGGCTCGCTCCGGCCGGGGTCTTGCGTCTTCACTGTGTCGACCCGGCCCGGCACGCGAGTGTGACAGGACGCCGGAAAATTTCTTCAGCGGGGCGTGACATTCCCAGGGGCACCACGCCGACCTGCGGTCTCCCGCTCGCCGGCACATGGCGACCGGCCTTCACGGATCGCGCACCACGACCCTCCGGCGCCCCGAAGCGCAGGGACTTCGGGCCGCCCGCTCGCCTCGTGCCCGCCCATCGGGCGGAACCTCGCGTTTCCCCGGATCTGGCGGCAACCGGCGCCGTAGGCTCGCTGACCATGACCACTGTGGACGAACACGGCCGCCCGGAGCCGCTCCTCACCGGCGACGAGACCGCCACACTCCTGGGTTTCCTCGACTACCAGCGCGCCACGCTGGCCTGGAAGTGCTCAGGCCTCGACTCCGCCGGCCTGAGCGCGACGGTCGGCGCCTCCTCGATGACCCTCGGCGGGCTGCTGAAGCACCTGGCCTACGTCGAGGACGACTGGTGTTCCCGATGGCTGCACGGACGCGACCGGCAACCCCCCTGGGACACGGTGGACTGGACGGCCGCCCCCGACTGGGACTGGCATTCGGCCGCCGAGGACACCCCCGAGCAGCTTCACGCGCTCTGGCAGGACGCGGTGGCCCGCTCCCGTGCCCTGGTCGCGCAGGCGCTGGCCGACGGCGGGCTGGAGCAGCCGGCCCGCCGTACCTGGCCGGACGGCCGGGCGCCCAGCCTCCGTTGGATCCTGGTCCACCTGATCGAGGAGTACGCCCGGCACAACGGCCACGCCGACCTCCTCCGCGAGTCAGTGGACGGCCTGACCGGCGAGTAGGTCACGCCTGGATCCCTTGGGCCGGCCCGGTAGCGTCGCGGGCCATGCGCTCGTCCACGGCCGAGATCCGGCGTCTGTTCCTCCACGCCGGCCACTTCCAGTTCTACCTTCAGGACACCGAAACGTACGGCGACGCCATCGAGGACGGTGACGACGACGGAGATCCCTGGACCGAGGAAGCCTCGCAGTCGCTGAGAATCGGGGTGGAGACCGCTTCGATCGCCGTGGGCACGGCCCGCGAGGACTGGGTCCTGATGACGCTCCGCATGCATGGGTCGCCGCCGCCGGCCGGGCCGTTCGACGAAGCCGATCACGTGGTGGAGGCCGACCTCGACCTGCCGACCGGGCGGCTCAGCGTCTTCGGGTGCGACCAGGAAGCGGGGACCGCAGACGTGATCGCCCTCTCGCCGAGCAGGTACCGGGCGCGCATCTCGTACCTGCCGACCGGGATCGTCCACCCGGACACCGACGACGCCGAGCAGGGCGACCACCTCGAGTACCGCGTCGAGATGTGGGCAACCGCGGAAGAACGCGGCATCCACGTCCTGAAGCAGGGGCCTGATCCCTGGTCCGGGTGACCCTCGCAGGGGTACCGGGCCGGTGGTGACCAGGAGCCCGCCCGAGGTCACCGGCCCGTCCGCTCCCCGCCATCGGTGACGGCGAGATCGGCTGGATGCGCGCGGAGAGGGTAGAGACCTTCTCCTCCCTCCAAGGCCGGAGCTCGGCCGTTCCGAAGGAGAGGCGATGAAGACCATCGACGACGACATGCGACTGATCGTGGACAGCGCGCGGTTGTCCTTCGTGGCCACCGTGTGCCCCGACGGCTCGCCCAATCTCTCGCCCAAGGGGTCGATGCGGGTGTACGACGACGAGCACATCGCCTTCATGGACATCGCGTCCCCGAACACGGTCGCCAACCTCGAACGCGACCCCCGTATCGAGATCAACTCGATCGACGTCTTCCGCAGGCGGGGCTACCGGTTCAAGGGCACCGCGGAGTTCCGCGAGCCGGGCGACCCCGTGTACGAGTGGCTGCACACCTGGCTGCTCGACCTGAACGGCCCCGGCTACCCCGCCCATCGCGTGATCCTGGTGCACGTGGAGAGGGCGCTGCCGATCCTGTCCCCCGCTTACACCTTCGGCGGCGCCGACGAGAGCGATCTCCGGCAGGCGTGGGCGCGGACGTACCTCGCCGACCTGGAAGCGGAACGATGAGCGACCAGGAGACCATGACCGCGGCGTACGTCACGCGGCCGGGCCCCGCGGACGAGATACGGGTCGGCCGGCTGCCGGTGCCCGAGCCGGGCTCGTCGGAGGTCCTGGTGAAGGTGCTGGCGCTCGCCGTCAACCACGTCGACACCTTCGTCCGCTCCGGCGCCTACCGGACACGCCTGCCGTACCCGTTCGTCATCGGCCGTGACCTGGTGGGAACCGCGGTCGCGGCGGCGCCGGGGTTCGCCCCCGGCGACCTGGTGTGGTGCAACAGCCTCGGGCTCGACGGTCGCCAGGGATCCTTCTCCGAGTACGCCGTCGTGCCCGCCGACCGGCTCTACCACCTGCCCGGCGGCGTGGATCCGGAGAACGCGGTCGCCTCCCTGCACACCGCGGCCACCGCGTATCTCGGCCTGTTCGAGGAGGCCGGGCTGCGGGTCGGAGAGACGATCGTGGTGACCGGCGCGGGCGGCGGGGTCGGCACGGCCACCGTCCAGCTCGCCGCGGCGGCGGGGGCGCGGGTCATCGCGACCGCGCGCGAGGAGGACTTCGACTGGTGCCGGCGGTGCGGCGCCGACGAGGTCGTCGACTACCACGACCCCAACATGTACCCGGAGATCGCCAAACTCGCCCCCGACGGCGTGGACGTGTTCTGGGACAACGCCGGCCGGCACCACCTGGAGCAGACCGTCCCCCTGCTCGCCCTCGGCGGCCGGATGGTCATCCTGGCCGGTCTTCGCGCCGCCCCCGTGCTCCCCGTGGGGCAGCTCTACACGCGCAACGCCAGCCTGCGCGGCTTCGTCATCAGCAACGCCGGCGTGGCCGAACTCGCCGCGGCGGCCACGGCGATCAACCATCTCCTGGCCCGGGGCACCCTGGTGTCCAGGATCGGAATGCGGCTGCCGCTCACCGAGGCCGCCCGCTCCCACCGCCTCCAGGAGGGCGCCGAGCCGCACCGCCTTCGCGGACGCATCGTCGTCCTCCCATGACGGGGGCCCCGGTGGTGTCTCGCGTGTCAGGACCTCGACCTGATCGTGGTCGTCAGGCCTTCCCGTTGGCGGCGCACCAGCCCGCCCACGTGGTGGCGCCCTTGCCCAGCTGCTTGTTGTAGAAGGAGGTCCACGAGTTCTCGCTCGGGCCGGGCGCGGTGGGAGCGGCCTTGAAGAGCGGGTGGCCGGCGTCGACCTCCGCACGCAGCCACGGCTCGATGTCGAGGTAGGACGGCAGCGACCAGCTGCGGGCATGGTAGGTGAGCTGCCCGCGGACGTCGGTCTCCGGCATGCACATGAACGGCGCCCACGGGCTCGTCCTGGACCAGCTGATCTTGGTCTTCATCGCACCCTTGGGGACGGTGCCCGCAATCGTGCGAGCCGCGACCTCGCGGTCGTCGACGTAGAAGTCGAACATCTCCTGTGCCGCGTAGACGCCGTTCACCAGGCCGAACGGCTCGCCCAACGTGTGCCCGAAGTCCGCGCGCACCGGGATGTCGCTGGTCCACACGGTCTCGTCGTGCACCTGCCGCAGGGGCGGGCCGACGTACGAGGAGGTGACGTTGAACGGGCCGAAGTTCACCGCGTCGTTGTTGATGGGGACGACGGGGTAGGTCCGGAGGTCGACCGGGTTCTTCCACTCCCGCACGATCTTCGTGGGGTCGGCGGGGTCGGTGTAGAAGACGATCTCGCGGGAGAGCTGGTAGAGCTGCGTGGTGCCGGGCACCCGGTACAGCCGCCGGATGTTGTAGCCCTCGATGTTGAACAGTTTCTGGCCGTGGCGCAGCTGCGGGTCGTAGGCGTTGCCCTCGATGTTGGCGTACACGGCTCCCGAGATCCGGAAGACCATGTCCCGCCCGTCCGGCCGCCCGTTGGTCTGCAAGGACAGCAGCCCGCTCTTGTCGGTGACCGTCCGGTAGACCGGCCCCGGCGATGTCGGATCATCCGTCGCCTCGTCCGCCGCCGCGCCCGGAACGGCGACGCACACCAACAACCGGGGAGGGCTGCGGACAAGGTCAAACCACGACGCTTCAACAAGAGTGCTCCTGCGATACAGAGGGGTGACAGGGACGGTTGTGATCATTCCAGCCGACGAGACCCGGCCTCAACCGTCCGCCGCCCTGCTCCATGCTTCCCGGCTTTCCGGCTTCCCCACATGGAGGAATCTTGCGACAATTCCGCGACAGAACGCGCAGGTACGGGAGGCCGGGGTGTCGAACAGCGTGCTGACCCACGCATTCCACGTGGACGTCGCCCCGGAGAAGGTGTTCGAGCACCTCACGACCCCGGAGAGCTACATCGGCCTGTCGCCCCTCGTGGTCGCCGTCAGGGATGTGGACCGGTCGGAGCCCGGCGTGATCCGGTACACGGCCGTCGAGCGCTTCCGGTTCCTCGGGATCTTCACGCACGACAACCCGATCACCGTGGCCCTCCACACCGACGGCCTGTCCGTCCACGGTGAGGTGCGCAGCCCGGGACGCGTTCACCTGGCCTACCGCTTCGACCTCGAGCCGGACGGCACCGGCACCCGGGTGAGCGACCGCCTCGACCTGACGGCCCCGCGGCTCGTGGCCGGGTTCGCCGCCGGGCAGGCGCGCAAGGTCCAACTCGCCCGCGCCCGGATCCTCGCAGAACGGCTGTCCACCCCTCACGAGGGCACCGCTCGCGACTGACCGGGCGCTGCCGCCGGCCCGACGCCTCAGCCGGCGTCCTCGCTAGCCCGCGACCAGGGACTCGCGCCGCCATGGCGCGGAGCGCGCCTGAAGGTACCAGTCGAGAATCCGCTCGCCGGTCTGGAACTCGACGTCCTCGTGGGCGCCGATGTGCTGGAGAGCCTGCTCGAAGTACTTCAGGCGATGCGGCGCACCCATGATGTACGGGTGCACGACCAGCGCCATGACCCTGGCGGACTCCGCGGAGTCCCTGTAGAGCTGGTCGAACTGGTCGGCCGCCCGCTGGAAGTACTCCCGCGCCGGATGATGCTGGATCAGCCCAGCCAGCCGCGGGGGCGCGCACCGGTCACCGACTCGATCGCCCGCGTGGTGGCCCGGATGTCGGCACGCTCGTCCTCGACCTTCTGCATGTTCCGATCATCCGCAGGTGCGTGGCCGTCGAACCGGCCGCGGCGAACCAGGCGTGGGCGGTGGGCAGGGTGTCACGGCCGGCGGCGGGCAGCGCGAGCAGCTTGCCGAGGATCTTGCGGGCCGGGTCGTCGGCGGTGTTGGGACTGCCGGCGATCAGGGGCCTGCTCGCCGAGTTCTGCCTGGCCACGGGACGCCGCAGATGCGCAGATCAGAGGTTGAACGACATGTTCACAGCCAATGCCACGTGATCTGCGCCCCCTGGGCGGCGTCGGCCAGCCACTGATCGAAGGCGGCCTCTCCCGCGGCCTTCAGCGTGTCGGCGTCCTCCACGGCCTCCTGCCGTTCGAGGATCAAGCCGGTGAGGAAGCGTCCTTCGAAGGGAACCGGTCCGACGCCACCTCCGGCCGGTGCCTCTCGCAGAGGTGAGGGGAGATCGCCGGACCAGGTCCGGGCCTTGGTCAGCTGGAGCTCCCATCGGTCGGCGAGGGAGCCGTGGAGTTCGGCGACGTCGACCTCATCGTCTGACACCACCCAGGCCGCCCTTACCCGCGCGAACCGGTCACGATGCCGCGCCAGATATTCGGGGCCCAGTTCATCACGCATCCGGGTGCGGAACGTGTGGTCCCTGGCGATCGCCGCCATGTGGTCGTGGAACGCCTCGGCGCTCAGACCCATCCGGTCCAGCCACTCCTTCATGGCGTCCCGGCTGGTCAGGTCGCGCCGCCTGCGGAAGCTGTCCGCGGCCGCCTGGATGTCGTCCAGAGTGACCTGCTCCTTGGCGGCGGCGTCGCGCAGGAAGCAGAGCCGCACCAGCTCGTCCTGCGGCGACAGGCCGGGGCGGGTGAGCGAACGGAGCATGAGCATCGCCTCGGAAACGGAGACGTGCGTCCCGTTCACGGTCAGCAGCCGGCTGGCGGCCCAGTGCGTCGAATGATCGACGAGCCAGGACGCGCCGTCGTCCGCCTGGACGCCGATCATGATGGTGCCGCCCGACAGGTCGTCGATCAGCAGGTCGTAGTCGACGAGCGGTGACCCGGGACGCGGGCTGGCCACGAGCTGAGCTCCGAGTGAAGGATGCGCCGCGGCCCAGGCGTCAGCGGTGCGGTGTGCCTCCGCGACTGCGGAACGCCGACGGGTCAGCCCGCGGAGCAGGTTCACGGCGCTTTCCAGCGCTGGGCCGAGGGAGGATTGAGTCACCGCGCGTCCGTTTCTCCGGCCGTGAGCCAATCAGCGATGGCGGTGCTGATGGGCAGGCCGGTGAGATCTTCGATCCAGCCCCACTGGCCGTTGGGGTTGATTTCGAGAAACACGTACTCCCCTTCGGGGGTCAGGATGAGGTCGATCGCCCCGAACGACACACCGAGCGCGGCGACCAGGTCCACGCACCGGCGAGCCACGTCATCGGGCAGGTGATGCACGCTGTGCCGCGCGCGGTCGAAGTCGTAATGACGCCAGTCGTCCCGCGTACGCGGCGAGTCCTGCGAGGCGATCTCGGCGGCGAAGACCTGCCGCCCGACCACCGTGACGCGCAACTCCACCGCCTTGCGAACGTACGGCTGCAAGATGGTCGGCTCATGGGCGATCCGGCTCCGGCCCACGAGATCCCTCCGGTTCACCACGGTGGTGTACACGGTGTGCGCCTCGCCGTCGATCTGGAACGAGGTGTGCTCGACCGGTTTCGTGATCAGCCGACCGTCCGCCCGGTCATAGGCAGGCACCAGCTCGGACGGATCGTTGGTGATCACGGTCGGCGGCACGGCGAAGCCCAGTTCCTGGGCCACGGCCAGGTGGACCAGCTTGTTGTGCGCCCTGCGCAGCACTGGCTCCCGGCCCGGCAGCCATCGCGCGTCCAGCAGGTCCCAGAGGCCGTCGAGGAACCACTCCGAGAGTTCCCCGACGCGATCCCGCAGGTCGGCCGCCGTGACCTGCTCCGCGGCACGCGGGGAGCCGGGGCGCCGGTACCACACCGCCGTCGTCGCGGCGAGGTCGACGACATCCCCGCCTCTGGCCAGGACGAGCCGGGTTCCGTCCGCGTCGAACCGGGCGGTCAGCCGGGCCGCCGGATACTCGCCGGGATCCCACCACAGAACGTCCACGCCCCGGGCTTTCAGCTTGGGCAGGACCATGTGAACCGTGGCGTCGCCGGGTTCACTCAGAATCAGCAGCAACCTTCCCCCTCAACCGCGTGGGAGGGACGCGCTGCCCTCCCACGCGGTGCTATGAGTTACGCGCCGGTCAGGACTAGTAGTCCGAGACCCACCCGTCGGACGGCTGGCCGTTCTCGCCGGCCGTGTGGTAGCAGCGCTCCATCCGCCGGCCGCCGGAAACGAGGCCGAGGTCGACCTCGGCGATCGGCGTCAGCTCGGCGCTCAGATCGTCCAGGTTCACGATCTTCTTATCCATGTTCTTTTCTCCTTCGAACGTGAGTTGTGAGCTTCGCGTGGAGACGTGCGAAGACGTCTCCAGCTCACGGATGAAGCACACAGCCCGGCCCTTGGAAACGGCTTGGAGGTGGCTGTGGGCAGGAGATGTCCCGAGTTCCTCTGAGTCGCGTGACCTCAGGACCTGGGCGTTCGTGCCGTCGCGCCGGATTCTTCGGGTGTCGATGAGGCGGATTCCAGCCGGAGCCGGTGCGGGACTTGGAGATCACTGCAGCGGATCCTGGCTGCTCACCAGCGCCGCGTAGTGACCGTCCAGCGCCAGCAGCTCCCCGTGCCGGCCGTACTCGGCGATCTTGCCGTTGTTGACCACCACGATGTGGTCCGCGCCGCGGACCGTGCTCAGTCGGTGAGCGATGACGATGCGGGTCTGGGTCAGCCGGGAGAGATTGGCGTCGATCGCGGCCTCCGTCACCGTGTCCAGGTGGCTGGTGGCCTCGTCCAGGAGCAGCACGCGGGGCCGGTTCAGCAGCGCGCGGGCCAGGGCGATCCGCTGGCGCTGGCCGCCCGAGAGGCCGCCGCCCTCCGACAGCATGGTCTCGTACCCCATGGGCATGGCCGAGATGTCGTCGTGGATGCAGGCCATGCGCGCGGCGAAGACGGCCTCCTCCAGGGTGGCGTCGGGCCGGTTCAGGCAGATGTTCTCGCGGATGCTGCCCGAGAACAGCGCGGGCTCCTGGGTGACGACGCCGAAGTGGTGCCGCAGCGACGCGCGATCCAGGCAGGCCAGTGGCCGACCGTCGTAGCGGATCGTCCCTGTGGACGGCTCGTAGAGCCCCAGCAGGACGCGTGCCAGGGTGCTCTTGCCCGAGCCCGACCTGCCCACGAGCGCGACCTTCTCTCCGGCTCGTACGCGCAGCGAGATCTCGTGCAGCGTCCACGGCGACTGCGCGTCGTAGCGGAAGGAGACCCGGTCCAGCTCGATCTGGCCGTCCAGTTCGGTGACCGTGATCTGGCCGCGCGGTTCCGGCGTGGATTCCATGATGTCCCTCAGCCGCTCGACGTGGGTTCTGACGGTCTGGAGCGTCTGGCCCGCCGACAGCAGCGAGGAGATGGGTGCGAGCGCGGCGCCTGCCAGCCCGACCAGCGCCAGCGTCGCCCCCAGTTCGCCGTCGCCGCCGAGGACCTGCCAGCTTCCCGCCCACAGCAGACCGGCGGGCGCCAGGAAGCGGATGCTCTCGAGGACCGAGTTCACCCCGTTCTCGGTGACGCGCACGCGGGAGTCGGCGTTGAGGTAGGAGACGAACAACCGGGCCCAGGCGTGCGCGGCCTGGCGCTCGGCGCCGGACGCCTTCAGCGTCTCCATGCCGCCGATGGCCTCCATCAACCGCCCCTGGGCATCGGCCTGCGCGGCCAGCTCGCGTTGGGTGAGATCGCCGATGCGGCGCTTGGTAAGCAGCACGACCAGCGCCTGGATCAGGGCGAACGCCACCAGGCAGCCGCCCAGCGCCGGGGCCTGGACGGTCACCAGGACCAGGTATCCGAGTGCCAGCGGCCCATCCAGCAGCGCCGCTGTGACCTGGCCGGTGATCAGCGTACGGAGCACGCTCACGCTCGCGGTGCGCTGGATCAGGTCGCTGGTGCCGCGGTGCACGAAATAGCGGTACGGCAGGCTGAACAACTGCTGTATCACCTGGGTGGTGAGCAGCCCGTCCACGCGTATGCGCAGGTTGAGCAGGACGGTGGAGCGTAAGTAGCCGAGTGTCAGATGGATCAGGCCGAGTATCGCCAGTCCCACCCCGAGCACGACCAGCAGCCGGTCGGCGTGCACAGGGAGCACGGCGTCGATCAGCACCTTGGTGAACCCCTGCACCGCCAGTCCGGCAAGCTGCAGGAGCGCGGAGATGGCCAGGATCTGCACGAGGAGTCCCCGCTGCCTGAGCAGCATGGTCGTGAGGAAGGACGTCAGCCAGGGCGCCGCGCCGGGGTTTCCCGGCCGGAACCGCTCCGTTGGCGCGAAGGTGAGGGCCACGCCGGTGAAGCCGGCGTCGAACTCCTCGTGGGTCAGCCTGCGCCGGCCGGCCGCCGGGTCGGCGATGCTCACCGACGTCGCCGTCCACGCTTCAAGCACCACGAAGTGCCGGAACTCCCAGTGGACGATCGCGGGCAGCGGGATCTTCGCGAGATCCTCCGGCTCGAGGGAGAACGCCTTGGCCTCCAGGCCGTACTGCCGCGCGGTCTTGACGATGGCGAGCGCGGACAGGCCGTCCCTGCCGACTCCCGCGAGATCGCCGATCTCCCGGACCGTGGTCGGCCTGCCGTACCAGCTCAAGATCATGGCCAGGCAGGCGGCGCCGCATTCGGCCAGCCCGCTCTGCAGCCGCAGGGGAACGCGTCTTCTCATCGGAGTCTTCGCATCAGTGATCGACAAGAAGTTGTTCCAGAACAGTGCTGGAGCCTGTCTCCAGGACGAGGTCTCCCACCGCCGGGAACGTGACGGCCGACGGGCAGCTCACGACGATCTTCCGGCTCCGGCCCGGAAGGACCGCGCAGGTGAGATCGGTGTCGGCCACCCTGAGTACGGCACGCGCCCCAGGCGTGACCCGGGGCCGGCCCTCCGGCAGCTCCGCCACGGCTCGGCCGTCGCGGAGCGTGGCGGGGACGCGCAGGTGCCCGGGAACGGGCAGTACGGCCAGCTCTGCCAGCACCACGGCGAGTACGGCCGCGGTCGCCCAGAAGGCGGCGAGCTCCCGGCGCGACGCCATCCAGAGCCGCTCGCGCCTGACGCTCCCCTGCGACAGCCGCCGCAAGGCGCTCTCGCGAAACATCACGGGTGTCCCCCGAGCGCTCAACGTTGACTCCTTCCGCCCGGAAACATCCGCATGGATCATGCCCATCGCGACTTGTGGATGACTTGTACCGAGCCTGGACGGGCGCGTCCCGGCCACCGCATGACCACAGCCAGGACCGAGGCGCAGGGCTCGGGGGCGAACTCCTCGACGTTGGGGCATCTCCACGGTTCCCGCGTCAAGACGGGGCAAGGCGGTCGGATGCGACAACTTTGGGCGAAGAATCTTCATCTAACGCGCCGTGGACGCACTGAGCGCGGGGGATCCGCAGCGCATCGGGGATTACTGGCTGGCTGGACGCCTTGGTTCGGGCGGCCAGGGAGTCGTGTACGAGGCCTACGACCCCGAGGGACACAGGGTCGCCATCAAGGTGCTGCACGCGTCGGACGACGGCGGCAGCCGTGAGCGCTTCGCCAAGGAGGCCACCGCGGCCGGTCGGGTGGCCTCGTTCTGCACGGCCCGGGTGCTCGCCACCGACCTGGAGGGAAGCAAGCCGTACATCGTCTCGGAGTACGTGGCGGGGCCGAGCCTGCGCAAGGCCGTGAGCGAGGGCCGCAGGTTCACCGAGGACGACCTCCACCGGCTGGCAGCGGCGATCGCCACCGCGTTGACCGCGATCCACGACGCGGGCGTCATCCACCGCGACCTGAAGCCGGACAACGTGCTGCTCGGCCCGGACGGCCCGCGCGTGATCGACTTCGGCATCGCCCGCACCCTGGACATGTCGCTGACGAGGACGGGCGAGGTCTCGGGCACGCCCAGCTACATGGCGCCCGAGGTGTTCATGGGGCAGCGCGCGGGGGCGCCCGCCGACGTGTTCGCGTGGGGTGCCGTCATCGTGTTCGCCGCCACGGGGCAGGATCCGTTCAAGGCGGACAACCTGGGCGGCGTGATGCACCAGGTGCTGTCCTCGGCACCGGATCTGCGGGCGTTACCGCCGCGGCTGGCCCAGCTGGTGGCGGCCGCGATGGCGAAGGATCCCGCCGCCAGGCCCACGGCACGCGACCTGCTGCTCGCGCTGGTCAGCGGCAACGCCGCCGACACCAGGGCCCTGCTGGACGCGGGCAGCCGCTCGGCGCAGGGCGTGCACGGGCCCGACCAGGGTGATCCGGCGCTCGGCACGATCGCGGAGGACGCCTACGCGGCACTCGCGCCGGAGGAGCGCGACCTGGCCGCCGAGGTGTTCCTGCGGATGGTGACCGTGGACGAGGACGGGTACGAGAACGGGCGGTGGGCCTCGCGCGAGGAGCTGTACGGCGGGCGCCCAGAGCGTGAGGCGGCGGCGGTCGAGCGGATCCTGCGGGCGTTCTCGTACGTGGTGACCACGAAGGACACCTCGGTCGCCCTGTCCAGGCCCGCGCTGCTGAGGGCCTGGCCGCGGCTGCGCATGTGGGTGGACGCCGACCGCGACGGCCTGGCCGTACTGGGCCAGATCTCCGCGGCGGCACGGCGCTGGTCCGACAACGGCAGGCGGGACGGCGACCTGCTCCAGGGCAGCCGCCTGGAGCAGGCGCTCGGCTGGGCGGCGACCGGTCGCCGTCACGTGACGCTCACCCCCGCCGAGCGGGACTTCCTGCGGGCAGGCACCGAGCTGACCAGGAAGCGGACCCGCCGCAGGACGCTGACCACGATCGCGCTGGCCGGGCTGCTGGTCGTGGCCATGGTCGCCGGAGGGCTGGCCGTCTATCAGCGGCAGCAGGCCGCCGAACAGCGCGACATCCTCACCGCCAAGCAGGTGGCGGCGGAGGCCGACCGGATGCGCACGACCGACCCGGTCAAGGCGATGCTGCTGAGCGTGGCCGCCTGGCGGGTCTCACCGCAGTCGGAGGCCCGATCCAGTCTCATCGCCTCCCTGCAGCAGCAGGAGACGGCGGTCTTCCGCGATCCCCTGGTCAAGGGCATTGCCCACCGTGCCCTCAGTTCGGACGGCCGCACACTCGTCAGCGTCAGCGAGGCCGGCGTGAACGTCTACGACGTCCGCACCGGCAAGCGCACCGGTGGCTGGGCCGGGCTGAGGATGAAGGACGGGACTCCCCAGGAGCCGGCGCTCAACAAGAGCGGTCGCCTGCTCGCCCTGATCATCGGTTCGGAGCTCGGCGTCTGGGACCTCGCCTCGGGCAGGCAACTGGTGCGGCGCTCCCTGTCGGAACGCGGCCAGTTCGGCGTGACGTGGGGTGAGCACGAGTCGATCCTCACCGTGATGTACCAAGGCGACATCGTCTACCTGTTGGACGTGGCGACCGGCAAGCAGTTCGGCAAGGCTCTCTACGCGGAAGGCGGCACGATGCCGTGGCAGGCTCCGCTCGTCGATCCGACAGGCGAACACCTGCTGCTGGCGGGTGGCCGCTTCGACGAGCTGGCGCTGCCGGGCTGGACCCCTGAGCGGCGCCTGGCGCCCTGCCGCATGCACCGGGACGTGGCGGCCTTCACCCCGGACGGCAAGACCGTCGCCTGCGCGGCCGCCACGATCGCGCTCGTCGACGCGGCGACCGGCCGCGAGCACAAACGGGGCGATGACGACTGGGCCTGCGACATCTGCTCGAAGTCCACGGCCCGGCTGCGCTTCAGCCAGGACGGCGACTACCTGGCCGCCTTCGCCGAACGCGAGCTGCGCGTGTGGAAGGTCGCCGACCGGCAGCAGATCCTCACCTACCGGGCCGAGGACGAGCTGACCGACGTTCGCTTCGACGCCGACGGCAGGACCCTGCGCTACCTGTACGACAACATGGTCATCAGCCTCGACCTGGCGCCGAGAGCCGGCGCCACCCATGTCCGGAAGGGAGTGGCGAAACTCAGTCCCGAAGGACGGTGGGCGGCGATGGAGGATCCCGACCAGAACCGCCTCGGGCTCTGGGACCTGCGGGCCAGCAAGGAGGTGGCGACCTTCCCGCTCGGCGAATTCGGGGCATGGGGATTCGACCGGACCGGCACACGCATGCTCGTCGCCGACATCACGAGCGTGCGGCTGATCGACCTCGCGACACGCAAGAAGCTCTGGCAGATCTCCACGCCCCACACCGACACGAACAACCCCGAGCGTGCCGACTTCAGCCAGGACGGCAAGACGATCACACTCACGCTCCAGCCGTCCACCCAGGAGGGCGACTTCCGGCTCCTCGTGCTGGACACCGCCGGCGGGCGCCTCGTGCGCACCTTCAGCTCGCGGATCGACGGCGGGCCGTACACGCCGGACGGGCGCCTCGCCTCGACTTTCGGCAGGTTCATCGACCCCACCGCCGGCAAGCCGGTCGACGCGGCCTTCGATGTCGTACGCGGCGCCTCGGCGGTGGCCGTCAGCGGCCAGGGGCGGCTGGCGTTCAGCGCCGGTCCGGCCGGCCGCATCGCGATGTGGACGGTCAAGGGCCCGGACCTGCTCACGCCGGTCCTGCGCGGGACGACGGGTGAGATCGAGGAACTGGCCTTCTCCCCGAAGGGCGATCTGCTCGCCAGCGTGACCAGGGAGGGCATCCTCCAGATCTGGGACGTCAACACCATGCGGCGGCTCGGCGGCGCGTTCAACCTGCACGGCTCCCAGATCACCTCGCTCGCCTTCAGCCCGGACGACTCCACCGTCTACGCCGCCGACTGGGGTTCCGTCTACAAGATCCCGATCGGTGCCGAGCGGATCGTCCAGGACGTGTGCCGCCGCGCCGGGCACCCGCTCTCCCCGGCCGACTGGGCCGCCTTCCTCAAGGACGTGCCCTACCGCGACATCTGCCCGGCCGGGCAGCCCTAGCGGGGCGGCCTTTCCTGCCCGACTCATGACACCCAGGAGCGGGCCCCTCTTTTCCATGCACGAGGGTCCCGCCTCGTTCCGTCAGCCCGTCAGGAAGAACGGCGCTTCGCCGACCCACTCCTCGCTCAGCCTCACTCCTGTGGCGAGCTCGACAGCCGTCAGAGCGGCAGCCCGCCAGCTTTCCCCCTTCTTCCACTCGAAAAGAGGAAGGACCGCCTGCACCTGCGGCCACCACCCCCAACCAGGCAGCCCCCTCGCCTCTTCGGCGTACATGGCGTTGAAGGAGAGCACCATCTCCCCGTCGGCGGCGAAGCCCACGGAATTGGTGCCGTTGACGTTCCAGTAGGCGCTGTAAGCTCGTCCACCCACGCTCAGGCGGGGAAGCACCGGCGGATAGACGCCCTGAAAACCGTTGTACTCGAAGAGCGCGACATGCCGATCCGAACGATCGACGAGCATCGCCCAGGGCGCGTCATCCGACAGATCCATGAACACCTCCTCATGCTCGAAGGTGTCCGTCTCGTGGACCTCGTAGTGTCCCGTCTCACTCACCCGTTTACCGAGCTCCGCGAGGCTTGACGGAGACCCGTCGTGGGGCACGAGCACCGTCCAGCAGATGGCCTCTCCCATCCAGCTGTCATCGAGCAACCGCCGGTAGTGCAGGTACGCCTCACGCGCCATCCGCTCATCGACCACGCTTGACCTCCATCGACCCAGGGCGAGGAAAGATCATCCCAAGCAGGGCCGACAGAAGCGCAGCCGCTGCTTCTCCTCAGCCCGCCACTCGAGGCTCAACCTCGCTCCCGTGGTCAGCTCGATCGTCGCCGGCGCCGCCGCTCGCCGGCTCTTGCCCGGTACACCTCAGCGCCCACAGGCCGGCCATCGCTCATGTCTGGCCGTTCTCCTTACGTCGAGGTGGGACCAGGGTTCGGCCCGTTGATCATCGGTTCGGGTCCGGCTAAGGTCGAGGGATTTGTCGGCTAGATCTCCCTGGAGTCACGCGTGCGCCGCTATCGTTTCGGCCGGCTCGCCGGGCTGGTCGCCGGCGGCTACGTGGCCACGGTCGTCGTGCTCGGGGTCATCGCGATGGCCGGAGGCGACAGCGGGGTCCTTGTGTGGGCCGCGGCGCTGCGGTGGGTGAGGGGGCCGGTCACCCTCCAATGGTGGGAGGCGCTGTACCTGATCTTCCTCGGCGGGGTACAGGGCTGGATGCTGTGGCAGATTCTCCGCGGACGGGTGTCGGGAGAGAGGTCCCGAAACGAAGAGGCCGTCCGCCGGCTGCGGCTGGCGCTCTATCTCAACGCCGCCTCCTCCCTGATCTTCCGGGTGGTGCCTTCGCCGTGGTGGGTGGATCTCCTCGACGGCATCGCGTGGCTGGCGCTCGTCTTGCTGTTCCCTCGCGTGCTGATCCGTACCTCCCGCGCGCTGCGCGTCACCGCGCTGGTGGTGGGGGCGTTCATCGGTGTGCGCGCGATCGGTGGGACCGTAGCCGACGCGTTCGACCTCCGTCTCGCCGAGAGGATCCTCTCCTTCGGCCTGCTGGGCGGTCTGCCGTGGATCCTGTGGATGGTGCTGATTCTGGCGGCCCAGGCGAAGGACGGCAGGTGGGGAAGGACCACCGTATGGGTGGGAGCCGCCTCCGTGACGCTGCCGCACCTCCTGGTACCCATGCTTGGCAACCCGTTCATGTACCTGGCCGACGGCGGGAACGGCTTCGGGCTGATCTCTGGTCTCTACTCCACCGCGGGCTTGCTCGGGCCGGTCTGGCAGGCTCGTTCCGCCCACGATCTCGCCAGTCCGCCCGCGCGGGCCGTACTCGAAAAGGATGGTCCGGTCCGAGCGCCGTCCCGCTGGTGGCCGCCGGCGGTGGTGGCCGTCGCGCTCCCGGCGGTTCCAGCGGTCGTGAACCTGGCTCGGGGTGTACCGCGCTGGATCGGCCCAAGAGGCGTGATCGCGTCATACTTCGAGACGAACGCGGGCTTCTACGGACCGTCCGTGCTGTGGACGGCCTTCGACGTCCTCATCGGGGTGGGCGGCCTCGCCGCCCTGGTGCTCGTCGCGGTGGTGAGGAGGACCCGCCGCCTGGTGCGAGCCACGGTCTCCGCCCTGTTCCTGGCCGCTGTGGTCGGGGTCGTCAGCAGGTTCACCCCCTCGCGGCCCGCGGAGGACAGCGCCGAATCCTGGTCCATCCACCCCGACGCGCAGCCCGACTTCCTCCGCCTCTTCACCTGGGACGGCGCGACCTTCTCCGGCATCTCGCCGTTGTGGTACAGCATCGCCTTCGTCGCGGCCGCCCTCCTCCTGATGTTCCTCTACGGCGGCAGCCCGGCGGACCGCTCCCCGTTCCAGATCGTCGTGACGGCGGTCGCGTCGGTCGCGGCGCTTTGCTTCGTCCCGGCGGCGGACCAGGCGCCCGGCCAGATCACCACGGAGCGGGAGTGCCAGCGGTCGCGCGACGGCCGCGGGCTGTCCGGCGAACGGAGCTTCGTCTGCGCAGTGCGCGAGTCGACCGTGCTGAAGGTCGCGAAGAACGCTCCCGACCCTTTCGTGGTCGCCTACGGTCACCGGCTGTGCGGCATCTACACCCGCAACGACCCGCAGGAGCTCGCGCAGGTTCGGCGTACGGACGGTGTCGAGGTCCGCTCGCTGACCTACTCTCTGGCCGGGATCTGCCCGAGCGCCGCCGCGGTCGTCAAGGCGGAGGGAGAGCGGGAGGACCGCGAGATGCGGGAGTGGGAGGCGACGCAGCAGCGCATCTGCGACGAGTCGCCCCGCCACCGGCCGCTGACCAAGCCGGTGGCGGCCATCGTCCAGCCGGAGCCCGTGTGGACCGACTACGGCAACCTGGAAGCCTTCGATCCGGAGATCACCGAGGACCCCTACGAGGCCACTGCGACCCATGAGGACGAGCTGGTAAGGGGTAGATATCAACTTCAGTGCGCAATCGTCACAGGTGATTCATACCTGCCGTAGTGGACGCCTCTGCCTTGATCGTCGTCTCTGTTCGTCGGAGAATCGGTGATCGAGGAAAGGGGCGCGGGTGTAGCCGTTGTCCGGCATCCGTTCCGTGCCCACGATCGACACCGCGATGACCCACGCCCGCCGCCGCCTCCGCCGCGAGCAGGTTGCCCGTGGAGGTCTCGAAGAACTTCACCTGACCATGCAGGGCATCGGCTTCACCGACGAGATCGAGGACATCGACACCATCGCCGAAGCCATCCAGGCCCGCCTCATCGAGCCGTACGCCAAGGCTCTCGCTCGGCCGCCGCCTCCGGGGTGACCGTAACCATCCAGCAGGTCCAGCTCGTCACCCTTGGACATGATCACCGGGCCTACAGTGGGACGCGTCGCGCGCTCTCTTCCTGTGACTGTCGCTCACCGGAGCTCTTGGGCTCTGATTCCGTGCGGACTCCGATCCAGATATTAAGATCACCCGAAATTCGCCTACATACAGAATAAGCGACACTCCGGTTGCAGGACCTGAGTGATCGATGTTGAAATACGTTACCGGGATCAGTCAGTGCACTCTGTTCGGATGCGGAGTACCTCACGGTGAGTCAACCAGCGCGATTACCCGCCCCACAGATGCGTCTTTTCACCCCTGGCCGTCGCCTGGGCTGGGTATTTCGTGACCCACGTCTACTCGTGGAGCCGTTCCGGGAACCTGAGCCACGCCCTAATCCGCTTCCGCCGCATGTCCTTCATGAGCGGCATCTCGCAGAGATGGCGTACAAGCAGCAGACAGGCCTGGCCGTCAAGCTCTTTGGGGCAATCTCGCTGGTTCTGTTGTTGATGAGCGGCTGCACCGCCGGAATTCCCCGGGTCGGCCCCCCGACAGCCATCATCTTCCTCGTGCTGGCGCTCTCGGCGATCCTGCCCGGGGTACTCATGTGGTCGTCGGCCGATAAGAAGCGGGACGCGGCTGTACGGCTGATGGAGGAGGCAGAGCGCTTCCATGCTCACGAGCACGCCCGCGTCCATGCGGCTTGGATGCAGCGCAAGGCCGAGCATGACCACGCCCAGGCGGTACGGCTGGCGCGGGCCGACGAGTGGGGCTCGGCCCAGGCACGGGCCACCCAGCGGCTGGATGTGTTCGGCGGTGGCCTGTGGGGTTGGGAGGCGCTGCTCACCGTGCACGGCGCCTCGGTACTGGCCGACCAGCCTCTCCTGGTGGTCGATCTGTCCCGGGAGGTCGTCTGCGGGGAACTGGTCGGCTTGGCTCGCGGGCTGGGGATGCGCGTGCACAGCGAGGCGCTGCCTGCCCAGCTCGCCGAGTCGGCGCTGTGTGAGGGTCTGGACGTCGGCCAGTTGATCGACGTGATCGTGGAGTCGATCCACGGCGGCGGGGAGAACCAGGTTGCCACGTCCCGCTCTGAGCGCAGCATGGACCGTCGTGTCATCACCGCACTGGCCGGAGCCCTGGGCGACACGGTGACCATGGCAAGGCTGACCGAGGGGCTGCGGGTGCTGCTGGATGAGGAACCCGAGTTGCGGGCCTTGACCATGCGAGAGCACGACGAGATCGCCCACCGGCTGTTCTCCGCAGACTACCGGGCTCAGATCCGCCCCGCGCTGACCAGGATCGAGTCCTACCTGCATCCGATCCGCACCCTGGGCGCCAGCCGGTTCTCACCGACTGGCCAGGCTGCGCTGACCTGCATCGCTATCAATGACACCGGGCGAGGGCCGGGCACCGAGTTGCTCACCGATCTGATCGTGCAGTGGCTGACGCACCGGATCGCCACCCCCGCAGGCCCGGCGCCGGCGGTGTTCGTTGTGGGGGCGGACGAACTGGCCAGGCAACCACCTGGAACGCCTGTCCGACACCTGCGAGCGCCGCCATGTGCCGCTGACGCTGCTGTTCCGCCATCTGCGGGAGACCTCGCTGGGCATGATCGGCGGCGGCGCGGTCGCGTTCATGCGGCTGGGCAACCACGAGGAGGCCACCCGCGCGGCCGACTTCATCGGCCGTCAGCACCGGTTTGTGCTGTCCACGCTGACCCACACGCTGGGGGGCAACCAGACCCACACCGAAACCGAGACCACCGGCCAGTCCGACACCGATGGCAGCAGCACGTCCGGCAGCTTCGCCAGCGGCGGGTTCTCCAGCGGGAGCAACCGGTCGGTAAGCCGGAACTGGTCCAGCGCCCGCTCCTTCGCCGACGGCAGCAACTGGTCGGATGCCAGCGCCCAGCAGCGGGTCTACGAGTACGCGGTGGAGCCGACCACGCTGCAGAGCCTGCCGGATTACGCGCTGCTCCTGGCAGAGCCCGGTGTCGGACAGGGTCTGCGGGTCACCTCGGCGGACTGCAATCCCGCGATCGTCACCCTGCCGAAGGTGAGCACCGAGCCGCTGCCCGATCTGCGGGTGCCGCAGCCGGCCCAGCCTCAGCTCCCGCAGTCTGCACCCAGCATGGGTGCAACGCCGTGGGGGTCGGGCTCTCACCTCCCGCAGTCCAGACCGGAGCAGGGCCCAGTTTCCCGGGGCTGGCGATGAGGCGGGCGCGCTGCTCGAGGCGCGCATGAGCGCCGACGACCCCAGCGCAGAGGAGACCGGCACCGCCGTCGAAGTGCCTGATCATGGTTCAGGCCAGCCATCCACGCAGGGGCCAGCCGACTCGGTGGAGGAAAACCAGCCGGACCCGAGCCACGAGGAGCTTCGGGAACTAGCCGATCAGCAGGAAGCCGAGTTGGTCGCGAATGACAACGAGAGCGCCGAGGCTGCGTACCACGCTGCGGACATGCTCCACGCGGAGCCTGACGGATCAGCCCTCAGCGAAGATCGCGATCCCACTCACGCGGAGCTGAAGGAGCTCGCCGAGCAGCAAGACGACGAACTAGCCACTGAGACCGCGACGGATGAGGATGCCGCAGGGCAACCGACCGGCCCGCCCGCAGAGAACTCATGCGTGGAGGATGAGCCACGCCAGGCCGTCACCGACGACCAAGAACCGGCGTATGAGCATCTCGACGCAGGTGGCGACGAGCGAGATGCTGTCCCGGCCGCCGAGGCCGGACCCGACAGCGGCGATCCGGAGAGCCGGGTCGAGGGGAACGGGACGGAGGGCCAACCCTCAGTCGGGGCCATCCACGAAGAGCCTCAGGCGGTCACGGCGCACGAGGAGATCGGCCTCGACGAACAGGCCGAAGGAGATGTGGAGCAGCCCTTCGAGTCCGACCTCCCCTCGGACGGACAAGCGCAGGAGCCAGGCCCTGATGATGATCCGACCTACGAAGAGCTTCGGGCGCTCGCCGAACACCAGGACGCTGAACTGGCCCGCGATGGCGAGGACCTCGCGAGCCCGGATTCGTCTGATTGGGCCGAACGAGTCCCCCGCTTCGAGCAGGCTTGGCGAGAGCATGAGGCACGCTGGCCCCAGAAGTTGCAAGCTGTCGAGGCTGATCGCACGGGCGATGAGCCGGGCTCCTGGCGTGGCGACGGCGGGCAGTATCTGAACGCCGAGGAGAACATCGTCACCGGCCACCACTACGACCGCGTGGCCGACGCCCGGCCCAAGGTGACCGATGCGATCACAGAAATCAGGCCTGACGTCCCAGGTGCTGAGTTGGTCGGACTGGAATACCAACTCAAAGGCGCGGACCGTTACAAGGAGAAGGTGGCGGAAGGCCTGGCGCTCGGAGCCGAACGAACAGTCGAGCAGGTGACGGCGAAGATTCCAGACGCTCTTCGATACACGTACCAGTTCCACCACAACGACTACGTGGACGGGTACCGGGAAGTCTGCCAGCGTCTGGAAGAGCGCGGCTATGAGCTGGAGTTCAGCCGGAACTCATGGAGCAACGCCGAGTACAAAGGGATCAACAGCCGATGGAGAACTCCGGACGGCCAGATGTTTGAGGTCCAGTTCCACGCACCCGAGAGCTTCCAGGCTAAGCAGCTCACGCACGGCGCTTACGAGCGCCAGCGCAATCCACGCACAACCCACGGGGAGACGGAAGAATTGCGCGCCTTCCAGGCTGAGGTCTCCAGCAGAATTCCTGTTCCCGAGCACGTCGACGAGGTTCCGGACTACCGAAAGAAGAGGAGCTAAAGCTATGGTCGGGAAGATCACGTACTACGCGGTGATCGACGACACCATCTCGTCAGAACGACCTGTGGGCTTGGTCCGACGCCGAGCGATCGACGACACCGATGGCGGCGGTTTTCGTGATGAAGGTCTCCACAAGGACATGGAGTGGCATCACACCCCAGTTATTGTCGAATGGGAGCATGCCAATTTTGCTGACGAGCTCGAAGAGGTGAGCGAGGAGGCAGCTCAGCAGATCATTGAGGATCTGCGCGAGCGCTGGAGCGCGCTGAGTTGACCCTGATGGCGGCTGCCTCCGGCTCGTTGTGGGACTCTCTGCAGGCGATCCCCGCGTTTCGGGTGCTGGAGATCCCGAGACCTGAGTCGGATCTTGATTATCAGCGCAACCAGGAGCGTCTCGACGGGCGTCCACTCCGGATGGCCTCGCTCGTGCAATCCTTCCACGCAGCAGACCAACAAGGTGGCGCCCTCGGCATGGGCTGGTTCCGAACGGAGCCATGCGGGCCGGTGGAGATCGTGGTCGGCGGCTCGGGGCTGATCGCCGACGAAGGCTCAGAAGGCTCGGTCTCCTTACGGTTGCCTGTCGGCGCTCGTGGCCACGTCGTTGCCGGCGGATTCCACGCCTCATTAGATCGCTTGCCGTACTGGTGTCGCATCGCAGGAAAACGGGACGCGCTACTCCTGCGTGAGAGCACCGAACGGCAAGTTAGAAGAGCATCGATGGAGGATGGGCTACTGGCAGTGTGGGGCAGGCCTTTCGGCTGGCTGATGCTGGCCGAACCCGTGTCCGATGACGTCCTCGAAGAGATGACCATGAAGGTTGCGCTGGAGCAGCGCAGTGCCCAGGCACGCGGCGAGAAGTCACCATCCTCAGCGGTGGAGACAGAGCGACTCCGCGACCGCTACCGGGAGTTGGCCCAGGCACAGTCGACGGGACTGTGGCGTATTCATCTGCTGGCGGGCGGCACCAGCGCCACTGACGCCCGTCAGGTGGCGGGGCTGGTGTGCGAGTCGATGGATACCGAGGGTCTACCCTATGTGCTCAGGCCCCTGCTACGTCCCGGCACCGCATCCCAAGCAATCAAGAGCGTGGAGGACGGCTCGCCCTTCGCCGCCGGGACCGAACTGGTCGCCGCCCTCACCTGCCCACCCGAGCAGGAGATCCCAGGCATCCGGCACGTCCTTACGCCGATCTTCGATGTCACCAGCGAGAACACGGAGAAAGGCCTCGGACTCGGCGTGGTGCTGGACCGGCAGCGCAACCCGGCTGGCCCCTTGCTCCTGCCCTTCGCCAGTCTGAACCGGCACACCTTCGTCTGCGGCGCCACCGGCGGCGGCAAGTCCAACACCATCCGCGGACTGCTGGAGGCCGCCACGACCCACAACATCCCGTGGCTGGTCATGGAACCCGCCAAGGCCGAGTACACGGCGATGGCCGCCCGGCTCCCCCTCCACGAGGTGATCGTGATCCGCCCCGGCCAGGCAGACGCCGTCGCCGCGGGCCTCAACCCCCTGGAGCCGGCCGCCGGGTTCCCCTTGCAGACCCACGCCGACCTGCTGCGCGCCCTGTTCCTCGCCGCGTTCTCCGCCGAGGAGCCCTTCCCCCAGGTGCTCTCGGCCGCGCTGGCCCGCTGCTACCAAGAGCTCGGCTGGGACCTGGCGCTGGGCGAACCGCGCACGCCGGGCGTGCAGCCCCGCTACCCCAACTTGGAAGACCTTCAACGCACCGCCGAACAGGTCGTCGCCGACATCGGCTATGGACGGGAGATCACCGACAACGTCCGCGGTTTCATCCGGGTCCGCCTGGCCTCCCTGCGGCATCTTACGGTCATCGAAGAGGCCCACCGGGCTCCTGCGCCGCAGCGAAGGCCAGCAGGGCGCGGCGGCCCACGCGGTGGAGATGTTCGCCTCCCTGCTGGCCGAGATCCGCGCCTACGGCGAGGGGCTGGTCATCGCCGAGCAGATCCCCGCCAAGCTCGTCCCGGACGTCATCAAGAACACCGCCATCAAGATCGTCCACCAGCTGCCCGCGGCCGACGACCGCGACGCCGTCGGGGCGACTATGAACCTCACCGACGCCCAGTCGGCCTACATCGTGACCCTCCCGCCCGGCGAGGCCGCCGTGTTTACCACAGGCATGGACTTCCCGCTGCTGGTCCGCATGCCCGACGGCTCGTCGCGAGAGCAGGCCCCTTCCTGTACGGCAAGCGCCGCCGAGATCGTCGCCTCCCGCAGCCGGACCTGCCCGAGCGAGTGCGCCGAGGCTCCCTGCACCCTGCGGCAGACAGCGACCGCCCGGCGCGTCCTGGAGGATGAGCCGAGGCTGGTGGTGTGGGCCGAGCTGTCCGTCCTGGCGCACCTGACCGGCCAGAACATGCCGGTGCCTGCCCGCGAGCTGCTCAAGTTCGTGCGGGCGATGAACAAACGACAGCTCGACTGTGCCCTCGCTCATGCCGTGGACGACGCCGTGGTGGCGCGGTCGGCGGCGATGGCCAGGACCATCAGCCCGGCGGCCCTGGCTGGGCACGTGATCGACGCGATAAGGGCGCGCGTCGCGGGGGAATGGCTGTGCGCGGAGCACGAGCCGGAGTGGCAGGCGCCGGGAGGGAACCCGAGGTGGGACCCCACACCCGCCATGCTGACCGCCTTCGGCGATCCCGCGACCGATGTAGAGCTGGCCGACGCGCTCACGTCCGCCCTGGCTGAGTTCCTCCCCTGCCGCTGGCCACTGCGCCTGATCGCCAAATGATCTTCTTGGTTCTGACGGGGAGATTCGACGAGGGGGACGAGTCCACTCACCGCAGCCCGGTACGGCTTTGGTTGGGGTAGCCGCCGCAGCCACAGTCTGCCCTGACTGTACAACACGCCGATTCGCTTATGTGGTCCTGGTCAGTTCTGAAGCCGGCCAGGACTTTCCGCTTCGTTGGCGCAATAGTCCAACCAGAGCCGGAGCCTGCCGTGCAGGCGCCTTGCGTACCGGGTCCGCCTGGCCGAGCAGGCGTGCCGGTTCGCCGGCCGCGTTGAGCTGGCGAACCGGGTCCGCGCAGGTAGAGCCGGTTGGCGCGGGAGCTGAAGGCCTTGTCGGCCGACACGCTGTCGGGCCGCGTCCGGGGACGTCCCGGCCCGATCCGGGGGATGCGGATCTGCTCCAGGACCGCCCGCATCTGCGGGCCATCGCCGTGCTGGCCGGGCGTCAGCAGCAGCGACAGCGGACGGCACCGGCCGTCGGCCGTAAGGTGGATCTTCGTGGTGAACCCGCCGCGTGAGCGGCCTAAGCATTCCCCAGTCTGACTACCTCCGTCAGCCGGGCCGCCAGACTCGCCAGCGCCGGATTGCCCGTTTTGTCCTTGCGGGTTCCCCCTTTTGCCCGCCGGCCGAGGGCGACGCCGGCGGGGCCTTGTGCGGCGCGCCGGCCGCGTGCTGGTGCGCTCGCGTGGTCGTCGCTGCTGAGGTGCGAGGAGAGCAGCCCCGAGTCCACAGACGCAAGAACTCGTGCCGGTGAACTGCTCCACAGCGGGGGCCAGAACTCGTGCGTGATCAAGCGCCCGGGCTTGACGAGTGAGGCCAAAAGAGCTTACGCGAGTCGGCATGTTCCAAGATCCCCGAATGGCTCCTGGACTCTACCGAGAATGAGTTTGCCTCGCACGCGAGCCGTCACCCTCGGGGCACTGTGGCCCCGGTTACAGCTTTCCTCCTACCGGCCAGTTACTTTGCCCCTCGCCGTAGCTTCGGGAGCGCTGGGCCAACACGAGGTCAGAGGTGGCGGACGGCTGCCGGAGTGCATGGATGGAAGCCGACGTTGTCGTCAGCGATGTCGTCAACAGCACACCCTGCATGGGGGCAGACCTGACAAGAGGTCGCGGCAGCTCGGCATGCTGCTTGGTGTGCGCCCGGCGGGGCTAGCTCTGATTCGGTGAATCCTTTCGCGGTGCGGGGGCCTCCTATGAGGTGATGGCCACACTTAGGAGGGAGATGGCATGGGTGACGTCGTAATGCCGGCGGCGCGGCAGGCGCTCTTCAGCATCTCGTTCCAGCGAGGGCAGGAGGCAGACGCGACTGACCGCTCCTCGGCGAGCGTGCAGCTCATGTTCAAGCGCCATGACGAGGTGGAAGCCGGTCTGGTGACGTCTACCGAGGGCGCGGCCATCCGGCACCTGGAAGCCGAACTGCTCGTGCAGGCAGTCCAGGAGTGGCCAGATGTCATCGATCATGTGACATGTCCTGGGCCACGCGGGGCGGAGAGTCGCAGAGGCGCTCGGCTTGCAACGTCGCGATCAAGTCCCAGCCACACCTGGCCCACATCAGGCTCCGGCTCGACTTGGGCGACATGACGGGCCCGGGGAAAGCTCGCATGGCTCCGGAACAACCAGCGCCTGACTGACCTGTGTCGACCGCTTTTCCACAACCTTTGAAGGGAAGTTTCGCCATGCTCGAAACCGGATCGCCCACTCCTGACGTAGTGCTGGAGGACACCGATGGCAGGGCCATCCGCCTGTCCGACTACCAGGGCAATCATGCTGTGCTGATCTATTTCATGCGGTCGACGTCGTGCCCGGTCTGCAACAGGCACGTCCAAGACCTCATCCGGCGTCGTAACGAGTTTGCAGCTGACGACGTTCACGTGCTTGTCGCGGCTCCTGAGGACCGTCAAGAGGCGGCCGATTGGAAGGCCAAGCGCCAGGTCCCGTTCCCCGTCCTCGTGGGCCGCCAGGGCACCCCGCACGAGATGGTCGGCTTGAGCAGAAAGGTCTTCGGCTCGATGCAGCAGTCAGGCAGCATCCTCATCGATTCCCGCGGCATCATCCGCCATGCTCACGGCTCCACCATGCCCACCAGCGGCTACGACAAGAAAGGGATCGCTGCGGCCATCCAGGGTCTCCGCGCCCACACATGATCTGAAAGGGCACCCGGATCAGCCGCGACCTCGCCTGCGAGTCGCTGATGCTTGCACAGGGCACCCGCTCCACGACGTCTCCGAGGCCCTCGGCAGGACGTCTACGTCACCTTGTGGAGGCCGACAAGCGTGCGGCGACGCGTCCGTCAACGAGCAAGCGGCGACAGCCGCTTGCTCGTTCGCCGACGCCGTCAAAAACGCCGCCTGAAGATCCATGCGAGCGTTGCGACCGAACAGATCACCGGGTTGGTGTTCGAGGGCCGTCTGATCGGTTCGGATACTGGACCCAACTGATGACCATGGTCGGGGCCTGCTTTCAGAGGGTGGTGAAGCAGGCCCATCGACGAGACGAGACAGCGGTCTCCCAGCCGTCGCGGGTCAGTGCACAGAGGGGAGGCCCACTTTGGCCGCGAACTCGGCGGTGAAGACAACCATGACATCATCGGTACCCAGGTAGTAGTCCTCGGCTGGCGGCCATGCCGCTGGTCTCCCGGCGGCTATCCACACGGGCCTCCCCCGCGAGCACAACCTGATCGCCGCCGGCGTCCGGAGGCCCTCCAACTCTTCCCGCCAGGCGATGTCGACGCAGGTCAGTTTCCTGCCAACCAGGCTCGACCAGCGCGGATGGTCGGTCACATCCACCGCCGCCGACCCGCCTGGCTCCCCGATCATCCGCAGGTGAGCGGTCATCGGCTCAGGAAAGACCTCAAGCCCGTAGTGGTCGAAGCTGCTGCCCCACACAGCCGAGAATGAAGCGCCATCGTCGGTGAACAGTTCCACCCCCATGGTGGGCTGATGCCATGTCCCGAAGTCCCACTCCTCGATGTCACAACCGTCCTCCCCGACCATCAACGGGTAGTAGACGACCCTCCGGATACGCCTGCCTCGCAGCATGGCTGCCGTACGTTCATACTTCACCGCAGTCGAAACCGACGACACCAGTACAGCATCACAAGTACCGACAACCTGAGTCATCACATTTCTGTAGTCCCACGACTCGGCCGGCCCGGCGAACCATTCCGGTGACAGCACTCGGCAAGAGGGCTCTACAAGCACGGAAGGGCCCTCCTTCCTATTCGCCTGGCCATGCGGCGAGGATCTCGCTACCGATTACCCGGCCGTTCTCGTCCAGGCCCAGGTTGACCATCGGGCTGTCCACCGTGACCGTCCGCGCCACGCCACCGGGCGCGATCGGACCCCGCAGGTAGACGTATGCGGCCTCCGCCTCAGGGTCGTAGGTCCACGTGCCGGGATGCTCTTCCAGAGGCATGGGGCTCCTGTCAGCAGGGCTGCTAGCAAGCTCTCAAGATTGTCCTGACAAACGAGAAGCCCCTGAACAGATCTTCCCTGTTCAGAGGCCTTCCAGCGCAGAGCCAACGATGGGAATCGAACCCCTGACCTTCTGCTGACAAGGTTCCCAAACGATCTTCGTGGGCGTAGGCGTCCGCCACCTCGTCTACCGGCATCCTCGCCGTGCGTCTCCGTCCGCCGTAGTTCATGATCGTCCGTTCGGGCGGCCCCCAAGGTGGCTCCCAGAAATCGCCCCGCGGCCTTGGCTTACTTGTACGCCCCAGCCCGCCTCGGCAACCAGCCGTGCGTTCCCACCCAGCCGTTGTGATCGTCGACACAGCTGGCAGACTGCGCGATATGAGCGAGGTCCTGCGGCACGTCCCCTTCCCGTTTCCCGATGACACGTTCCCGCCCAGCCTCGGGGCCGTAGTACAGAGAACGGTGATCTCCGGCGAGTTGCCAGCGCTCATCGTGATTCACGACGATGAGAACGACTGGCTCATTGGCGATGACGTCACCGACGCCAGCGACCCGGATGCCTCGGCAATCTGCCACGTTGCTCACGTCGTGGATCTCGACCCGAGCGTGGCCGAAACCGCGTCTCTTCCGTGTGGGTACGCCGCGCGCAGAACCTCGAAAGAAGAGCCATGGGTGATTGAGGAGTGGTACTACGAGGAGGAGGAGTAGGGAGGTCTTGACCTGCGCGTCCAGCGGCTCTCATCCGCCTGATTGAGAGCGGGTGACGGGAATCGACCCCGCGCTGTCAGCTTGGGAACTGCATCGATCACGGCCCGATGAGGCGCTGTGCTGGGCAGAGAGTTGGTCCTGAGTGACCGTGGTTGACCCCTCGTCACCCCTCATAATGGCCTGCTAACGGCCCGACGGCCAGCTTTCGACCTGGCATGACTGAGCACAGACTTCTAGCGTATGCGCCGTGAGAGTCGAACACAGCGCAACGCTTCGGATCATGAGCGATGTGCACAGTCCCACCGACATCTCTGAGGCCTTAGGGGTGCGGCCTTCGAAGACAACCGATACTGGCGATTGGCAACTGGAAGCATCTGCTCACGGCAATGAGGCCTCGCTGGAGGAGCTCATCAGGGCAGTAACTGGTCCCCTCCTTGGGGTTGTGGACAAGCTCGCCTCGCTGGCTGGTCAGGGGGCGACGATCGAACTGCACCTTACGCGTGACCTGCTCGGACCAGGAGTTGGCGCGTTGTGCTTCATGTTGGATGCCCCCGTCATCAAGCTACTGGGGGAGGTCGGCGCCGAAGTGTGGATCGACGAATACGACGAGGTCGACTGGGAGAACAACGCGCATAAGCCGTCCGTCTGATCATCCCGCCTGCCGCCGTCCCGCCCGAAGGGGAAGCGGGCCAGGGCCACGGGGCCAAGGTGGAGCCCCCAACTGGAGGAACGACACGGCCTGGCAGACGGCACAGTGATCATCCCCGGAGCCGGAGCCCCTCGCCGGAGTCCATATCTGTGGTGGGTTGGCTACTCGGGAAGATCGAGTCCGTGTTGCTTGAGCGCCTTACGAGCGCGGCGGAGGCATTCCTCAGCGGAATCTGCATCGATGCGAACCGACCAACTGTCGTTGTGCTGTGGCTTGCTGCTCGCGTGGAAGGTCCACGGGCGTATGCCCTCTCGTCCAGCGTCTACTCGAAGGAGAGCGCCCACGTTGCGCTCCAGAAGCCACTCCAGCATGGCAGTCGCATCCATCCGAGCAGGCTACTTGGGCCTGGCTGGACATCGGGTCGCCGTGGCTGGTATCGCTCGAGGCCCCGGCCGCTGCCGCCCGGGACCGGTCCCCAGGCCGCACTTGGTGTGTCTCACATAGACACCACGCCACTGACCGGCCTCCACCTCACTACGAGGCATTGGATCGCGTAGCGACGTCGTAGGCGCCCTTTACGCACCACGGTGCGGACAGCTGTACGACTCGCTACCGAGGTTGATGTTCTCGATAGCGGACCACGCCTCGACTATCTCCCACCCACCGAAGCGGAGCACTTCATGGCCCTTTGAAGAGGCCTCCCAAGCGACGTCTCAGTCTGCTACCCGCACAAGTAGCTTGCCCAAGTTTTCGCCGCTGAACAGCTGGTGGAGAGCGTGCGGGGCAGCTTCAATGCCGCCGTCGACGATTGTCTCGTCGTAGTGGAGCTTACCTTCGCCGAGCAGCCCAGCGAGGTATGTGATCGCCTCTTCGAAGCGGTGGGCCCAGTCGAGTACAAGGAAGCCCTTGATCGTCGCCCGCTGCATGATCAGCTGGACTATGTTGGTGAGACTTCCCGTGTGTTCGCCGCCCTGGTTATAGCTGTTGTACTCGGAAATCATTCCGCACAGAGAAACCCGGGCACCGATGTTGAGCCGCATCAAAATGTGATCCATGACCGGCCCGCCAACGTTCTCGAAATCGACATCGATCCCATCCGGTGTGGCGGCGTCGAGCTGCGCACGCCAGTCAGCGGCGTGGTGGTCGATGCAGGCGTCATAGCCGAGAACCTTGACGGCGTGCTGGCACTTGCTGGGACTGCCAGCAATGCCAATCACCCGTCCCGCCCCTTTCTGCCTTGCGATCTGACCGGCAATCGAGCCGACCGCACCGCAGGCGGCGGAGATGACGATTGTCTCTCCCTCTTTCAAATCGGCCAAGTCGATCCCGAGATAGGCCGAGATGCCGGTGTGGCCGAGGACGCCGAGAAAGGCCGACTCGGGTGCCGGCAGTGGGGTCGGCAGGACAGTAAGCGGCGCCTCCAGCTGTGAGTCGTCGGCAAGGACCAGTTCCTGCCAACCGGTGAAGCCGCTGACAGTGGCCCCGACCGGCATGTCTTCGCGCCTGGATGCGACTACTTCGCCGACGCCGAAGCCACGCATCACTGCGCCGATCGGGACCGGAGGTTCGTAGCTACGCATATCGCTCATCCAGACGCGAGAGGTCGGGTCGAGCGAGAGAAGCTTGGTGCGGACCAAGGCCTGACCGTCGGCCAGCTCCGGTACCTGCTCTTCAACCAGTTCGAGGTCACCGTCGGCGAGTTGCCCGACGGGTCGGCGTCGTAGGCGGTAGGCCCGGTTGATGCGGTTGCCAGTCATACTGAACTCCTACATTCTCGGCCGTCGGTGCGGCGTTGACGCCAGCCTTTGACGCGGTAATTTCGGATATGTTCGCAGTGCCGCCAGTTCGCTGGGTGCGAGGCAGATGATCGCCTGAGTAGCCTCCAGGTCCGGCATGTCCTCCAGCGGGCCATTCCGCAGCGCGGTCACCCGTTCGACGTCCAACACCTGCCGCGCCAACGGCGTCCCCAGAAAGCCTTGCTGCGCAGAGAGCAGAAAGTCGCTCGGCTTCATGGCGTCAGACTACGACGCCACCCGACATCTCCAAGGCGTTTTCCGTCACATCTCGTGGAGTGACATCGTCACGGTGTTGGCGATCACGGCCTGGGGGTCAAAGCGCGTGGGCGCTGCTGGTCGCGACCGGCCGAAGAGCCGCAGCGCGGCCAGCGACCGCCCGACGCGCGGACCGCCGCAGGCGGGCCGTCTTGATGACGTGTAGATGAGGTTGCTTTCAGGCATGCGTGTTGATCTTGCTCAGATATAAGCGCTCCAGAATACGGCCTGAGGAAACGCGCGAAAAGGACACCTTCCGGAAGGCCCTTTTTCTATTGCCCAGCACTGAACGAAGTGCTCGGAGACTTGATCACAGGCGATCGTTAGCCCAGTCTGGATCTCCTACGGCCAACCACACCGCTGGCGGTCCAGCACGTCTATGGGGTGATCGCGTGACCAATGGTGGACTGTTTGCGGGGACAGGTGCGTTCTATGCACGGTTCCGTCCTGGCTATCCGAAGGTGTTCTTCGACGACGTGATCCGGCGTTTCGGCCTCGACGGTTCTGGACGTCTCCTGGACCTGGGCTGCGGCACTGGCCAGCTCACCATCCCGCTGGCGGGGCATGTCACCGAAGCGGTCGGCATGGATCCCGAGCCCGACATGCTCACCGAGGCCGCCCGACATGCCGCCGCCGACAAGGTCGGCAACGTCACATGGGTTCGCGGGGGCTCAGCAGACCTGTCAGGCCAGCTCGGACGGTTCCGGCTGGTGACCATGGGGCGCTCGTTCCACTGGATGGAGCGCGAGCAGGTGCTGAGGACGCTGGCCGACATGGTGGAGGACGGGGGCGGTCTGGTGATTGCCGATGACGGATGCCTGGCGCGCTCCACCACGCCATGGCAGCACATCATCGAAGAGGTGCAGCACCAGTTCATAGGCCCGATCCCCCATGCTGGTGCCGCGATGCCAGCCGACCCACATGAGGTGGTCCTGACCCGCTCGCCGTTCCAAGACGTCATGCCCGTGGTTCACGAATTCAGCCGGACATGGACGGTGGACCGAATCATCGGCTACCTGTACTCGACGTCATTGCCTCTGCGGAGGCTACTCGGCGCTCGGCAGCCCGCCTTCGAGCGAGAGATCACCGACGCGTTGCTGACAGCTGAACCAAGCGGACAATTCGTCGAACCGGTGGCACTCCACGTCCTGATCGCTCGCATTCCATGATCACCTGGAACCCGGACGACTCCTGCTGGCAAAGCTGTTAGCAAGATCTCAAAATTGTCCTGACAAACAGAAAGCCCCTGAACAGATCTTCCCTGTTCAGGGGCCTTCCAGCGCAGAGCCGACGAGGGGAATCGAACCCCTGACCTTCTGTTTACAAGACAGATGCTCTGCCGATTGAGCTACGTCGGCGCGGCCTCACAGTCTAGACGCTACCGCCTCCGATGACGAGCGACCTCATACAACGTCACCCCCGCAGCCACACCCGCGTTCAGCGACTCCGCCCCCGCGTGCATCGGGATCCTGGCGACCACGTCGCACTGCTCGCGCACCAGCCGGGACAGTCCCTTGCCTTCGGAGCCGACGACCACCACCAGCGGCTCCTCGAACAGGGACACCTCGTCGATGTCGACCTTGCCCGCCCCGTCCAGGCCGACCACGAACAGTCCGGCCTCACGGTACTCGCGCAGCGCCGCCGTCAGGTTGGCGGCGCGGGCGACGCGGAGGGTGGCCAGGGTGCCGGCGGAGGTCTTCCATGCGCCTCCGGTGACCCCGGCGGCCCGGCGAGAGGGGATCAGCAGCCCGTGGGCGCCGAACGCGGTCGCCGAACGGGCGATGGCGCCCAGGTTCCGGGGGTCGGTCACGCCGTCGAGGGCGACGATGAGCGGGATCTCTGCGGCGTCGTGCGCCAGCTCGACCAGCTCGTCGGGGTGCGCGTAGTCGTAGGCGGGGATCTGCAGGGCGATGCCCTGGTGGACGGCGCCCTCGGTGAGGCGGTCGAGCTTGTCGCGGGTGACCTCGAGGAGCGCGATGCCCTTGTCCGCGGCGATCTTGATGGCTTCGCGGACACGGTCGTCGTTGTCGATGCGCTGGGCGACGTAGAGCGCGTTGGCGGGCACTCCCGCCTGCAGCGCCTCGAGGACGGGGTTGCGCCCGCCGATGTACTCGGGCGCGTCCTCCGGCTTCTTCGGGCGTCCGGCGGGACGGGAGGCGCCGCCGCCGCGCTCCTCGCGGGAGATGCGCTCGGCGCGCGCCTTGTCCTTGTACCAGTGCCTCATCTGCGCAGGCGGGGTCGCGCCCTTGCCTTCGAGCGCACGGCGTACCTTGCCACCCGTGCCCTTGGCCGGGCCCTTCTTCTTGGAGGGCCTGCCTGACGCTCTTCCACCTGCTGCCATGCCACAAGGGTACTAGCGGGACAACTCCCATCGGGCCCCATGCGGAGTGTCCTCGACGGTGATGCCCGCCGCGGCCAGGCCGTCCCTGATGGCGTCGGCGGCCGCGTAGTCCTTACGGGCGCGGGCCGCCTGCCGCTGTTCGAGCGCGACCTTGACCAGCGAGTCGACGACGCCGGTGAGGTCGGAGCCCGCCGTACGCCACTGGGGTGAGCGGGGGTCGAGGCCCAGCACGTCGAGCATGTTCTGGGTCTCGGCCAGCAGCCGGGCGACGGCTTCCTTGTCGCCGCGGGCGAGCGCGACGTTGCCCTCGCGGACCACCTCGTGCACCACGGCGAGCGCCTGCGGCGTGCCCAGGTCGTCGTCGAGCGCGTCGGCGAACGCCTCGGGCAGCGGCGCGTCGGCGTCGACGTCGTGGATGACCTCGGCCGCGCGCGTGACGAACCCCTCGATGCGCTGGTAGGCGGCGGCCGCTTCGAGCAGCGCCTCCTCGGAGTACTCGATGGAGGAGCGGTAGTGCGGCGCCGCCAGGTAGTAGCGCAGCTCGACGGCACGTATCCGGGTCAGCAGGTCGGGGATCAGCAGGGAGTTGCCGAGCGACTTGCTCATCTTCTCCGCGCCGATCTTGAGCATGCCGTTGTGCATCCAGTAGCGGGCGAAGCCGTCGCCCGCCGCCTGGGACTGGGCGATCTCGTTCTCGTGGTGCGGGAAGATCAGGTCGAGCCCGCCGCCGTGGATGTCGAACGTCGAGCCGAGGTACTTGGTGGCCATGGCCGAGCACTCCAGGTGCCAGCCGGGACGGCCGGGGCCCCACGGCGTCGGCCAGGTCGGCTCGCCGGGCTTCTCGCCCTTCCACAGCGCGAAGTCGCGCGGGTCGCGCTTGCACGACTCGTCGTCGGTGTCGCCCGCGGCGCGCATGTTCTCGAGCTTCTGGTTGGACAGCTTGCCGTACTCGGAGGCGTAGGACTGGACGTTGAAGTAGACGTCGCCACCCGCGGGGTAGGCGTGGCCGCGCTCGATCAGCCGCTGCATGAGCGTGATCATCTCGGGCACGTGACCCGTGGCGCGCGGCTCGACGGTCGGCGGGAGGCAGCCGAGCGTGTCGTAGGCCCAGGTGAAGGCCCGCTGGTTGCGCTCGGCGATCACGAACCAGGGCACGCCCTCCTCCCCCGCCACCCGGATGATCTTGTCATCGATGTCGGTGACGTTGCGGCAGAAGGTCACGTCGTAGCCGGAGCGGGTCATCCAGCGCCTGAGCACGTCGAAGTTGACGCCGGAGCGGATGTGCCCGATGTGCGGCGGCGCCTGCACGGTGGCCCCACACAGGTAAATCGACGCCCGGCCGGCTTCGACCGGAACGAATTCACGGATGGCGCGCGTGCTGGTGTCGTATAGGTGCAGGCTCACGAAGGAAAGGGTACGGACTGCGAGGGCCTTTGGCTAAGCGATCCCATGCATGGCGCCCAATCCGTGTCAATATGTGGGTGCCTCAACCCCTCAGGATGACCTTGCGGGGGTGGATGCGGACGATCAGCCGCTCGTTGCCGGGCGGCTCCTCCCACGACGTGCCCGTGTACTTCAGCGACAGCTCCTCGATCAGCCGGCCCTCGGGGTCGTCCTCCATGGTGACCGTGCCGCGCACCTCGGCGTACCGGTAGGGGTTCTCCGGGTCGATCACCAGGATGCTGGCGCGCGGGTCGCGCTCGAAGTTGCGCGGCTTGCGCCGGCCCTTCACCGTGGAGACGAGGATGTCGTCCCCGTCGGTCCGCACCCACACCACCGTCGACTGCGGCCCGCCGTCCGGATTGATGCTCGTCAGAGTCGCGTGGTTGGCGCCGTCGAACAGCTTCCTCGCCTCTTCGTTCATGAACACCATTGTTCTGTAGGCTCGAGATCGCCATGGACGTGACTCCCCCCTCCGCGCTGCGCCGCATCGGCATCGCACTCGCGGGGCTCGCCGTCGCGGGCCTCACCGCCACCGCCTGCGTGCTGTCCTTCGACGAACTGCGTGCCCTCGCGGCGTTCGGCAGGGCCCGCGCGGATCTCGCCTACCTCTACCCCGCCGGCTTCGACGCCCTGCTGGCGGTGGCGCTGATCAGCGTGCTGCTGCTGCGTTCGGGACGGCTGCTGGTGCGCGCGCAGGCCGCCCTCGTGCTCGTGCTCATGATCGCCGCCGCCGCGACGGTGAACGTGTTGGTCACCACCAACGGCCTGGCCCGGCTGCCGGTCGAGTCGGTCGCGGTGGGGGTGGCGGTCGCGCCGTGGGTGATGCTGGCGGTCGCGCTCTGGCTCTGGCTGGTGTTGATCAAGCACGTGCAGGCCCGTCGCGAGCCCGCCGGCGTGCCCGACGGTACGGCGGAGCGCGACATCGTGCCGTTCCGCGCCCCCCGTGAGGCGCCTCCGCTGGTCGGTACGGCCGAGCCGGAGCCGGAGTCGACACCGGTCATCGGGCCCACGCCCGCGCCGGAGACGCCGCCCATGCCGTCGATCCCGGTGTCGGAGCGCGTCACCCGATGGCCCGCGGAGCCGACCCGTACGGCGGAGCCGCGTGCCGTACCGAAGCCGAGGACGGAACCCGACCCCACGGCCGAGGCCGCGCTTCCCGGCGCGCCCGCCGACGAGCTGCCGCCGACCACGCCTCCCGCCCGGCCCCACCCCGCGCCCGCGCCCGCGCCCGCGCCCGCGCCCGCGAAGACGATGCCCCTGCCCGCACCGACCGAACCTGCCACGGAACGGGCGGAGCGGCCCGCTGACCCCGAGGAGCGCACCCCGACTCCGCGTGAGCGCACCCCGACTCCGCGGGAGCCCCTCACACGGCCCCAGCACGCCACAGGACCGGCAGAGCCCCGCACGGCACCCCAGGACACCGCAGGACCGGCATCCACCGCCGCCCAGGACACCGCAGGACCGATCGAGGCTTCCGCAGCGTCTGAGGGCACCGCAGGTCCAGGGGAGGCTCCCACAGCGCCTCAGGACAACGCAGGACACGCAGAGGCCCTCACAGCCGCCCAGAACACCTCAGAGTCAGCGGAGACCCGTACAGCGTCTCAGGACACCGCAGGGCCCGCGGAGACGCCCATGCCGTCCCCGCACGCCGCGGAACCGGCGGAGACCGCCGTGGAGCCCGCTGCGGAGCCCGTGCGCACCGCGGCAGCCGACCACGGCGGGCACGACGGGCACGACGGCGATGTGGCCGCTTCCCGCGTGGGCGGGTCCGTGGACGCCGGGGAGAAGCCGGCCGAGAAGCCGGCGCGTCCCCTCCGGTGGGGTGACCTGGGCCGGGCCGAGCCGACCGACGTGCTGGTCCACCCCCGCCCCGACAGCACCCGTGACGCCGATACCCAGCCCGTCAGGATCGTCGCCGAGCACCCCGCACGCCCGCGCACCGCCCGCGACGCGAGCTCGGGCTCGGGCTCCGGCTCGGCCGCGGGCCCGGACCCAGGCCACGGCCCCGAGGCGGCCGACGAGAGCGAGCCCGTATTAGGCCCCGCCGAGCCACCGCAGGCCCCTCACACCGACGCGCCCTCGGGACGCCTGCGCAGCACCCCGCTCCCGCCCGAGGAGTAGGAAACCCCGTGGGGTAGAAGGCCCCGTGGGGTAGGAGACCCCGAGGGGTAGGAGACCCCGAGGGATAGAAGGCCCCGAGGGGTAGGAGACCCCGAGGTCCAGCCACGCCCCAGGACTCAGCGCCCGGGAAAGACGCCCCGAAAGGGCGCACGAGGAGCAACGCCCCAGGACGGGCGCACCGGGAACCGGGTGCGCATCCAGACGAAAGCTTGACCGGACAAGGGTGGCGACCTGACCCGAAAGCGGGCACGAAGGCTCCCGTGGCGATCATGTCGTGGGTACCAGTCCCTGAGGGCAGTGACTTTCCCCTCCACAACCTGCCCTATGGCGTCTTCTCGCGCGAGGGCGAGTTGCCGCGCGTCGGCGTGGCCATCGGTGATCAGGTTCTCGATCTGCACCAGCTCACGGTCACGGGTGCCATGCCCGATGCCTACTGGTTCGCCGCGAGCAAGCTGAACACCTTCATGGGTGCCGGCCCGCGCGCCTGGTTCCACGTGCGCGAACGGGTGACCGAGCTGCTCAGCGACGCGTCGTACAGCGATGTGGTGCTGCCCTGCCTGCGGCGCCAGTCGGAGGTGACGATGCACCTGCCGTTCAACGTGTCCGATCTGGTGCTGTTCCAGACCTCGATCGAGAACGCGACGAACCTCGGCAGGATGTTCCAGCCGCCGGGCCGTGATCCGCTGCCGCCGGCGTGGCGCAGGATGCCGTTCGGCCAGTACGGCAGGGCGTCGTCCGTGTCCGTCTCGGGCACGCGGGTGGTGCGCCCGTCCGGGCAGCGCAAGGACGGCTACCTGAAGCCCGCCGAACGCCTCGACCTGTCGGCCGAGCTCGGCTACGTGATGGGGGTGCCGTCGGCTCCGCCGTACCCGCTGACGACGAGGGACTTCCCGCATCACGTGTTCGGCATGGTGCTGATGAACGTCTGGCGGGCGCTCGACCTGGTCACCATGGAGTCGCGCGCGCTGGGCCCCTTCCTGGGCCAGTCGTTCGCGGTGACGGTCTCGCCGTGGGTGGTGCCGCTGGCGGCGCTGAACGCCGCGCGGGTGGAGCAGCCGAAGCCGGAGTGCGAGCTGTCCCCGTACCTGAGGTCGTACGAGCCGGCGGGCCTGCGCATCACGCTGGGCGTGCGTATCAACGGCAACCTGGTCTCGGAGCCGGACTACACCCGGCAGTACTGGACGGGGCCGCAGCTGCTCGCGCACAGCACGATCGCCGGCGCGCCGCTGCGCACCGGCGATCTGCTCGCCACCGGGCCCGTCGGGGGCAATGGGACGTTGCTGGAGATGACCGGGAACGGGCCGTTCCTTGCGGACGGGGACACCGTCCTGCTGACCGCTCGCACGTCCCACGGTGTGGGGTTCGGCGAGGCGCGGGGTTCGGTGTTCCCGGCCGTCTAGACGCTCGTGCCGCGCCGCAGTCCCGCGACGATTCCTACGCCGACGATCGCGAGGACCACCTGCATGACGAGTTCTATCCAGTCGATGCCGGGGGTCGTCGCGACGCCGAGAACCTGCGCCAGGGCCGTGCCGATGAGAGCCGCCACGATTCCGACCACGATGGTCAGGATCCAGCCGATGGGCTGCCTTCCGGGAAGCAGAAGGCGCCCGATCGCGCCGACGACGGCACCGATGACGATGGCACCGAGGATGGATGCGATTGTCATGAGAACCTCCCCGTGGGGTGAGATTTTCACCGCCCACGGGAAGACGATTACCCGCCTACACGACGATAATCGCGACGATGCCGAAGTCGCAGGTCAATGCGTGCCTCGCGTCGCCTGGGCCCGCGCCACGACGAGGACGCCGACGACGGCGAACAGGATCTGGATGATGTGCTGCCACCAGTTGATGCCAGGGGTCCTGCTGAGCCCGAGGAAGTAGGCGACGAGAGTGCCGAGCAGCGCGGCCACGACGCCGACGATCCACGTCATGGTCAGCGACATGTGCTGCTTGCCGGGAACGATGAGCCTGGCGATCGCGCCGACGACGATACCGAAGACGATCGCGGAAATGATCGAGCCGATCATGTCAAGTCCCCCCGTTGTGATGCATCTCCGGACGGGGACGTACCCGGCATCTTCCCAGGTTACGCATGCAGGGATGGCGGTCCGTACCGCGCCAGTGACGGACCGCCATCCCCGGTGGCTCGGCGGGTTCGACACCACCCGCCGGGATCACCCCTCGCTCAGATAGACGCTCTAGGCGCCCTGAGGGTTGACGTCCGCGACGACGAGCGCGGTGGCGATGGCGGCGATCCCCTCGCCGCGGCCGGTCAGCCCCAGCCCGTCGGTGGTGGTGGCGCTGACGCTCACGGGCGCACCCACGGCGGCGCCCAGCACCTTCTCTGCCTCGGTACGGCGGGGCGCCAGCTTGGGCCGGTTGCCGATCACCTGGATGGCGACGTTGCCGATGGTGAAGCCCGCTTCGCGCACGACTCTCGCGGCCTCCTCGAGCAGCGCGACGCCGGCCGCGCCCGACCAGCGCGGGTCGGCGGTGCCGAAGAGCCCGCCCAGGTCGCCGAGACCCGCCGCGGACAGCAGGGCGTCGCAGGCCGCGTGGGCGGCGGCGTCGCCGTCGGAATGGCCTTCGAGCCCCGTCTCGCCGGGCCAGTGCAGGCCGGCCAGGTTGAGCTCACGCCCAGATGCGAACGGGTGGACGTCGACTCCGACGCCCACCCGTGGGAGGTTCGTGTTCAGGAGTTGAGAACCTCGTCGAGCAGGGCCTCAGCCTTGTCCTCGTTGGTCTTCTCCGCGAGCGCCAGCTCGCTCACCAGGATCTGGCGAGCCTTGGCCAGCATCCGCTTCTCGCCTGCCGACAGGCCGCGCTCGCGGTCACGCCGCCACAGGTCCCGAACGACTTCGGCGACCTTGTTGACATCACCCGACGCGAGCTTCTCAAGATTTGCCTTGTAACGCCGCGACCAGTTGGTCGGCTCCTCGGTGTGAGGCATGCGCAGAACGTCGAAAACGCGCTCAAGGCCCTCCTGGCCGACGACATCGCGCACACCGACGAGTTCCGCGTTCTCCGCAGGCACCTGGACGGTAAGGTCGCCCTTGTCGACCTTGAGCACCAGGTAGGTCTTTTCCACACCCTTGATGGTCCGGGTCGTGATTTCTTCGATCCGAGCAGCCCCATGGTGGGGGTAGACGACAGTGTCGCCGACCTGGAAAGTCATGTGACAAGTACCCCTTCCGCTGTACTCCAGGGTACCACGCGTCCACAGCCTCCCGGAACAGTGAAATCCCCATAACTGCAGGTCAAAGCCGCATATTAGGACTTGACAACCGTTCAACTCTGTGAATCGCAGAACTGACATAGCGAATGACCTGCGGGGGTGCGGATATGACCATGAACCCGGATCGATATGGTGGGCCTGCCCCAACTCGCACACGCGCGCCATAAGGAGAACCCGCTCGTGACCAGCCGTCGCTGGATTATCGCCGCCGCTGCGTTCCTTGCCGCACCGGTACTGGCCGGCTGTGCCGCCGGATTCGACGCCAACACCAACCAGCCGTACGCGCCCAACGAGGCCGCGGCCCTCATCCAGGACGGCTCCTACGGCGCCCGCGGCATCAAGATCCCTCAGGCCTTCGTCCTCGGCCCCGACTCGGGCGCCAAGCTGGCCCAGGGCGGCTCCGCGCCGATCTACCTGCACGTCGTCAACACCAACGGCCAGGCCGACTCGCTGGTGAGCGTCGCCGCCGAGGTCGGCACGGTGAAGCTGGCCGCGCCGATCGCGCTGCCCAGCAACGAGGGCGTCAACACCGGCAAGCCCTCTCCCCAGCTGATGATCGAGGGCCTCAGCAAGCCGCTCAGCGGCGGCGAGAGCGTGCGGCTGGCGCTGCAGTTCGCCAACGCGGGCTCGGTGTCGGTGAACGTGCCCGTGATCACGCGCAGCCGCGAGTTCGCGCAGTACCCGAGCGCGCCGGGCGCCACCCCCGCCCCGCCCACCCCGACGCCGACCGCCTCGCACACCGCCGAATCCGGCCACTGACCGCCCGCACTGGCACCACCCGCTGAGGGCCGCACCGGATCCGACCGCCAGGGGCCGGGCCGCACGCTCGGGGCAGGCCTTACCGGAGCCGCCCGCCGGCGTCCGCGCCGGCCCGCACCCGAGCCGTCCGGTACGGCAAGCCGGTCTGGCGCCCCCGTCCGCGCCGGGCGCCGTCCGTCACGGGCGCGCGCCCAGCAGGACTCCGGTCCCCGCCGTCCCGCCCCGGGCACCCTCAGCAGGCCGTAACGGACGGAGGGACCCGGGAAGGCTCTGACGGACGCGGAGGAACCTGGAAAAGGGCCCCTGGGAACGCCCTGACTTACGCGGAGGAACCCGGGGACGAGACCCGGGAACGCCCTGACGGCCGCGGAGGGACTCGGGAAGGCCCTGGCGGACGCGCAGGGACACAGCAGGAAAGAGACCCGGGAGGGCCGGGCCGGCGCACTGGGAGATCCAGAAGCTCTGAGACGCCCCCACACCCCGCGAGACAGCCCCGGACCCCACGAGGACGGTCTCGACGCCGCGAGGACGGTCTCGATCCCATGGGGCGGCCCCAGACCGTACGAGACGGCCCTCGGGGCACCACAAAGCGGCTCAGAACCCCGCGGCACGGCCGTAGCCGCACCGGCCCGCCGAAGCGGCCCCGCACGACGGCTCGGCCGGCCCGGTGAGGCCGTGGATCGAGACGGCCCGCGAGCTCCCGCCCAGGAGCCGACGCCGCGCGAAACGGCAGAAACCCCGCCGCCCAACCGGGCGAGCGGGGTTTCGCGCGTAAGAGGGGCCTCAGTCGTCGACGGGGTCGAACTTGTAGCCGAGCCCGCGCACCGTCAGGATGCACTTCGGGTTGGAGGGATCGGACTCGACCTTGGCGCGCAGGCGCTTGATGTGGACGTCGAGCGTCTTGGTGTCGCCCACGTAGTCGGCGCCCCACACCCTGTCGATCAGCTGGCCGCGGGTCAGCACCCGGCCGGCGTTGCGCAGCAGTACCTCGAGCAGCTCGAACTCCTTCAGCGGCAGCTGCACCTGCTCGCCACGGACGGCCACGATGTGCCGGTCCACGTCCATCCGCACCGGGCCGGCGGCCAGCACCGCCGACTCCAGCTCCTCCACCGTGTCGCCCTGCCGTCGCAGCACCGCGCGGATGCGGGCGACCAGCTCGCGGGAGGAGAAGGGCTTGGTGACGTAGTCGTCGGCGCCCAGCTCCAGGCCGACGACCTTGTCGATCTCGCTGTCCTTGGCGGTCAGCATGATGACGGGCACCTTGGAGCGCTGGCGCAGCGAGCGGCAGACCTCGGTGCCCGGGAGGCCGGGCAGCATGAGGTCGAGCAGCACCAGGTCGGCGCCGTTGCGGTCGAAGGTGTCGAGGGCCTCGGGCCCCGTCGCCGCGACCGACACCTCGAAGCCCTCCTTGCGGAGCATGTACGACAGGGCGTCGGAGAACGACTCCTCGTCCTCCACGACGAGCACCCGGGTCACGATCCCTCCTTCATCGGGCTCGTGACCCGAGTCGTGCGATGTCTGTTGTTGACGGCTGCGCGACGCTCAGCCATTGGCGGCCTCCAGAGGGCGTTGTACGGGTACGGCGGAGCCGCCGAACGCGGGCAGGCGCATCGTGAACGTGGAGCCGGAACCCTCCTTGCTCCACACGCTCACCTCCCCGGCGTGCGCCACGGCGACGTGCTTGACGATGGCGAGGCCGAGGCCTGTTCCGCCGGTCGCGCGTGACCGGGCGGCGTCGACTCTGAAGAACCTCTCGAAGATGCGCTCCAGCGACTCCTCGGGGATGCCGATCCCCTGGTCGCTGACGCTGATCTCCACGCAGTCGCCCGCGGGGCGGGCGCTGACGACGACCCTGGTGTGCTCGGGGCTGTAGGCGATCGCGTTGGAGATCAGGTTGCGCAGCGCGGTGACGAGCAGTTCGTCGTCGCCCCAGATGCGCAGCCCCTCGGTGCCGCCCGCCACCAGGGTGATGTCCTTGGCGATGGCCTTGGTGTTGCAGTGGTCGATGGCGTCGTGGACGGCGTCGTCGATCGACACCTGGCCGGGCGTCGGGATGGGCTCGGCGCCCTGGATCCTGGACAGCGTGATGAGGTCCTGGACCAGGTAGGTGAGCCTGGCCGCCTCGTGCTGCATGCGCCCGGCGAAGCGGGTCACCGCCTCGGGGTCGTCGGCGGCGTCCTGGATCGTCTCCGCCAGCAGGCTGAGCGCGCCGACGGGGGTCTTGAGCTCGTGGCTGACGTTGGCGACGAAGTCGCGGCGGACCGCCTCGACCCTGCGCCGCTCGGTCTGGTCCTCGGCGAGCACGAGCACCTGCCCGTGGGAGCCGAGGGGCGCCACGCGCACCGCGAAGTTGGTCACTTCCTGGCCGAACTTGTGTCCGGCGACGTCGATCTCGCTCTCGCGGATCTCGCCGTCGCGCCGTACCTGCCGGGCCAGGGCGAGGAGCTCGGCCGCCATCAGCCGATCACCCTTGACTAAACCGAAGGCCCTCGCGGCCGAGCTGGCGCGCAGGACGCGGTCGTGTGCGTCCAGCACCACGGCCGAGGAGGGAAGTACGGCCAGCACCGAGGCCACGCCCTGTGGCAGGGCACCGGAGTCCGCGTCGTCAGAGGAGTCGCGGCCGCTCCTGCCCGCAACCTCGATCTGGTTGCGGTAGAACAGCACGGCGACGGCCCCGACGACGAAGCCGGCCAAAGCCGCGAAGCTCATGGCCATCTCACCCATGCGCATCCTTTCCTGCAGTCCTCCATTTCCGATGGTAGGTGTGCTTTTCCGGGTTACAGACCCCTCACCAGGGGATGAACGCCGCCTTTCCCGGAAAGTTCATCTCGCGGTCGGGGTTCGTTCATCGCGGCCCACGTACGGTAACGGCATGCGTGACGCTTACCACGAAGATCTTGATTCGCTCACCGACAAGCTGGTGGAGATGACCAGGCTTGTCCGTTCGGCCATCTCGCGCGCCACCACCGCGCTCCTGGACGCCGACCTGCCGCTCGCGGAAAGCGTCATCTCGCAGGACGAGGAGATCGACCGGATCTTCGCCGACGTCGAGGAGTCCATCTACGACCTGATGGCCCGCCAGCAGCCGGTCGCCGTCGACCTGCGTATGATCATCACCGCGCTGCGCATGGGCACCGACCTCGAGCGCATGGGCGACCTGGCCGAGCACGTCGCCAAGGTCGCCAGGCTGCGTCACCCCGATTCGGCGATCCCGCCGGAGATCCGCTCCACGATCCTGCAGATGGGCCAGATCGCCGAGAACCTCATCACGAAGGCCGGCTCCTGCGTGGCCTCGCGCGACGTGGAGGCGGCCAAGGAACTGGAGCACGACGACGACGCCATGGACCGCCTGCACCGCAGGCTGTTCAAGGAGATCCTGCACAAGGACTGGAAGTACGGCGTGGAACCGGCGATCGACATCACGCTGATCGGCCGCTACTACGAGCGTTACGCCGACCACGCGGTGCGGGTGGCCCGCGACGTGATCTACCTGGTGACGGGATCGCGCACCGCGTGAGCTGACCTCCCGACGGGCGGACGGCCTCGCCGCGGCCCGCGTGGGCGCCGGTGACGAGGCCGGCCCCGCGCAGGGCCCCGACGTGCTCGGGGCCGGGCCGTCCCCCGGCGCCGTGTTCCCTTCCGCCCCAGGCGTCTCAGTCCCAGGTGTCGCCGTCGTGCGGGAGGGCGGCGTAGTCGGCCGGATCGTGGGAGAGGAAGACCCGCACGCCTGCCCGCGCGAGCGCCCGCACGCGCTGGTAGGTCAGCAGCTTCTGCTCGACGTTCCAGTCGCTGAGCTGTGGCACGTCCTGGTCGAGCGCCTCTTTCAGGTGCGCCGCATCGCCCATGAAGCCGACCCTGCCCTGGTTGGCCAGGTCGAGGATCATCGCCTGGTGGCCGGGGGTGTGGCCGGCCGTGCGCACCAGCCGTACCGTGCCGTCGAGGAAGAGGTCGACGTCGCCGCGCAGCTCGAGGTAGTCGTAGCCGCGGCAGTGCAGGTAGTCGTTGACCGCGTACCCCCTGGCGGTCCAGCGGTCGGGCCACCAGGCGTGGCGCAGTTCGTCGTGCTGGACCACGTGCACGGCGTGCGGGAAGTAGCTCATCCCGCCGGCGTGGTCGAGGTGCAGGTGGGAGTAGAGGACGTGGGTCACGTCCGCCGGGCGGTGGCCGAGGCGCCGCAGTTGCGCGTCGACGGCGTCGTCGCGGGTGAAGCCCTCGGCGCCGTACTTCGCCCGCAGGCCGGGCCCCCAGTACGTCTCGGCGGCCTCGGGATCGGCCACGTGGTGGTTGATGCCGGTGTCGAACAGGATCAGTCCGTGCGTGGGGTGCTCGACGACGACCACGGTCGACGGCACGATGATGGTGCCGCTCGCGCCGTACATGAGGCCTTCCTTCGGCATCGTGAAGGGGCCGGCGTTCACGGTCGTCAGGCGCAGTTTCGGTGCCATGAGGTGCCTCCCCGGGCAGCGCGGTTTCCGGCGGGTCGCCCGCCGGTCGGGCCCGCGCTGCCGGGCCGGCCCGCTCAGCGACCCTGGTTGGCCACGGCCTCGATCGCCGCCTTCGCCGCCTCGGGGTCGAGGTACTCGCCGCCGGGAACCAGCGGCCGGTAGTCGGCGTCGAGCTCGTAACGCAGCGGGATGCCCGTCGGGATGTTCAGGCCGGCGATCTTCTCGTCGGAGATGCCGTCGAGGTGCTTGACCAGCGCGCGCAGCGAGTTGCCGTGGGCGAAGACGATCACCGTGCGCCCCGCCGCGAGGTCGGGCACGATCGAGTCGTACCAGTACGGCAGCATGCGGTCGACGACGTCCTTCAGGCACTCCGTCGCCGGCATCAGCTCGGGGGGCAGCGCCGCGTAGCGGGGGTCGCCCTGCTGGGAGTACTCGTCGTCGGCGGCGATGGGCGGCGGCGGCACGTCGTAGGAGCGGCGCCAGAGCATGAACTGCTCGTCGCCGAACTCCTCGCGCGTCTGCGCCTTGTTCTTGCCCTGCAGCGCGCCGTAGTGGCGCTCGTTGAGCCGCCACGAGCGGATGACGGGCAGCCATGCCAGGTCGGCGGCCTCGAGTGCGAGGTTGGCGGTGCGGATCGCACGGTTGAGCACGCTGGTGTGCACCACGTCGGGCCTGATACCCGCCTCGACCAGCAGTTCGCCGCCCCTGCGGGCCTCCTCCTCACCCTTGGGTGACAGCGGGGCGTCCACCCAGCCGGTGAACAGTCCCTTGACGTTCCATTCGCTCTCACCGTGTCGCACAAGCACCAAAGTCGCCATGCGGACAAGCCTATCGAGCGGGCTTGCGTGCCACACCACACAGGAAATAGGGGCCCACGTCCTTGAAGGGAACGAGGTCGGGGTGGTCGGGGCGCCATTCGGGCAGGTTGACCACGCCTGGCTCGACCAGGTCGAGACCGTCGAACAGCGCGGCGACCTCCGTCGAGTGCCGTGCGGTGAACTGGGCGGAGGCGCCCTGGTAGACCCGTTCGACGGCCGGGGCCGCTTCCGGCCGCAGATCGTGGCAGACGTGCGAGATCGCCAGGTAGCCGCCGGGCACGAGGGCGTCGGTCAGGGTGGCGACGACGGGGGCGGGGTCGTCCTTGACGAAATGGACGATCGCCAGCAGCAGCACCGCGACCGGCCGGGAGAAGTCCAGGTGGGTGGCGGCGTCGGCGAGGACGGCGGCGGGCGCCCGCAGGTCGCCCCGCACGATCCTGACCTGCGGGGTGTCCTCCAGGAGGGCGCGGGCGTGCACGAGCACCTGGGGATCGTTGTCGACGTAGACGACCCTGGCGCCGGGGCCGGCAATCTCGTGGACGTTGCTCCGCGTCGGCAGGCCGGTGCCGATGTCGAGGAACTGGGTGATCCCCTGCTCCCGCAGGAATCGGACGGCGCGGCCGAGAAAGGCGCGGTTCTCCCGGGCTCCGACGGGAATGTGCGGCACGATCTCCAGCACCTTCTCCGCGGCCGCACGGTCGGCGGCGAAATTGTCCTTGCCGCCGAGAAAATAGTCGTACATTCGCGCGACATTCGGAATATTCGGATCAAAGCTCACAGGCTCGGCCACAAATCTTGATCGTACGATATTCAAGCATCATGATCACCCCTGGCGCGTGCCTCGCCCCACGCTTCTCCACGACGAACCTTGTGGGCCTGCTGGTCGCTCGGCCGGTGTTCGCGCTGGGCGCGACGGGCCGCGGTGCCGTTCGTGGTCTCGGGCGTGGCGGGACCGCGCGTGGCCGCCTTCGGCCTGGCGATCAGGACGCGGGTGGTGCCGAACTCGCGGGCGACCGCTCAGGATCGGCGAAACGAGCGAACGCCCGCAGGTTGGCCAGCGACTCGCCGCGCTTGGCCCGCCACTCCCACTCACGCCTGATCGAGGAGGCGAAGCCGAGCTCCAGCGCGCGGTCGAACCACTCGTCGGCGTAGGTGAGCACGCAGCCGAGCACCGTGTCGATCTCCTCGTCGCCGACCGCGGACAGCGGGATCCTGCCGACGAGGTAGACGTCGCCGACGGGGTCGACGGCGAAGTGCACGCCGTACATGGCGCCGTTCCTGCCGAGCAGCCACTTGTAGAACTCGGCGTGGTTCTCGTCGGGCCGGCGGCAGAAGAACGCCTCCACGTGGAGGGCGTGGTCGCCGACGATCAGCCAGGTCATCGTGGCCAGCTTGTGCTGTCCGGGCAGCTTCACCAGGAAGGCGCCCTCGCGCGGCTCCTCGAAGGAGACCTCGGCGGCCCTGAGCGCGGCTTCGACCACATCCCTCATACGGCAAGCCTAGACATCGCGTGCAGATGCGACACCGCGCCGCCGTAGACGTCCATGAGCCGCGCGGCCGTGGCCGACCAGCCGAAGGCGTTGGCGTGGTCCCTGGCTCCCCGCGACAACTCGTCGCGCCAGCGCGGCTCGGTGACGAACCTGCGCAGGACACCGGCCCAGTCGCCGGGGTCGTGGCCGTCGACGAGCACCCCCGACACCCCGTCGCGGACGGCGGTGCGCAGCCCGCCCACCGACGCGGCCGCCACGGGCGTGCCGCACGCCTGCGACTCCAGCGCGACCAGCCCGAACGACTCGCTGTAGGAGGGCACGACCGTCACGTCGGCCGCGCGGTACCAGTCGGCCAGCTCCTGCTGGGGCGCGGGCGGGACCAGCCGGACGACGTCGGAGATGCCCAGCTCGGCGGCCATCTCGGTGAGAAGCGACGGGCGCGCCAGGCCGTTGCCTGAAGGTCCGCCGACGGCGGCGACGACGAGCCTGCCGCGCAGCGACGGGTCCTCGATCAGCATCCTGGCCGCGGCGCGCAGCAGCACGTCGGGGGCCTTGAGCGGCTGGATCCGGCCGACGAACAGCAGCACCCGGGCATCCTGCGGCAGGCCGAGGCGGTGGCGCGCGGCGCCCTGGGAGGCGGGCTGGAAGACGGTCAGGTTGACGCCGGGGTTGACGACGGCGACGTGGTCGGAATGCGCGCCGTACAGGTCGATGAGCTCGCCCGCCTCGGCCTCGGTGTTGGCGACCAGGCGGTCGGCGACCTGCACGACCTGCTCCTCGCCCAGCACCCTGGCCTGCGGCTCGGGCTTGTCGTCCTCGGCCAGGAGCAGGTTCTTCACCTTGGCCATGGTGTGCATGGTGTGCACGAGTGGCACGCCCCACCGCTCCTTGGCCAGCCAGCCGACCTGGCCCGACAGCCAGTAGTGGGAGTGGATGAGGTCGTAGTGGCCGGGATCGTACATCGCCTCGGTGCGCAGCACGCCGGAGAGGAACGCGCACAGCTGGCCGGGAAGTTCGGCCCGGTCGAGCTCCTCGTAGGGACCCGCGGTGATGTGCCTGACGAGGACGCCTGGAGCAAGCTCGGCCACCGGCGGCAGATCACGCGCCGTCTGCCTGGTGAAGATCTCCACCTCGACGCCGAGCTGAGCGAGTCGCTTGGCCGTCTCGACGATGTAGACGTTCATCCCGCCGGCGTCGCCGGTGCCCGGCTGGTCCAGGGGGGACGTGTGCATGCTCACCGTCGCGACTCTGTTGACGCGTCGCCTCAACAGATATCACCTCCAGAGCGCATACAACGGGCGGAAACCTTCCGACATTCCCGCCGCGCGTCCGGCTTTCGCCGTGCTGGCAGGATGAGCCCATGACGAAGACGGCAGTGGTGACCGGTGCGAGCAGCGGCATCGGGGAGGCGACCGCGCGGCGGCTGGCCGCCGAGGGGTACGAGGTCGTGGCCGGCGCCCGGCGCCGGGACCGGCTCGACAAGCTGGCCGCGGAGGTCGGCGGCATCACGCCCGTGACGCTCGACGTCACCTCCCAGGAGTCGGTCGACGCGCTCGCGGCGACGCTGGAGCGGTGCGACGTGCTGGTCAACAACGCGGGCGGCGCGCTCGGCATGGAGACGGTGGCCGAGGGCCTGGTCGAGGACTGGCAGCGGATGTACGACACGAACGTGCTCGGGTCGCTGCGCGTGACGAAGGCGCTGCTGCCGAAGCTGATCGACTCCGGCGACGGCGTGCTGGTGATGCTGACCTCGACCGCGGGCCTGGTCTCCTACGAGGGCGGCGGCGGGTACGCCGCGGCCAAGCACGCCCAGACCGCCATGGTGGAGACGCTGCGGCTGGAGCTCGTCGCCCAGCCGGTCAGGGTGGTGGAGATCGCGCCGGGCATGGTGCGCAGCGAGGGCTTCGCGGTGACCCGCTTCCGCGGCGACGCCGAGGCGGCCGCGAAGGTCTACGAAGGCGTCGCCAACCCGCTGACCGCCGACGACGTGGCCGACGCCATCGCCTGGAGCGTCACCAGGCCCCCGCACTTCAACGTCGACAGGATGGTGATCCGCCCCCGCGCCCAGGCCGCCCAGCACAAGGTCCACCGGGTCCTCGACCGGTGAGAGGCGTGTCCCGGGGACCGGGAAGCGCGCGCGTGGTGGCGGTTCGGTGAGACCGGTCGGCAACGTCACCAGGGGGACGACGGGCGTCAACCGGCTCCGTCGCGCCGACAGGTGGCTGGCCGCCGTCCACGGCCGCCTGCTGCGCGGCGCCGACCGCCCCCTGGTCGTCGACCTGGGGTACGGCGCGTCGCACACCACGACGCTCGAGCTGTTCACCCGCCTGCGGCGGGTCTCCCCCACGGTGGAGGTCATCGGCCTCGAGATAGAGCCCGCCCGCGTGGCGCTGGCCAAGCCCTACGAGCGCGAAGGGCTGTCCTTCGCGCTGGGCGGCTTCGAGCTCCCTGTCCCCCGCCCGCCCACGGTGATCAGGGCCTTCAACGTGCTCAGGCAGTACGGCGAGGCGGAGGCCTGGCGCTACTGGGACGTCCTGACGTCGCGGCTGGCACCGGGCGGGATCCTCGTGGAGGGGACGTGCTCGGAGGTCGGGCACCGGGCGGTGTGGGTGTGCCTGTCGGCGGAGGGGCCGCGGACGCTGACCCTGTCGGCCCGGTTCAACGCCTTCGCCACCCCCTCGGACCTGGCCGACCGGCTGCCGAAGACCCTCATCCACCGCAACGTTCCCGGCCAGCCCGTTCACGCGTTCCTCCGCGACTTCGACAGGGCCTGGGCGATCGCCGCGCCGTACGGGGCGAACGGGCTGCGCCAGCGGTGGCTGAAGGCGGTCGAGCTCCTCGCGGACGGCTGGCCGGTCTGTCGCACGCCGCCGCTGGGCGGAACGGCGCGGTGGCGACTGGGTGAACTGTCGATCCCGTGGTCGGCGGTGAATCCGGTCGGCCGATAACCTTCCCCTCATGCCGCGTTTCGTGATTTCTCCGGAAATTTCGCCCGAGTTGTTCGACGACCTTCTCGAGTGCTGGGTCGACGTCACCAACGCGGGCGGCGCGGTCGGCTGGGTGCCGCCGGTGACGGCCGACGACATCAGGCCCACCGCCACCACGACGTTCGCCGCGTGCGCGGAGGGCGGCCCCGACACGTTGGTGGCCGGCTTCGACGACGACGGGCGGGTGGCCTGCTGGGCGGTCCTGGTCTCCACGGGCCACTCGCTGATGACGCACTGGCGCACCGTGATGCGGGTGATGGTGCATCCCAAGCACCAGGGCAAGGGCTACGGCGGCGAGCTCATGCGCGCCGTGGCCGAGGCGGGCACGCGGCTGGGCCTGGAGTCGCTCCGGCTGACCGCCAGGGGCGGGCTCGGCCTCGAGCACTTCTACGCCAGGCACGGCTACCGCGAGGTCGGCCGGGTGCCGCGAGCGATCAGGGTGGCCGACGGCGACGAGCGCGACGAGATCTTCATGGTGACGTTCCTGCCGGAGAACGCGTGACGTCCCTCTCATCCTCGGGCCGGATCCCAGCTCGACAGCGTGTAGTACTACGCTGGTGAGTGTGAAGGGTCTTGGCGAGCTCGAACGCAGCATCATGGACATCCTCTGGGCGCAGAACGCCCCGCTGACCGCCCGCGAGGTGGGCAGGCTCATAGAGGATCGCGACCTGGCCCCCACCACCGTCATGACCGTGCTCGACCGGCTCACCCGCAAGGGGTTCCTCGAGCGGACGCGCGACGGCCGGGCATGGAGATACGAACCAGCCGAAACCCGTGACAGCTACGTCGCCGAGCTTATGCTGGAGGCGTTGGACATGACGGGCGACCGCTCGGCCGCCCTCACCAGGTTCGCCCAGGCCGTCTCGGGGTCCGAGGCGGAGATCCTGCGCAAGGCCCTCACGGAGCTGGAGGAAGAGTGATCACGGCGGCGGCGTTGGCAGCGCTCGCCGCGGCGTGCGCGATCGGCGCCTGGCGCTTCACCGCCGCCCGCTGGACCTCCCGCGCTCCCCGCCTCGCCATCGCCCTGTGGCAGTCGCTCGGCGTCGCCTGGGGTCTGGCCAGCACCGGGGCGCTGCTCGCCTTCGCCGTCATGCCGTACGACAGGGGTGTGATCCAGGGGCTGCTCGCCTTCGCCGCCGGTGAGCGGCCCGGCGTGCCGTGGGACCCGTTCCACGCGCTCGCCATGGTCGCGGGGCTGACCATGCTGGCCGTCCTGGTCGCCGTGCTGCTCGCAGCCGGCGTGCAGACGCTGCGCGCCAGGCGCCGCCACCGCACGCTGCTCGCGCTGATCGCCCGCGAGGAGCCGCGCATCCCTGGGGTGCGCATCCTCGACCATCCCGGCGCCGCCGCCTACTGCGTGCCGGGCCTGCGCTCGCACGTCGTGGTCAGCTCGGGCACGCTCGAACTGCTGTCGGAGGACGAGCTGACCGCGGTGCTCGCCCACGAGTCGGCCCACGTCCGCGAGCGCCACGACCTGGTGCTGCTGCCGTTCGGGGCGCTGCGCAGGGCGCTGCCGTTCTCGAAGGTCGTGCGCGACGCGCAGGCCCAGGTGGAACTGCTGGTCGAGATGGCCGCCGACGACCGGGCCCGCCGCTACTGCTCGCCGCGCCGCCTGGCCACCGCCCTGCTCCGTTTCGGTACGGCAGGCGCCATCCCGGCACCCCACGGCATGCTCGGCGCCGCCCACTCCCAGGTGATGGCCAGGGTCGACCGGCTGATCAAGCCGGCTCCCGACCTGCCGCGCTCCGGGCGTTTCGGGCTGATCGCCCTGAGTGTGATGTTGGCCACCTCCGCCCCCTTCCTGTGGGCGTTGCCCTTCTAACCTCGCCGTTTCCTGCTTGCAGGTGTTAGCCGCTTCGTTTGCAATTGCAAGCACATCGGGGCAGACTGACGGTATGGCACTACCCAACGTCGGCTCGATCGGTGAGTACATCCGCGAGCAACGGCAGCAGGCGAAGATCTCGCTGCGCCAGCTCGCGGCGGCGGCAGGGGTCTCCAACCCCTACCTCAGCCAGATCGAGCGGGGCCTGCGCAAGCCGAGCGCCGAGATCCTGAACCAGATCGCCAAGGGGCTGCACATCTCGTCGCAGGCGCTCTACGTGCAGGCGGGGCTGATCGAGGACCGCGAGCCCCCGAGCGACGTGATCACCGCGATCAGGGCCGACAACCTCATCACCGAGCGGCAACGCCAGGTGCTGATCGACATCTACGAGTCGTTCCGCAAGGAGAACCGCGCCGGGGACGAGCAGACCTCCCAGAATGCTCGCCCCCAGCACGATTCCGCGACGGACGACGAGCAGCCGCTGCCAGAGGAATTCCTCGCCGCGCTCGCTCCATACGCGGCGGATTCATCCAGCTCCTCGAACAACGGCACCGTCACCCAGGAAACCAAGGAAGGTTAACCCATGACGCTCGCCACCGAGGTCAAGAAGCTCACCGACTCCAAGCCGTTCTACGCGGTCGCCGGTGCCGGCGACTACGCCGTCGAGAAGCTCCGCGAGCTGCCCGAGCGGCTGCAGAAGCTGGAGTCGCGCCGCTCCGACTTCACCAAGGACCTGCCGGAGCGGGCGCGCGAGGCCCGGCTCAAGGCCGAGGATTTCGCCCGCGAGTTCCCCGAGAAGGCCCGCGACTACGCCGACCAGCTGAGCGCCAGGGCCACCGAGGTCTACGAGGAGTTCGCCACGCGCGGCCGCAAGGTCGTCAGCAAGGTGAGCGGCGAGGCCGCGCTGGAGCTCGAGGAGGTCTCCGAGGCCGCCGAGCCGCCGGTCGCCACGCCGGTCAAGAAGACCACCCGCGCCCCCAAGGCCGCCCCGAAGGCCTGACCCCGCGTGTTCAGGACCCCCGCCCGTCCCCGGGCGGGGGTCCTCGCGTTCCCTGGGCCGGTCAGCATTCCCCGGACGTCCGGGCGCCTTGGGCGGCTTGCCGTACTGGAAACAGGTTTCAGGGTGAATGGACTAGGGTGGTTGGCGACATCGCGGCACTGGGCGGAGTGGACATGATCACCTTTGGCCTTGACCTCATCTTCGCGATTCTCGCGATCATCGCGTTCGGCATGTCGGTGTGGGCGCTCGTCCACGCGCTCCGCACCCCGACCAACGCCTTCATCGCGGCGGGCAAGCTCCAGAAGAAGTGGTGGCTGCTGATCCTCGGCCTCGGCACGCTGTTCTCCTTCGCCACGGCCTGGGGCTACTTCGGCGCCAGCGGGCTGGCCAGGCTCAACATCTTCGCGATCGCCTCGGTGATCGCCGCCGGCGTCTACCTCGCCGACGTCAAGCCCGCCGTCCAGGGCATGGGCAAGGGCGGCGGCAACGGCCCCTACGGTCCCTGGTAGAGCGGCGGGCGCCCGGCTCCCGGTCCACCGCTTCCACGAAGGTCGCATGTCCAGAGAACTGATCGGTGCCGAGATGCAGGCCTTCCAGTCCGCCGTCGACGACTTCGACGCGGCCGCCGCCCGCGCCCTGGGCGTCAACAGGACCGACATCCGCTGCCTGGAGATCCTGCTGCGGCACGGCGAGATCACCCCCGGCATCCTCGGCCCCGAGCTCGGGCTGACGACCGGCAGCGTCACCGCCATGCTCGACCGGCTGGAGAAGCTCGGCTACCTGACCCGCTCCCCCGATCCCGGCGACCGCCGCAGGGTGGTCGTCCGGCCCACCGAGAAGGTCGCGGCCATCGCGGAGGAGCTCTACGGCCCCTTCGCCGTCGAGGGCGAGACGATCCTGTCCCGGTACACCGACGAGCAACTGGAGACGATCGCCCGCTTCCTGCGGGAGTCGCGCGAGCTCTACCAGCGGCACGTCACGAGGGCACGGGAGTGGCCCGCAGGGCGTTGACCAGCCACTGCGCCAGCCTGTCGTGCCCTTCGAGCGTGGGGTGCACGCCGTCGGGCAGCAGCACGTCGGCCCGGTCGCCGGAGATCCAGCGCTGCCGGAGCGGGTCGAGGAAGGTCACCTGTTCGCGGCCCGCCACGTCGGCGAGGGCGTCGCGGACCAGGTAGGCCTTGCGCGGGGCGCGGTCGATCCAGATGGGGCCGATCATGACGATCCTGGTGCGGGGCCAGACGGCCTTGACGGACCCCACGAGCCTGGCGGCGGCCCGCCGTACCGAGGAGGCGGCCCATCGGTGGTCGTTGTGGCCGCCCGAGATGATCAGCACGTCGGGGGCGGGCCGCCAGGCCAGCTCCGCCGTGAACGACTGCGCGAAGCTGCGGCCCACCCGGCCAGGATTGACGAAGCCGGTGCCGCCGGCGCCCGCGACCACCGGCTGCCAGCCCAGCCGCCGCGCCGCCTCGGTGGCGTAGGTCTCCCATGGGTGCACGGGCCCGGATCCGACGGTGAAGCTGTCGCCGACGACCATCATCACGGGTGTCGTGTCCTGCACGACGGGCACGCGCGCGGGCGGCTGCGAAGCCGCAGCACCATTGCACCCCGCAATAGCGGGACATATCCCGATTACCGTGGCGGCCGATGCGAGCAGACGACGACGCAGCAGGCCGCGCATGACCACCTCAGGGGTTCTAGGCTGCCGACATGACCTTCGATCTCCACGGGCGCACGCAACGGCTCGAACTCTCCGACCAGAACCTGCGCTCGTTCGAGGCGGTCGTCCTGGACTCGTCGCCAGAGGGGATCGTCTTGAGCAAGTCGGCATTCTATCCGGGCGGCGGCGGCCAGCCGGCCGATCAGGGAGTTCTTCTCTGGCAGGGGGTGGAAACCCGGATCGCCGGGGTACGCAAAGGCGACGATCTCTACCTGATCCCGGCAGAGGGCGATCCCGTCCCACCCGTCGGCACGGTCGTCGCCGGAGCCGTGGCGGACGAGCGGCGCTCGGCGCTCATGCGCACCCACTCCGGGCTCCACGTGCTGTGCGGGGTGGTCTTCCGCGACTACGGCGCGCTGGTCACCGGCGGCAACATGGAGGAGTTCTCCGCCCGGATGGACTTCAACCTGCCCGAGGTGCCACCGGGCTTCAAGGAGGCGGTCGAGGCCGCCTGCAACACCGAGATCGGCGCCGACCGGCGCATCGACGTGCGGGTGCTGCCGCGCGCGCAGGCGTTCGCGATTCCCGACATCATCCGCACGGCCACCAACCTGGTGCCCGAGCACGTGCAGGACGTCCGCATCGTCGACATCGTCGGCCTCGACACCCAGGCCGACGGCGGCACCCACGTCGCCTCCACCAAGCAGATCGGCCGGATCAAGGTGGCGAAGATCGAGAGCAAGGGCAGGGGCTTCCGCCGCCTGCGGATCACGATCTCCGACTGAGCCGGTCGGCCAGCTCGCCAAACCCGTTGCGCCTGGCCGCCCCCGCCGCGTCCAGCGGCTCCCAGTCGGGCAACCAGGCCGGGTCGGCGCCGCGGTGGAGGAGATACTCGGCGATGTCGCGCTGCCCTCCGTGGGCGGCGAACCAGAAGGCCAGGTCGAGATCGTACGGCTCGACCATCCGGTCGAGCAGCCCGAGCGCCGCCGCCTCGTGCGCCGCCACGGACGCGCCGCGTTCGACCAGGCGCCGCGCGGCCTTCCACTGCCCGAAGGCCACCGCGTCGGTGATCGGCGTGCCGTCCGCGATGACCGCGCCCGTGGCCTCGATGTCGGCGCCCGCGTCGAGCAGCGCGTCGAGGGCCTCGACGTCGTCGTTGCTGGCCGCCCAGTGCAGCGGCGTCTCGGTGTGCGGGCCGGCGAAGCGCGCGCCGACGTCGGCCCCGTGCGCGACGAGCAGCTCGATCGTGCGCCGGACGCCGGGGCGATTGCCGGGCCAGTCGGTGGCCACGTGCAGCAGCGAACGCCTGGTCCCGTCGCGCCCTTCCAGCCACTCGCGGGCGAGCCCCTCATGGGCGGTCAGCAGGCGCTCCAGCTCGGCGGCCTCACCGGCGTGGATCGCCGCGACGACGGCGACGGCGATCGGGTCGTCAACGTCCATGCCGGCCATTCTCGATCATGACGGGTGTCCCGTCGAGCCCCGGCCCGGGCCGTCAGAGGGAGCGGAACTGGCGGGTCGAGGAGATCGCGCCCGACGTCGTGGTGGTGAAGGTCCGCATCGAGCCCGCGAACTTCGACAGGTCCCACTCCGCCGGCCCGTGGTACCAGTAGAGGTTGTCGGCCTCCTGCCCGTCGCCCGTGACCGAGGCGACCACCCGCGACCAGTGCTCGACCCCGTCGAAGATCACCGCGTACGGCAGGTAGCGGGAGAACAGCTCGACCCGGTGCTGCTCGGGCACGGCGCCGAGGTCGCCCGCCAGCAGGTACTGCCGGAACCCCAGCGTGTGGGCCAGCGCGGCCGACCCCTTGGCGGTCTTGGCCGGCATCGACTGCCCGCCCACCGCCAGGGCCGCCCCCGCGATGACGACCGCCAGCCCCAGCAGGCCGTACGTGGTGAACCAGGCCAGCGCCACGGTCGCGGCCACGCCCAGGAAGCAGAGCACGAGGCCGATCGTGGTCCAGCGGGTGCGGACGGCGTCGGGACGGCGCGCGAACCAGCCCTGCTGCACGACGTCGGCGTAGAGGGCGTCGCGCACCTCGCCGAGGTGGGCGTGGAAGGAGCCGGACAGCTGCGACAGCAGCACCACGTCACGCCCGTCGAAGATCGCGTCGTACAGCGCCTTCTCGTACGGCATGAGCGAGCCGACGGGCGCGTTCGGCAGCCTGACCAGCAGCCAGTCGGGCGCGTCGTAGGTCTGGCGGGGCTGCTCGTCGATGCGCAGGTAGCCGCGGACCGCGAGGTCGACGATGGTGGCCGTCACGTCGATCACGTCGGCCTGCTCGTCGATCAGCGTGCCGATCTGGCCGGGCCGTACGCCGTCGGGCGGGGTGAAGTGGCCGTCCTGGACGGCGGCGACCGCGCCCCCTTCGTGGCCGACGACGCGGGCGTCGCGGCCGCGCGTCCACCACAGCAGGCCCACCCCGCCCAGCAGCAGCACCAGCAGCCCGGCCAGGGCGCCCCCGGTGACCAGGTCGAGCGTGAACGCCGAGGCCAGCGTCCAGCGCCGCGCCAGGATCGGCTCGCCGCCGCTGGAGCCCTGGGGGAAGCCGACGACGACGGTCAGCGCCTGGCCGGCGTTGAGCCGCTGCTGCTCGAAGTCGGCGCGCGCCCCGGTGTGGTCCATGGAGGCGGACGTGCAGCCGATCGCCGAGGTCAGGTCGCCGGCGAAGCACGACAGGTTCTGGATCGAGGCCGGGCCTGTGACCTTGACCGTGGCCTTCTCCACCGGGACGTTCCAGCCGCCGACGGCGAACCAGCGCAGCTCCTCGTCGCCGCCGGCCTGGGTGACGGCGCCGGTCACGTCGTAGGAGACGGTGCCGTCGCCCTTCATGGTCAGCACGTCGCCCGCGAGCGTGCCGCCCTTGACGTTGGAGATCCGGTAGAGCCGGTCGAAGGAGTCGTCGTAGCGGGTGCGGCTCAGGAAGGTCCGCTTGACCTCGCCGCCCGCGCCGCTGATCTTCTCGCTCACATGGAGCACGCCGCCCTTGCCGAGCTCGATCGTCACCTCGTCGGTGATCGCCCCCGACGGCGCCGTCATGGAGAGCGCGCCGAGCAGGAAAGCGGCCAAGGCGACCTTGATACCCGTCATGGCGGCCGATCGTAGCGGTTGGCACAGACGCTCTGAATGGGTACGCCCTGACCAGGGGGAATGCGATGGTTCGGGGTGTGAGGGCGATTCACGGCGCCGCGCGGCAGGCCTGTACGCGCGGGCCCGGACGGGGTTTCATCGTCGGTACGGCACGACCGCCCACGCCGGAGGTGTCCCGATGACACTCCCGCCCTACCAGCCGATGCTCGCCAAGGCCGGATCGCTGCCGGTCGCCGGCGACTGGGGCTACGAGATGAAGTGGGACGGGGTCAGGGCGGTGGCCTACGTCGAGGACAGGGCGGTCAGGCTGGTCTCGCGCAACGGCAAGGACGTCACCGTGGCCTACCCAGAACTGCGCATGCTGGGCGGCGCGGTGGGCGGCCACGACCTGGTCCTCGACGGGGAGATCGTCGCCTTCGACGCCGCGGGCCGCCCTTCGTTCGCCGCCTTGCAGCCGCGGATGCACCAGCGCCACCCGGCGAAGATCGCGGAGCTGGTCAGGTCGGTGCCCGTGACGTTCATGCTGTTCGACCTGCTGCACATCAACGCGGTCAGCGTGGTCGGCCTGCCGTACACGCAGCGCCGGGAGGTGCTGGAGGAGACGGTCACGCCGGGTGCGCGCTGGCAGGTGCCCGTGTGGTTCCACGGCGCCGGCCAGGACGCGGTGGCGGCCAGCAAGTCACTCGGACTCGAAGGCGTGGTGGCCAAGCGGCTCGGCTCGCCCTACCGGCCGGGGCAGCGCTCGGCCGACTGGACCAAGGTGAAGAACTTCGCCACGCTCGAGGTCGTCATCTGCGGCTGGAAGCCGGGTGAGGGCCGCCGGGCGGGGACCATCGGATCCCTGCTGCTCGGCGTGCACGACGCCGAGGGGCGGCTGGTCTTCGCCGGGCACGTGGGCACCGGCTTCACCGACCGCATGCTGGCCGATCTGGAGGCGCGGCTGCGGCCGCTGGAGCGGCCCGACCCGCCCGTGGCCGGGGTGCCGCCCGAGCACGCCCGGGGCGCGCACTGGGTGGAGGCGGCGCTGGTCGGGGAGGTCCGCTACGCGGAGTGGACGCCGGACGGGCGGGTGCGGCACCCCTCGTGGCGCGGCCTGCGCGAGGACAAGCGGCCGGAGGAGGTGCGGGTCCCCCAGGCCTCGTAGGAGGAGTTCGCGGGAGGCCGCGCGGGGTGGTTCACAGCCGGATCAGGCCGCGCTCGACCGCCGCCGTGACGGCCGCCGTGCGGGTGTCGACGCCGAGCTTGCCGTACACGTGGACCAGGTGGGTCTTGACGGTCGCCTCGGTGATGAACAGCGCCTTGGCGATCTCCTTGTTGCCCGCCCCCTTGGCCAGCAGCCCGAGGATCTCGATCTCCCTGGCGGTGAGGGCGGGCCCGGGGTCGCGCATGCGGCGCATCATCCGCGTCGCCACCTTCGGCGACAGGACGGTCTCGCCCCTGGCCGCCGCCTTGATGGCCTGGAACAGCTCGTCGGGCGGGCAGGCCTTGAGCACGTAGCCGGTCGCCCCGGCGTCGATGGCCCTGACGATGTCCGCCTCGGTCTCGTAGGTGGTCAGCACGAGTACCTGCGGGGCGTTGGGTAGCGCGCGGACCAGCCGCGTGGTCTCCACGCCGTCGGCTCCTTCGCCGAGCTGCAGGTCCATCAGCACGACGTCGGGCTGCCTGAGGGCGATCCCCCTGACCGCCTCCTGCGACGTGCCGGCCTCACCGACGATCTCCATGTCGGGCTCACCGCCGACCAGGGCCGCGATTCCCGCCCGCACCACGGGGTGGTCGTCCACCAGGAAGAGCTTCACAGCGGAATCCTCGCAGCCACGGCCGTGCCCTCGCCCGGCACGCTCTCGACGACCAGGGTGCCGCCCACCTCGGCCAGCCGGTCGCGCATGGCGCGCAGGCCGTACCCGCGCCCCGGCCCGGAGACGGCCTGGTCGAAGCCCACACCGTCGTCGAACACGTCGAGCGTCACCTCGCCCTCCAGGTAGGACAGCGTGACGACCACCCTGCTCGCGTGGGCGTGCTCGCGCGCGTTGGCCAGCGCTCCCTGCGCCACTCTGAGCAGGACGGCCTGCGTCTTGGGGTCGAGGGGATACTCGGCCCCCTCCTGGCGGAAGTCGTCGCTGATCGCCTTGAGCGCGTCGGGCAGCGACCGCGAGGCCAGTTCGGCGGGACCGAGGTCTCTGACGAGGCGCCGCGCCTCCTCCAGGTTGTCGCCCGCCAGGGCCATGGCCTGGCGCAGGTACCCGCGGGCACGGTCGGGGTCGGCCGTCCACGCCCGGTCGGCGGCCTGCAGCAGCATGCGCTGGCTGGTCAGGCCCTGGGCGATCGTGTCGTGGATCTCGCGGCTGAGCCGTTCCCTCTCCTCCAGGACGCCCGCGCGCCGCAGTTCCCAGAAGATGACCACGGTCATCGCGGCCACCGCGACGGGCGCGAGCACCTGGCTCGGATCGAACCGGTCGGCCAGGTAGATCTGGGAGACGATCACCGCGGCCGTCAGCACGGTGGCGGCCACGATCGCCAGCGGCGGCGACAGCAGCCGCAGGCACATGAAGAACAGCGGGATCGCGCACCACGAGAACGACGGCGCCATCTCGACCAGCACCAGCCAGAGCAGGAGCACGGCGGCGAGCCAGACCAGCCGGCCGCGCTGGCCGAGCGGCCGCCAGAACACCACGCCCGCGGCGTAGACGGCGCCGAGGACGGCGGCCAGGCTCACGTTCGTGATGCTCTCGCCGTTGAGCCCGTGCCTGACCAGCAGCCTGGAGGCCGAGGCGGCCAGCAGAAGGAAGAACCCGACGTGCATGGCCCTGTTCAGCCAGACGCGTTCCACCGCTCCTCCTGTCGTCACATCAGCCTTTCGGTTGACGTACGGCTCCGCCGTTTTCTTCCCCCGGTGCCGACCGTTCGCGGGATGAGCCGCCCTTTTCCGGGAGGCATGGTGGTGGTATGGACCCAGTTGTGTGGTTGAGCCGGCGAGCGGTGCTGGCCGCGGCGGCCGCCCTCGGGCTCGCGGCGTGCGGCGCGGAATCCCGACCACAATCCTCGCGTCCTTGCATGAAAGGATCAAATGTGCTCAACGGACAACTGCTCACCGCCGCCGCCACGGGTGACGCCGCCGCCGTCAGAGAGGCCGTCACCGAGGGGGCCGACCTGGAGGCGCGCGACAGCCAGCGGCGCACCGCCCTGCTGCTGGCAAGCGCCGCCGACCACGTGGAGGTCGCCGAGATCCTGGTCGCCGCGGGCGCCGACCCGAACGCCCTCGACGCCCAGCACGACACCCCGTGGCTGGTCACCGGCGTGACGGGCAGCGTGGCCATGATGCGGGCGCTGCTGCCCGCCAAGCCCGACCTGACGGTCAGGAACCGCTACGGCGGCGTCTCGCTCATCCCCGCGTGCGAGCGGGGGCACGTCGACTACGTGCGCGAGGTGCTCAAGACGGGCATCGACGTCAACCACGTCAACGACCTCGGGTGGACCGGACTGCTGGAGGCGGTCATCCTGGGCGACGGCGGGCCGCCGTACCAGGAGATCGTCAGGCTGCTGCTGGCCGCGGGCGCCGACCCCGAGCTGGCCGACCGCGACGGCGTGACCGCGTTGCGGCACGCCGAGAAGAAGGGGCAGCACGAGGTGGCGGAACTCCTCCGGCAGGCCTGACCTCGGCAGCGGCGGCCGCTCAGGCGCGCAGCCGTACCTCGCCGACGGGACGCCCGCCGCCCAGCAGCGGCGGGACCGCCAGCGCGTCGAGCTCGGGCGCCTCGAGACCGAGGGCGCGCAGCGCGGCCACGGTGACCGGCACCCGCGCCCGCGACGTCCCGTCCTCGACCTTGACGGTGCCCGCGCGGCCGTCGGCGAAGGCGAAGGCGTCGAAACCCTCGGCGCCCGCCTTCACCATCAGCCCCGGTACGGCCCGCATCAGCGCCACCTCCGGCCGGGTGGTGCCCGAGGTCCACTCGGGATGGGCGATCACGGCCTCGTAGACGCGCCGCTCCGGCGAGCCGGGACCGCCCAGCGGGAAGGCCCTGAACGCCCTGGCCACGCCCACCATCGAGACGAAGAACAGCGGCGCGCCGCAGCCGTCCACGCCGGTCGCGGCCACGCGCTCGCCCGTCAGCTCCTCGACCGTCTCCCTGACGGCCCGCTGCAGCGGATGCGCGGGGTCCAGGTAGGTCTCCACCGGCCAGCCGTTGACGGCGCAGGTGGCGAGCATGGCGGCGTGCTTGCCCGAGCAGTTCATGTAGACGCGCGCCTTGCCGGTCACGCTCCTGTCCTCGGGGTGGTCCTCGGGGCAGAGAAGGGCGCTCTCGTCGAGCCCCGCGCCGGCGAGGATCTTCCTGACCCCGTCGACGTGGAAGGGCTCGCCCGCATGGGAGGCACAGGCCAGCGCGAGCAGCTCGCCGTCCAGGTCGAGGCCGCGGCGCAGCATGCCGAGCGCCTGGAGCGGCTTCATCGAGGAGCGCGGCGAGGCCAGCGCGTCGACGGCGCCATGGACACGGACCGGGGTCCCGTCGGCGGCCACCGCCAGCATCCGGACCTGGTGCGTGGACTCCACGAACCCAGACCGGACAACCTCCACAACAAGCGACATTTCCCCTCCCTTTCGCGACGAGTGTAGCCGCGGCCCCGCCGGGCGCGCGGAGGGCCGCGCTCCTGGACGCCACGGCGGTGGGCCACAATGGGGTGTCATGCGAGCAGTCGTCCAGCGGGTCAGCCACGCCTCCGTCGTCGTCGAGGGCCGGACGGTCGGCGCGATCGACGAGCCCGGCCTGATGGTCCTGGTCGGCGCGACCCACACCGACACCCCCGCCGAAGCGCGCAAGCTGGCCGCCAAGCTGTGGGGCCTGCGCATCCTCGACGGCGAGAAGTCCTGCTCGGACATCGGCGCCCCGCTGCTGGTCATCAGCCAGTTCACCCTGTACGGCGACACGCGCAAGGGCCGCCGCCCCACCTGGCAGGCCGCCGCGCCGGGACCGGTCGCCGAGCCGCTGGTCCAGGCGGTCGTCGACGAGCTGAGGGCGCTCGGCGCACACGTGGAGACCGGCAGCTTCGGCGCCGACATGAAGGTCTCCCTCCTCAACGACGGCCCGATCACGCTGGTCATCGACCTGTGAGCAGGTAGGGCCAGCCTCACCTTTTTCCCGGATGGCTCGCCCATGTCCGGAAGGCGCCCCTCCCCCTACCGTTGATCGCATGACCATCTGGCAACGGATCCGCTCCTTATGGGGAGCGGCGACCTGGCTGCGCACCCTGCACGTGGCGATGGGCCTGCTGGCCGGGGCCCTCACGGCAGGCGTGATCATCGCCCTGGTCTTCGCGTCGGTGCTGCTGGTCTGGACCGTGGTCGTGCCGGTGATCGCCGTCGGCGTGCTGTTCTGGGCGCTGCCGTACCTCACCGCCCTGCAGCGGTCCCGCTTCTCCGCCTACCTGGACGTCACGATCGCGCCGGTGCCGCGGGCGTGGCCGCCCCGCAACCCGCTCACCTGGCTGGTCGGCCAGGCCAAGGCGCTCAGCACGTGGCGGCAGATCGCCTACCACCTGCTCTGCCCGCTGCTCAACGGCCTGGGCGCGACCGCCCTGCTCATCGCCTGGGGCGGCACCATCACCCTGGCCATCCTGTCGGCCCGCACCTTCGCCCTGGCGGCCTACTGGTGGCTCGGCGTGCTGTTCGCGGTGATCGCCGTCGGCCTGTTCGTCGCCGGACCCCTCGTGGCCAGGGCGTTCGCCTGGGTCGACATCATCGCGGGCAAGGCGCTGCTCGGCCCGAGCATCAGCGACGAGCTGGCACAGCGGGTGGAGACGCTGCGGGAGAGCCGCGCCGAGGTGATCGACGCGGCCGACGCCGAGCGCCGCCGCATCGAGCGCGACCTGCACGACGGTACCCAGCAGCGCCTCGTCTGGCTCGCCATGAACCTCGGCATGGCCCGCGCCACCCTCACCGACCTGCCGGAACCGGCCCGCCAGGTGATCGCCCAGGCCCACGAGGAGGCCAAGCAGGCGCTCAAGGAGCTGCGCGACCTCGTCCGCGGCCTGCACCCCGCCGTCCTGACCGACGAGGGCCTCGACGCGGCCCTGTCCGGCCTGGCCGCCCGCGCGCCCCTCCCCGTACGGCTCAGCGTCGACGTCGCGGACCGTGCCTCGCCCACGATCGAGGCGGTGGCGTTCTTCGTCGTGTCGGAGGCGCTCACCAACATCGCCAAGCACGCCGAGGCGGCCGACGCCGCGATCACGGTCGTCCGCAGAGGTGATCGGTTGCGGGTGACCGTCCAGGACGACGGGAAGGGCGGGGCCGCGCCCGAGCGCGGCACCGGCCTGCGCGGCCTGGCGCAGCGGGTCGGCTCCGTGGACGGACGGCTGCGAATCGACAGCCCGGCGGGCGGACCGACGACGATCGAAGTGGAGCTTCCATGCGAGTAGTGCTGGCCGAGGACTCGGTGCTGCTGAGGGAGGGCCTGACCTGGGTGCTCGGCTCGGCGGGCATGCAGGTCGTGGCCGCGGTGGCCGACGCCGAGGAGTTGCTGCGCGCGGTCGAGCAGCACGCGCCCGACCTGGTGATCACCGACGTGCGGATGCCGCCCTCGCACAGGGACGAGGGGCTGCGCGCGGCCCTCGTGCTGCGCCGCCAGCGGCCGGGGCAGCCGATCGTCGTGCTGTCGCAGTACGTCGAGGAGCGCTACGCCAGCCAGCTGCTGTCGACCGAGACGACCGGGGTCGGCTACCTGCTCAAGGACCGGGTCGCCGACGTCACCGAGTTCGTCGCCGCGCTGCGCAGGGTCGAGGCGGGCGGCACCGCGCTCGACCCCGAGGTGGTCGCCCAGCTTCTGCTGCGCGGCCGCAGCGACCCGCTCGACCAGCTCACCCGCAGGGAGCGCGAGGTGCTCGCGCTCATCGCGGAGGGCCGCTCCAACACCGGCATCGCCGAGGCGCTGGTCGTCTCGGAGGGCGCGGTCGGCAAGCACATCAACAACATCTTCGCCAAGCTCGGCCTGTCCGGCGCCGACGACAAGGACCACCGGCGGGTCCTGGCCGTCCTGCGCTTCCTCAAGGTCTGAAGGGGGCTCGCCCATGCGGAAGCCGTGGTCATCGAAGTCGGACGAAGGCTCGTCAACGCGCACGGTGTGGCTGGTCGTCGGCGGTCTGTTCGCCTTCGGCTCGATCGTCGGCGTCGGGACGGCGTTCGGCCTCAACATCCCCGCGCCCGACGCGTCGGCCGAGACCTCCCTGATCTCCACCCGCACCAGGGAGGTCACCGAGAACGTCTACGAGCTCACCACGCCGGAGGTGGTCCTCGACGCGTCGGGCGAGGTCGACGTCAAGGTCGTCCAGGGCAAGCACGGGGAGCTGGCGATCAGGCGGGAGTCCACGTGGAGCGTGGGCTCCCGCCACCAGGAGGAGTCGTGGAACGGCCGGTGGTTACGGGCCGTCTTCGTCTGCGAGACGCCGGGGTGCGGCGCCGTCTACACGCTCGCGGTCCCCGAGGGCACCACGGTGATGCTGAACGGCACGCCCCGCTCGCTCACCTGCCCGGCCGGCAAGTGCGTCCAGCTGTGACACCGTGCGCGCGTGCGGCCCGCCCGTGCCGGACCGGGAGGGCCGGGCACGGCGCGCCGTACCGGACAGGGCGGGCGGTCAGCGGATGCGGCGGCGGAGCGCCGGGTCGATCGACACGTTGCGGCCCGCGTCCGGCGGCACGACGACCTCCTGGCCGGCTGCGACGCCGCCGGCCAGCAGCGGCGCGTCGACCGGCACCGTCCGCTTGACCAGGGCCAGCGCGATCGGCCCCAGCTCGTGGTGGCGGGCCGAGGACCCGACGAAGCCCACGTCCTGCCCGTCGAGCACCACCGGCGCGCCGTGCGGCGGCAGGGTGTCGACGCTGCCGTCGAGGTGCAGGAACACCAGGCGGCGCGGCGGGTGCCCCAGGTTGTGGACGCGGGCGACCGTCTCCTGCCCGCGGTAGCAGCCCTTGGTCAGGTGGACGGCCGCGCCGATCCAGCCCACCTCGTGCGGGATCGTCTTGTGGTCGGTGTCGAGCCCGAGCCGCGGCCGGTGCCGCTCGATGCGCAACGCCTCGTAGGCCCACAGCCCGGCCAGCGGCCTGCCCAGATGGTCGCCGAGCTCGGCACGCGGCACGAGGACGTCCTCGTCGGCGGTCGACAGGACGGCCAGCTCGTCGGCGAGCGACACCTCGACCCTGAGCATGAACCGCATGCGGTCGAGATAGTCGATCAACGCGGCCGACGCGCCAGGCTCCACGTGGGCGAGCACGGCCGCGCCGTCGTCGACGAGCGTCAGGTGCTGCTCCACCCTTCCCTGCAGGTCGAGGAGCAGCGTCTGGGTCCACACGCCCGGCTGCAGGGTGTCGAGCTTCTGCGAGGTGAGGTCGTTGAGCCATTTCAGCCGGTCGGCACCGGCGATCCGCACGATCTCACGGTTGCTGCGGTCGACGACCGCCTCGCCCTTCAGCAGCGCGCGCTGCTCGGCGAACAGGTCACCGTAGTGGGCGGCCACGTCGGCGTCGGGGGCCTCGGCCGCGACGGCGCCGGGGAGATCCAGCAGAGGGCTACGCATGCCGTCAGGCTACCCGGCAGGTGCGGCACCGGCCGAAGACGGTCAGGTGCCGGATGTCGGTCTCGAACCCCATCTCGTGGTCGAGCCCCTTGACCAGGCCGTCGGTCAGCTCCAGGCGGACCTCGCTGACCTCGCCGCAGACCCTGCACACCAGGTGGAAGTGGTCGGCCTCGGTGGCCAGGTGGTAGGTCGGGGCGCCGTGGTTGAGATGGGTGTGGGTGACCATGCCGAGCTCTTCGAGCAGTTCGAGGGTGCGGTAGACGGTGGAGATGTTGACCCCGCGAGCCGTCTGCCGGACCTTCGCGCAGATCTCCTCGGGCGTGCCGTGCTCGAGCGCCTTGACCGCCTCGAGGACCAGCTGACGTTGCGGAGTCACGCGGTAGCCCTTGGCCCGGAGCTCCTCGTGCCATGCGGTCTCGGTCATGTCCCGAGTCTACGGCCGCCGGATAATCGCTTGCCCGTTACCGAAGCCGCCGCATAACTTGAAGGCACGCGGAAAGGAGGTGGTCCAAACAATGGTGATTCATAGTTGGGCTAGCGAGGTGGCTGTCCGCTAGCGACGCGGAACCATCCGGACCAGGTCTGGAGGTCTCGCGACGCGAAGGCGAATCCGAGGCAGCCACCGGGGCTCCGAGCAGCCGGACGGCAGGGTGCGGCCCTGCCTGTGGTCCATCCGGCCCGCCTGACCGCAGGCGGAGAAGGCTCGGGGCCCTTTCCCATGTCCGGGCCCGCGAGCCGTCGTCCTCCGCGAACGCGTCAGTGCTCGCCGCGCGGCTGGACGCCCATCCTGGCGCACGCCTCGTTGTAGAGCCTGACCACCGCGAGCCGTACCTGGGGGCGCTCGGTCAGCGTCTCACCCCACGGCACCCGCACCCGCTCGCCGCCGTCGATCGTGAACTCGATCGCCTCGGCGTCCACGTCACTGGTCGTCGCCGTCGTCGCCGCCGGACGCCCGCCGAGCGCCCGCACGATCAGCAGGCCGTCGGCGGCGTGGTCGTCGTTCATGTGCCGCTTGATCGCCTCGACGACGTCAGGGGTGAAAGGGCCGCTCATGCCACCTTCTTCAGCTCGGCCGACATGTGAGAGGTCAGCGCGACCCCCTCGGCGGCCATGTCGTAGGCCCACATGAGGTTGCCGTTGACCAGGCCGTAGAGGCGGTGCCCCGCGGTGTACTCCTTCGCGGTCGCGGTGCGGGCGACCACGTCGGTGCGCAGCTCGATCTTGTGGAACACGACCTCGCCGACGTAGATCTCGACGATGCCCGTCGGGTGGGAGAGCAGCACCTCCAGCTGGCGGTCGGGCTGCTGGCGCCAGTAGCCGGTCTCGGTGGCCAGCGGGCGCACCTTCCCGCCCGACTCGTCCAGCAGCCACGTACGGCTGACGTAGGTCAGGAACGGCTTGCCGTTGTGGCCGAACTCGATCTCCTGGCCGAAGTTGAAGCTCTCGATCGTCGGGTAGCCGCCGACTCCCGCGCCCTCCCACCTGCCGAGCAGCCAGGCGATGGGCTCGAGGTCGGGATGCACTTCAGGTTCTTCCATGTCTCGCAAGCCTAGGCCGTCCACGGGGTGTCCCGCCTGCGCCGGCGTACCGGGTGCGGACGTCCGGGGCGCTTCGGTCTAGGCTGACCCTCATGGCACGATCACTGGTCATCAAGGTCACCGCGGGAGCCGACGCCCCCGAGCGATGCAACCAGGCCTTCACGGTCGCGGCCGCCGCGCTGGCGAGCGGTGTCCCCGTCTCGCTGTGGCTGACGGGCGAGGCGTCCTGGTTCGCCCTTCCCGGCAGGGCCAAGGAGTTCAGCCTGCCGCACGCCGCCCCGCTGGAGGACCTGCTCGACGCCGTGCTCGCGGCGGGCCGCGTCACGGTCTGCACCCAGTGCGCGGCCAGGCGCGACATCACCGTCGACGATCTCATCGACGGCGTGCGGATCGCGGGAGCGCCCACGTTCGTCGAGGAGGCCGTGGCCGAGGGCGCGCAGGCCCTCGTCTACTGACCGCCGGCGCCCCCGCGCGCCGTCAGCGCGACATGACCGCGTCGAGCCGCTCCTTGCGCAGCCGGTCGTACCAGGTGTCGTCGATCGGCGCCAGCGAGCCGCCCGTCGCCCAGCCGAGCAGCAGGTCGGCCAGCGCCGGGTTGCGGGCCAGCGCCGGCCCGTGCAGGTAGGTGCCGACGACGTGCCCGGCGAAGCAGCCCTCGAACCCGTCGCCGTTGCCGGTGCCGGCCAGCGTCCGCGACAGCGGCTTGACGCCGGGGCCGAGGCGGGTGACGCCCATGTGGTTCTCGAACCCGGTCAGCGTCGGCAGGTTGAGCGAGGTGTCGACCTCGGCCACCAGCTCGCCCACCGCCCGTGCGGGGCCGCGGGTGCTGGCGATGTCGAGCAGCCCGATGCCGTCGACCGGCTGCCCCTCCTCGCCGCCGAACGTGCTGCCCATGATCTGGTAGCCGGCGCAGACCGCCAGCATGGCCGCGCCGCGGGCGATCGCCCGGTGCAGGCCGCCGTCCTTGCGCAGCCGCTGGGCCGCGAGGATCTGCGGCCGGTCCTCGCCGCCGCCGATGAGGTAGATGTCGCCGCTCTCGGGGACCGGGTCGGACGAGCGGACGTGGATCGTCTCGACCGTCATGCCCCTCTTGCGGGCCCGCTGCTCGAGGACGAGCACGTTGCCCTGGTCACCGTACGTGCTGAGCAGGTCGGGGTAGATCCAGACCACGCGCAGGGCGCTGTCAGACGGCACGGCCGAACTCCGATCGGATCTGCTGGAAGGCGGTGTAGTTGGCGATCACGTCGAGCCGCCCCGGCGGCATCGCGTCGAACGCCTGGGCGAAGCTGTCGTACAGCTGGAACGGCACCTCGGCGACGTCGAGCCGGAGCGCCAGGTCGAGACGGCGCTCGCCGGTGACGTGGACGGGACGGCCGCGCAGGATGCGGTAGTCGACGTCCCACAGCCAGGAGGTGTCGCGTCCGTCGGGGCCCTGCGCGTTGACCGACAGGATGATCGGCAGCGAGGGGTCGGAGACGTCGAACGCCTCCAGCCAGCCCGCCGGGTTCTTCGACAGCAGCAGCCGCGCCGCCCTGCCGTCACGCTCGACCGTGGTGTAGCGGCCCGCGACCGAGGTGACCTCGCGCAGCCTGGGCAGCGCCGACTGCACGTGCAGCCCGAACGCCTCGGCCACCGCGAGCGCCATCGCGCCGTTGGAACGGTTGGCGAGACCGGGCAGCTGCAGGTCGAGCACCCAGCGGTGGCCGCGCGGGTCGATCACCGCGTCGTCGTCGAGCACCCAGTGGGGCTCGGGCCGGTGGAAGGTGCACTCCCGGCACGCCCAGTCGGCGCCCTTCCTGTCGAGCGGACCGCCGCACTCGGGGCAGCTCCAGGAGTCCTCCTTCCAGCGCTGGCCGCCGGCGACCCAGGTGACCTTGGCGGCCGTGGAGGCGCCCCAGGTGACCAGCGGGTCGTCGCAGTTGGCGATCACGTGGGTGGGCTTGCCCGACAGCGCCCTGCGCCACTTCTGGGCCAGCAGCCAGATCTCGGCCGCCCGGTCCATCTGGTCGCGGCTGAGGTTCATCAGGCACACGACGCCTGCCCCGGTGGTCTCGAGCACCTCGGGGAGGTACTTCTCGTCCACCTCGAGCACGCCGTACGGCGCCGACTTGTGGGCAGACAGCGCCGAGACGTGGCCGGCCGGCATGTTGGCGCCGAACGCGTTGGTGGCCACCTCGCCCAGCTCGGTCAGCGCCGAGGTGATGAGACGGGTGGTGGTCGTCTTGCCGTTGGTCGCGCTGACGAGCACGAGCTTGCGGTCCCTGGCCAGCTGTCTGAGCAGGTCGGGCTCGAGGACCAGGCCGACGCGCCCGCCGATCACGGACCCGTCACCACGCCCGGTGACCCTCGACAAGGTGGCGGCGGTGCGCCCCAGGGCACTCGCGAGCTGGGCCCGCAGCGGAAGCTGGGTCATGCTGACCGATCCTAGTCGAACCGCGTCCGCCGTCACCCTACGGACGGCGGACGCCTTCGTTCCCCGGACCGGGCGTCAGGCGGGCGGCTGCACGGGGAGACGTCAGGCGGGCGGCTGCACGGGGAAGGCGATCTCCGCGGGCCCGTCGCCGTCGAAGGGCAGCACGAAGCGGCGCGGCCAGGACAGCACGCCCTCCAGCCACCCCGCGCCCATCGTCTGCCCCACGTGCCTGAGCCGCGCCGCAGGCTCCACCCCGACCGCGACCGTGCCGATGTCCCGCTGCAGCCCCGCGTTCTCGTCGTCGCCCAGGATGACCCGCCAGGCCAGCGCCCTGTTGTGGTCCATCTCCATCGACAGCGGATGGTGCCGCAGCGCCTTGGCCCGATGCCCGAGCAGCTCGCCCGCCGAAGGGCCGCCGAGCAGCGCGTACTCCATCGGCGGCGCGGGGGTGCGCAGGTCGGGCGCGGGCCTGCCGTACGGGAAGAGCCGGTCGACCTCGTGCAGCCACCGCACCTGCGGGATGACCCACGAGGGTCCGGGCCGCTCCCCTCCCGGCTCGACCGCGCCGAGCAGCCGGCCGGCGCTCTCGGCCGCCTTCTCGGTCAGCAGCGCGGGGTCGAACCAGCTGCGCAGCGACCAGGCCCGCCGGGTGACGGACCGCTCGACCAGCGTCGCCAGCAGGCACTCCCTGCGCCTGGCGGGCAGCTCGTTCCACGCCGCCGCCAGGTGGCGCGGCACCCCCGGCAGCGGCCGGTTGGTGACGTAGGCGAGCACGACGGTGTCGCTCCACAGGCGCAGCCACGCCCATTCGGGCGCGTCCGCCAGCAGGTCGGCCTCCCGCAGCTCGACCAGCGTGCACGCCTGACCGGTACGGCACTGCGCCCCGCACGCCGCCGACCTGCGGCCCCTGATGGGCGGCGGCGGCCCCGCGACGGTGTGCTCCCTGTCCTCGCCCAGCGGCACCTGGATGCGCAGCGGCCGGTCCATGCCGTCGGCGAAGACGGCGGCGACGCCCGGCCGCAGGGAGACGACCTGGCGCGACTGCTCGTCGTCGAGGTTCATCGCCGCCCCGACCAGGGCCCGGTCGTCGGCGGCGGGCAGCCGGTGGACGACCTTCAGCGCGGTGTTCTTGACCACGTCGGGGATGAGCTTGGTGGGGATCTGCTCGGCCACGACCAGCCCGGAACCGTAGGCCCTGATCTCGGCGAGCATGCCCGCCAGCAGCTCCACCGCGTGGGTGGCGGCCCGCCCCGTGCCCCGGTCGCGCAGCAACCGGTGCGCCTCCTCGATCACGATGACGTGCCGGAGACCGCCGGCCTTCTCGTGCCGGGCGCGCATGCGCAGGTGCTCGACGATCCTGATGATCAGCGTGCCCATGAGGAACGCCTTGTCCTCGTCGTTGGCCACGTCCTCGATGGCGAGCACGACGTTGCGCCGCAGGAGCCCGCCGATGTCGGCGGGATGCCCGCCCTCGAAGAAGCGCCCGGCCGAACCCACCCGCAGCGAGCGCAGCCGCAGCGAGATGAAGCCCTCGACGTCGGCCTGGACCTCCCGCCCGTAGCCGATCTCCTGGATGACGTCCATGGCGTGCTGCTGGAGCTGTTCGAGCGTCGGGACCGAGGGCGGCACCTTCGAGCCCGGCACCGCGCCGCCGGTGACGACGTCCCAGCCGTTGGCCTCGTAGACGCGCTGCAGGGCCATGGACATGATCTGCGGGAACGGCTCCTCGGCGTCGAAGGCGGCCATGAACAGGGCCCTGACCATGTCGATGTGCGCCTGCACCGGGTAACCCGGCTCGGGTTCGAGCGGGTTGACGCTGAACGGCACGGCGTCGGGAGCCGACGGGTTGATCACCGTGACGGGCTCGGCCACGCGTCCGGCCATGGCGGCGTACTCGGACTTGGCCGGTTCGATGGCCAGCCAGGGGATCTTCACCGCGCTCAGCCGTTCGAGCAGGTGCCGCACGGTCTGCGACTTGCCCGAGCCCGTCGCGCCGGTGACGAACGCGTGCCGGTTGAGCGTGGCGAGCGGCACCCCGAACGAGCCCACCGCCCGGTCCTGCCCGTCGAGGACGGCGCCCAGGTCGAGCTCCCCGGTGGCCTCGGAGGTCACGTCGAAGTACCCGGCGTCCAGCACGCGCACGCCGGGCACCTCGCGCCTGGGCAGCCCGGCGAGCGCCGCCAGCGTCCCCGCCGTCGCCGCGAACGGCACGGCCGCGCCGTCGCCGGCGTCCTGCGTGGTCGCCGCGAGCGCCTCCCGCAGCGCGCAGGCGGCGGGCAGGGCGCTGCGCAGCCGGTAGGGGTGGTGGCCCAGCTCCACCGAGCCGACCAGCACGGGGGCGATCTGCCGCAGGTCGTCGGGGGTGGCCGCGCCGGCCAACACCCTGACGTTCCACAACCCCGCCTCGCGGAAGGCGTCGAGCTCCTGCATGCGGCGCTCGGCCCGCTCCACGTCGAACCTGGAGCGCTCGGAGGCCTCGCCGTACTGCCTGAGCACGTTGAGCTGGGTACGCAGGTGCGCGACCTCGGTGTCGAGCAGGCCGGTCGGCTCGGCGACCACCAGCCAGGCGAACGGCCTGGCCATCAGCGTGACCAGCGTCGACTCGAACAGCGTCGGCTCGGCGGGGCCTGCCTCCCGCCGGTTGTGCAGCGGCGGCGCCTGGCGTCCAGGGCACGGCACCCACACCAGGTCGCCGAGATCGGCCAGGTAGTCCTCGGCCAGGCGCTCACCGCGCGCCCCTCCGGGGAACAGCAGCGGCTCGACGGAGGCGCGCGGCGACAGCGGGCCCGCGTTGGTGACCAGTTCGAGGGGGGCACCGCCGCCGCGCGACACCCAGCCGATCACGAAGGGCCGGTCCTGCTGCGCGGCCGAGAGCACGGCGGGCAGCACGGCGACGAAATCGGACTCCGCCGAGGAGACCCGGGCGGGTGCGGCGATGGACTGGATGCGATACCACGGACCACTCAGCACGTCGTTACCTCCTGGGCTGAGAAACGTGTGCGTGGAACCGTTGCGGGTTCCTTGGGACGACAGAGAAGGAGGAGGGTCTACGGCACACGTTTCCCTTGAGAAAGTCCGCCGATGATCAAGAGGTCACCCGGCACTTGACCATCCCCTTACCCCTTCTTCCGCCAGTCGAGGCGTGGCGGCGGCGGGCCCAGGTTGGGCGGCGGCTCGTCGGGCGTGGCGGCCTCGCCCATGTCGAGCACCGCGTCACGGGCCTCCTCGAGCTCGGCGAGCGTCGTCCTGGGGAAGGTGAGGATGGCCGGGTTCGCGTCAGCCAGCCGTACGCGGCGGCCGTCGGCGGTGGCGTCGGTGACGATCACGGACGTGGTGGGCAGCTGCTGCAGCTGGTGCGGTTCGACGAGGAACTCGCGCGAGCGCTGCAGGACGCGCTCGGTCTCGCCGATCTTGTCGGCGGTCCTGCCCCACTCGGTGGACTCGGTGATGTCCTCCTTCAGATCCGTACGGCTCTCGCCCCGCTCCTCGACCCCCTCCTCCACCTGGTCGATCGTGGAGGTGTAGCGGGCGCCGTCGAGACCGGCCACCGACGCGCTGATCGTCTCGGTGAGCTGGGCCAGCTCCAGGCGGTGCTCGGTGCCGACGTGCTCGCTGGCCACCCGGGCGTCCTCGGCGTTGCCCAGGCGCATGAACGCCACGGCCGCGTGCCCTCGGCCCAGCCGTTCCCGCACGGTCGGCGTCAGCGACCGGTAGGTCAGCACCAGCCCGGTCCGCGACGTCTCGCAGGCGTCCATGAGGCGGTCGAGCACGTCGCCGCGCAGCTTGTCGGCGCCCGCGACGATGATCGTGTGGTACCAGGGGCGGTCGGAGGCGGGCGACTGGCGCAGGATGTGGGTGAGCGCGGTGGCCACGTAGGTGCCTAACACGCGGTTGCCGAACACCCCCGCCTGCCGGTCCATGCTCACCACCCGCAGGCGGGCCGGCGGGAGCCGTACCGCCTCGGTGCCGAGGGTCTCGAGCTTGCGCAGCTGCGACTCCAGCGCCCACGCCCGCTCGATGACCACCCTGTCGCTGACCCCGCGCCCGAACATCGTGCCGATGCGCTCCAGCTGCTCGGCGGTGATCAGCCCGTACTTGAGGTCGTCGCGCGGGTCGCCCACCTGGGCCAGCGCCCGCAGTGCGGCCGTCACCTGGGCGATCGTGGCGTGCTCGCCGAGCACGTCGAGCACCCGCTCGAGGATCGCGTTGTCGAAGCTGAGGTCGCGCGTCGTGCGGTGCTCCTCGCTGACGCTCACCACGTGGGCCAGCACGTCGGCGAACGCCTCGGGTTTGAGCGTCGCCCCCAGGTCGAGCTTGGGCAGGTCGACGGGCAGCACCCACACCAGCGGGTCGTCGCCGCCCCTGCGGGCCAGCTCGATCAGGTCCTTGGCGATCGCCCCCTCGGACAGGTCGAGAACGGTCAGGTGCCCGCCGCTGTAGAGGCGCGTCGCGCCCAGCAGCGTCACCAGCGCCGACCAGCCGGGCAGCGTGCCGCCCGCCACGTCGACGCGGTCGATCTCGTCGGGTACGGCGACGCCGTACCAGGTCAGCTGCCTGTCGTGGCGGTCCTTCAGCTCCTGCCAGTCGCGGTAGCGCTCGGCGTGCTCCTCCTGGGCCCTGAACAGCTCCTTGTCACGTTCCTGCCGGAGCCGGTCGTCCCTGGCCTGCCGCTCGCGCACCCGGTAGCGGACCGCCCTGTCGCCCTGGAGGACGGCGTAGCTGCAGATGCCCGCGACGCCGCCGGTCGCCACCAACCCGATGATCGCGAACGACCAGCCCAGCGCCCCCGCTAAGGCCGCGACCAGGATGACGACGGCCAGGACGGCCATGAACGTCCGGAAGATCTTCACGGGCCGGTTGAGCAGGTCCTCCTGCATCCGTTCCCTGCGTACGAGCTCGGGGTCGGGCGTGGACTCCCGCGGCGGCTCCTCGGCGGGCGAGGGACGCTTGGGCGGCTCTCCCGGGTCTGGGTGCAGCAGCATGTACTGCCAGCCCAGGTAGATGCGATCCGCCTGCAACTGCGCCTGCTCGGGATGCACGTCCGCCACGTGACCCTCCGGCCGCCCTATCTCGTTAGTAGTGCCCCAGCCTACGAGTTCGGCCGCCGGTTCCGGCACGGTTCCCGGCAATTCAACCAGCAGATGGGAGTATTGCGGCGGATGGTGCAAGCGTGACCTATTACCATCGTTGCCCATGACGGAACCCTCCCCCGAGGACGACCGGCCACGACGCCCGATCCTGGTGCCCGCGGTGGGGTTGGTCCTGGCCACCGGACTGGGCATCACCGCCCTTCTCGGCGGGCTGAACGAGGCTCCCGACCCCAACCCGCCCGCCCTCAAGCCGGCCACCGACATCGACCAGGGCCAGTTCAAGACCAGGTTCGTGGAGAGCAGGGTCACCGTCGTCCAGCCCGACGTCTCCTTCGAGGACCCCAAGCGCTTCCTCGAAGTGGAGGCGACGGTGACCAACGAAGGCGACGAGACCGCCCTCGCGGGGTCGTCCTTCACGTCGACGCTGCTGAAGATCACACCGGAGATCAAGCCGAAGTACGGCGTCATCACGCTCGTGCCCACCCAGAGCGGGCCGAGCGAGCAGCTCCAGCCGGGAGTCCCGACGAAGGTGCTGGTCCGCTACGAGCTGGAGCCGGGCGCGAAGGTGCCCGACAAGATCACGCTCGACGTCGGCACACGGCACTACGCGACAGGCGAGTACACACCTGCCTACGGCTGGATGCCGGAGACAGAGGAGAAGGACGACAAGCAGGTGCCCGTCGTCCTGGGCCGGATCACGCTCCCCGTGCGGCCGGAGGGCTCATGACCGCCGTCGACCAGCACAGCTCCGTGCCGGCGCGCCAGTCCCGCCGCGCCGCCCGCCGGGGCGGCGGCTCCAAGGTGCTCAACGCCGTCGTCGGGCTCGCGCTGGCGGGCGGTGCGATCGGCCTCCAGACCCTCATGCCGACCTACGAGGACCTCGGCGCCCCCCTCACCTACACCGGCGCCGTCAAGGACGACGTCGACGCCGGCCGCTTCTCGGCCAGGGTCGAGGCCGTCTCCTCCGCCCGCGCGATCGAGGTGGGCGAGAAGAAGATCGAGGCAGGCAAGGACCAGGTCTTCCTCGTCGTGCAGGCGGCCGCCACGGCGCCGAAGGAGCCGCTGCACCTCAACCCCGCCGAGCTGCTCACGGCCGAGGACAAGCGCTTCACGGCCACCGACCGGATCGAGAAGACCAAGTCGCTGGCCTACCCGTGGATCCAGCCCGGCTGGTGGACGCCGGGCGTCTTCGTCTTCGAGGTGCCCGCTGCGGCCCTGCCCGGCGCCAGGGTGGTGTTCTCCATTCCGGACGGCGGCCTCTACGGCGAGCCGCACCTGCCGGAGGCCGAGGTGGACCTCGGTCTGGACGACGCGGCGGCCCAGCGGCTCTTCACCGCGCCCAAGGACGTCTACCCGCTGGGGGACAAGCGATGACCGACTGGTTCTCCCCCGCCTCGGGGCGGCAGCAACCCCAGCAGCCCCAACCCGGTCAACAACCCCAGCCGCAGCAGCCCCAGCCCCCGCAGCCCCAGCCGCTGTCACGGCCGCGGCGTCGGCAGGCGCGGCCGCAGCAGTATCCCCAGCCGCAGCAGCACCGGCCCGTCCACCCCGATCATCAGGTGTGGCCGCCGGTTCCGCCGACCCGCGAGCCGGCGGGAAGCTCGACGCAGCCGCTGCCCGCCGTGCCGAGCGCCGGCCCGGTGCCGCATCGGCAGCCCCAGCCGCCCGCCCAGCCCGGTGCTTTCCCGGCGGGCCCTCCGTCGGACCCACCGGCGGACCCGGCGGCCACCGGCACGGGAGAGGCACAGCCGCCCAGGCGCCCCCGCCTGCTGTTGCAGGGTGTGGGCGCGGTCGTCGCGCTCGCCGTGGCCATCGGCGCCCCGACCGTCGACCGCTACCTGTTCTTCAAGAACGGCCAGCCCGACGACCAGGTGCACCCGGTCGCGGCCGGGCAGGAGATCACCTTCGAGCACGTCAGGTGGAAGGTGGACTACGACACGATGGCGGCACCCGCCGGCAGCAGGCACAACACGCCGGACAAGCAGTGGCTCAGGATCGCCGTCACCCGGACGGCCGTCGACAAGGACGGCGCGCAGCTGACGGGGAAGCCGGACGTGCTGCTCAAGGACCGCGCGGGCCGCGCGTGGCGGCTGGAAGACCTGCCGCCCGACAGGACACCGGCGGACCACGTCGTGGGTGAGAGCTACGTGACCACCAAGGTCGCCGTCGTGCCGTCCGCCGTGGCCAAGGAGGTGGAGCTGGAGCTGCGCCCCAGCTCCTACCGGTCGGACACGCCGGTCGAGGACCTCATGAAGCCGACCGAGGACGACAACCGCGACGTCCTGCGGTTCAGACGTTGACGGCCTGACCGCTGAGCCTGGCCCTGGTGGCCGCGATGTCGAACGTCGCGGCCAGCAGGCACATCGTCAGCGTGGTCACCAGCAGATCCTTCACGAACTCGATCGGTTCGCTGATGACGAGCCACCAGTACGGCGTCTCCGAACCGATGAGCGTGCGCACGCCCCTGTCCGCGTAGTCGGCGCCCAGGCGCAGCGCCACGTACAGCACGCACATGAGGCCGAACAGCGCGGCGCCGCCCTTGATGACCAGCCGGAAGGTGTTGACCAGCGGGACCCAGCGCTCCATGAAGCTTCCGGTCACGCGGTTGAACGACTGCTGGGTCATGTCGTGGGACTGCTCCAGCCGGTCGACGCCCGTTTCGAGACGGCGGATGCCGCGCACCGCCGAGCGGGTGTCCTCGCTGAAGGCGCCGAAGACGAGGATCGCGACGGTGAGCCAGGTGAGCGGCACGATCAGGGCGTCGACCAGGTAGGGCGTGATCTCGCCGACCGTGCCCCAGAAGGCCTCCCAGCCGGGCACGTTCTCCTTGGCCTGCTTCCAGAGCTCGCCGGACTCCGCGACGACCTGCCGGTGTCCCACCCAGTCGGAGCGCAACGCCGCGAGGGTCAGCGTCGCGTTCAGGCCGAAGAAGAACAGCGCGAACTCCGACATGGCCGACGCCACGCCCGCGGACCTGCCCTCGCCCCGCTCCACCATGCGGTTGAAGAACCAGCGCAGGCCCATCGCCACGACCATGGCGCCCAGCGAGACACGCCAGTCGAGATCGATGAGACCGGTCCCGGCGGTGGTCTCGGCCTTCTTGCCCTCGGCCGTCGCGGTCAAGATCGGGTCATAGAAGTTGTCGTCGAGGTTGTGCAGCCAGTCGAGGCCGCTGAAGTCGAGCGCGTCACGCCTGACGAAGTTCCACGTCAGGTAGATGGCGGCGAAGGCCGGCGCGATGCGGTCGAGTGCGGCGAAGAACCGCTCGGGCTCGTCGCCGCGCGCCGCCGTCTCCCACAGCGCCCCGCGCAGGCTGTACAGCATGCCCGCGGTCGTCACCATGGCCAGCATGACGACGAGCGTCATCACCGCGATGGTCGCGACCAGGCGGGCTTGGCGGTAGTCGCCGTGGGAGATCTCGGTGCCGAGGTAGAGCAGGCCGAACCGGGCGGCCTCCCCCACCGAGAACCACATGATCAAGGGCAGCGCGCACCTGCCCGCGAGGCGAAGCGCGTGCAGGGGAAGCGAGAACGGCGACGGCATCCGCTGGGCCGGCGTGGGCGCAGGTCGGGGTGGTGCCGCCACACCAGACGATCCTGACATCTGGTGAATCGTAGCGTCACAGGGTTAACACCGGGAATGCGATGCATGTAGTTGAGTGTTCAATCACACCATGGACGAGATCGAGCGCTACCGCTTCGCCGAGCGCCTGCTGGGGATGCGAGACCCCCTGGGCGCCCTCATGATGCTGGAGCCGCTGCTCGACGAGCACGGCGACGACCACGGCCTGCAGTTGCTGACCGCCCGCGCCTACTACCACTCCGCCCAGCTGCGCAGGGCAGAGCAGGCCCTCGACGGGCTGCTGGAGCGCGACCCCAGCGACCACTACGCCCGTTTCCTCCTCGGCAGGACGCTGGAGCGCGCCAGCCGGCTCGAGGAGGCGCTGCCGCACCTGCGCATGGCCGCGGCCATGCACGCCGACCCCGACTACCTGGAGTCGGTCGGCAGGGTGGAGCGCAAGCTGGCGGCCTGAGGCCGCCGGAACAGCAGCAGGTGCATGAGCCCGCCCGCCACCAGGCCCCAGAAGGCCGAGCCGACACCCAGCCAGCTCACGCCCGAGGCGGTGACCGCGAAGGTGACGACCGCGCCCTCCCTGCCGTGGGCCTCGGTGAAGGCGGAGGAGAGCGCGGAGCCGAGCGCACCGAACAGAGCGAGCCCGGCCACCGCGGTCACCAGGACGGGCGGTGACAGCAGGACCAGGGCGGCGGCCGCGCTGGACAGCAGGCCGAGGCCGATCATGGAGGCGCCGGCGGTGACCGAGGCGATCCACCGGCGGGCGGGGTCGGGCGCCGCCTCGGGCGAGGCGGCCAGCGCGGCGGTGATGGCGGCCAGGTTGACGGCGTGCCCGCCGAAGGGCGCGCCGAGCGCCGAGGCCGCCCCCGTCGCCAGCAGCACGCCGCGCAGCGGCGGGCGGTAGCCGTACCCGGAAAGGACGGCCATGCCGGGGATGTTCTGGGCGGCCATCGTGACCAGGAACAGCGGCACGCCGATGCCCGCCACCGCCGAGACGCTGAAGACGGGCGCGGTGAACTCGACCACGGGCACCAGGCTGAGCTGTCCGGGAGGGTTGGTGACCGCGATGACCGCCACCGCGGCGGCCAGCGCCCCCGGCACCGCCCAGGTGCGGGCGAAGCGGTAGAGCAGCGCCCAGACCAGGATCACCGGCCCGGCGAGGTACGGCACGTCGAGCATGGCCTGCACCGGCGCGAGGCACAGCTTGAGCAGCACCCCCGCGAGCATGGCGGCGGCGATCGAACCGGGGATCGCCGCGATGGCGCGACCCAGCCACGGCACCAGCCCCGCCGCCATGACGAGCAACCCGCAGACGACGAACGCGCCCACCGCCTCGGCGAACGACCCGCCCGCGGTCAGCAGGAGCGCGGCGCCGGGAGTGGACCACGCGATGGTGATGGGCATCCGGTGCCGCAGGCCCAGCGCGATCGACACGACGCCGACGGCGACGCACAGGGCCATCAGCCCTGAGGCGGCCTGCCGTTCGTCGGCTCCGACGGCGCGTAATCCGGCGAGGACGACGGTGAAGGAGCTGGCGAAGCCGACCAGCGCGGTCACCACTCCGGCGACGAGGGGTTGCGTCCGTTCCATATACGGAACACTACAGGGTCGGGCAAGATGGCCTCATGACAGCCGTGAGCGGCGACCCACGCGAGGTCGGCAGGAAGGTGCGGCGGCTCCGGCAGGAGCGCGGGATCTCGCTGTCGGAGCTGGCCAGAAGGGCCGGCGTGGGCAAGGCCACGCTGTCCGGCCTGGAGACGGGCGTCCGCAATCCCACCCTCGACACGCTGTGGGCCGTCACGGCCCAGCTCGGCGTGCCCATCGCGGCCGTCCTCGACGACGCCCCCGCCACCCCTGTCCAGGTGCGCGGCACGGCGGTCGAGGCCACGTTGCTGCAGGTGTTCGACGACGCGGGCGTGACCTACGAGCTGTACCGGATGCGGGTGCCGCCGGGCGCCACCCAGACCTCACCCGCCCACCACGAAGGCGTGAGCGAGCACATCACCGTCTTCTCCGGCACGCTCAGCGCGGGCCCCCTGGACGCGCCGCTGGTGGCGGGCCCCGGCGGCTACCTGAGCTGGCGGTCCGACGTCCCGCACGGCTACGCGGCCGTGGGCACCGAGCCGGTCCACGCCTCCCTGCTCATCCGCTACCCGGCCACCGGCTGACCCCACTCGGCCACCGCCCTACCGGCTGACCGCCGCGAGCCCGCCGCTCGGCTACCCGGCCACCAGCTGACCGTCGCGCACCAGCCAGAGACCTCCGTCGGCGCGGGCGCCGCGCAGCCCCTCCGTGGCCTCCGGCCCCGCCACGCCGGGCAGATCGGGTACGGCCAGCCCCGCGAAGGCGATGGTCCTGCTCGGCCGCCACACGCCCGTCGCCACCAGCCGCCTGCCCATGCCCTTCCAGCCCTCCGGCTCGTCGGCCACCACCCACAGGTCGGGATGGCCCGCCACCAGCCGGCAGGCCGGACGCAGCCACGACGCCGCCTCCTCAGGCCACGAGACCACCGCCCCGATGTGCCCGCCCACCGCCTCCCACGCCGCCACGAACGCGCGTGCCCGGTCCGCGCAGGCCGCCGAACGTCCGTGGCCCACGTTGACCAGCAGCGGATGCTGCTGGCTCACCAGCCGCAACACCGCGGTCAGCTCCGCCTGCGCGCCGCCGCCTCCCGCCGGCGCCGCCGCGCCGCGCACGTGCGCGCGCCGCCACTCCGTGAACGCGTTCACGCCGCCACCCCCGGCCGGCAGGTCCGGCACGCGCGGTAGCCCTCCGCCTCCGCCTGCGCCACGCTGCGGAAGCCGTGCCGGTGCCGCGGCGTGATGCGCCGGGCGTTGTGGCAGGTGGGGAAGCACACGATGCCCGTGGTGTCGCTGGCCAGGTAGAAGACGTTCTCCCCGGCCAGCGTGCGCAGCCCGTCGAGGTCGACGCCCTCCTCCCGCAGCAGCCGCTCCTTGGCGGCGCCGCCGAAGACGTAGTCGCCGGTCACGCCGTCCGACCTGATCACCCGATGGCACGGCACCAGCAGCGGCACCGGGTTGCGGGCGAGCGCGGTGCCGACCGCGCGAACGGCGCCCGGACTGCCGATCTGGCGGGCGATCCACCCGTAGGGCCGCACCTCCCCTCGCGGGATGCGCTGGGCGGTGGTCAGCACGGCCCGCTGGAAGTCGCTCAGCTCCCGCAGGTCGAGCCGGACCCCCGTGGCCTTCCCCGTGCGCAGGGCGGGCAGCAGGCCGGCGGGCGGGCGGTCGCCCGGCAGCAGCGGCCTGCCGAAGCGGGCCCTGAACTCCGCGGCGAAGCCGTCCCCGTCGTCGGGGTCCTCGTGCCGGCGCAGGAAGGCGATTCCGTGGTCGGTGCTGGCGACCGACACCTCGCCGAGCGGGCTGGACACGCGCACCCAGCGGGCGGCGATCCGGTCGAGCAGCCCGGCGGGCGCGTCGGTGGACAGTGCGGCGAGCCCGGCGAGCAACGGATCCTGGTTCATCTGGCCATCTCCCTCAGACGCTTGAGCCCCCGCGACACGTGCGACTTGACGGTGCCCTGCGGGAGGCCGAGCACCGTGGCCACCTCGCTGACGGGCAGATCCACCACATGCCTGAGCACCACCGCGGCCCGCTGGTCCTCCGGCAGCCGGCGCAGCAGGTCGGCGAGCTCGCCGCCGGTCTCCCGCCGCTCGGCCGCCGCCTCCACGTCCTCGCCGGTGTCCGCCGTGTCCACCGGCTCCTCCAGCAGGTCGGGCGGCGGCTGGCGAACCCTGGAGCGGACGCAGTTGCGCCACACGTTCATGAGGATCGTCATCAGCCACGGACGCGGCTGCAGCGCTGCGATGCGCGCGCGATCATAGCCCGCCACCGCCCGGTACGCGCGGAGGAACGCCTCCGCGGTCAGGTCCTCGGCGTCGGCCCAGCGTCCGCTCAGCCGCAGGGCCGTGGAGAACACCAGACCCCGGTAGGTCTCGTACAGCTCGGCGAAGCCTCCGTCGAGGTCGTCGACCAGCGCCTTCCTGACCGGGTCCAGGCAGTCGAGTTGGTTCACGTCCTCTATAACACCGACGCGCCCGAGTCCGTTGCGGGAAGACGAGAAGGGGCCGCGTCCCGTGGGACGCGACCCCTTCTGATGTGTCGGATCGGTCAGACCGCGACGGCGAGCTGGGCGACCTCGCCGAGCTTGGCCTGGACGGCCACGTCGCGGGTGATGCCGCCACCGGCGATGATGCGGACGGTCCAGTCACCCGGAGCGGCGAAGAAGCGGAAGACGCCCTCGTCGGACACCACGACCTCGCCGGTGAACTCACCCGAGTGGTCGAGCAGGCGCGCGTAGGCGGTGCCGGCGCCGGTCACCACGCCCTGGATGACGGCCTGGGTCGACAGGTCGATCCCGGCCGGCAGCGCGATGGTCTGCTCCGGAGCGCCGCATCCCTGAGTCGAAACAGTCATTAGCGGGCCTCCCCCAGCTCGATCGGCACGCCCACGAGCGAGCCGTACTCGGTCCACGAACCGTCGTAGTTCTTCACGTTGGCCTGGTCGAGGATCTCGTGCAGCACGAACCACGTGTGCGCCGAGCGCTCCCCGATCCGGCAGTAGGCGATGGTGTCCTTGCCGAAGTCGACACCCGCGCCCGCGTAGAGGTTCTTCAACTCCTCGTCGGACTTGAACGTGCCGTCGTCGTTGGCCGCCTTCGACCACGGGATGTTGCGCGCCGTCGGCACGTGCCCCGCCCGCTGCGCCTGCTCCTGCGGAAGGTGCGCCGGGGCCAGCAGCTTGCCGGTGAACTCGTCGGGCGAGCGCACGTCGACCAGGTTGAGCTTGCCGATGGCCGCCACCACGTCGTCGCGGAAGGCGCGGATCGCCGCGTCCTGCTCCTGCGCCACGTAGCCGGTCTTCGCCCGCTGGGGAGCGTCGGTCACCAGCTCGCGCGAGTCCAGCTCCCACTTCTTGCGGCCGCCGTCCAGCAGCTTGACGTTGGAGTGACCGTAGAGCTTGAAGTACCAGTACGCGTACGACGCGAACCAGTTGTTGTTACCCCCGTAGAGCACCACGAGGTCGTCGTTCGAGATGCCGCGCTCCGACAGCAGCGCCTCGAAGCCGGCCTTGTCGACGAAGTCACGGCGGACGGGGTCCTGCAGGTCGGCCTTCCAGTCGATCTTGACGGCGTTACGGATGTGGCCCTTGTCGTAGGCGCTGGTGTCCTCGTCGACCTCGACGATCACGACACCCGGGGTGTCGAGGTTGGCCTCGACCCAGTCAGCATCCACCAGGGCGGCGGAGCGGCTCATGTGTGAACCTCCATTGTGGCGGCGGGCAGTAGACGGCGAATCATCAGGTACATCTCGCAGCCGAGGCAGAGACCGAAGGCTGCGTTGAGGAAGGCGGCGAGGAGAGCCGCCGCCGTCGCCCCGAGGGCGATCGGCGTGATCCCGGTGACGAATCCGACCAGCCCCGCGACCGCGAAGGTCAGGCCGACCGCCTGCGCGAACCGCGGCGGGCGGGCGTCCTCCGTCGTCGACGGAGGACTCCTGAAGAGCACCCTGTACGGCGAGCGACCGGCCACACCGAACGCGAACACCACCGCCTGGACGGCCAGCAGCCAGCCGCTTCCCGTCAGCAGGACGAGAGCGAGGACGATTGTGGTGACAGCCGCGCCGAGACGCAGCACTCGAGGGTCGGCACGCATCGAGGGATGCTCCTGAAGGGTCGGAAGGGGGCGGATCAGATGTCCGCGCGAGACCGTCCTCAGGCAGCGCGACAGAGCGCGGTGGTCACGCGGCAGAAATCAACCGCGCGCCGCTTCGTCAGCAGCTCTGTCGTGGGGTTCATGGCGATGACACTACCTGTCGTCTCGCCGTCTGTCACATCTCGTCCGGCTCCTGAGACACGATCGTGCCCAGGACCGCGATGACGTCCGCCTTCCTGGGCTGGCCTGAGGCCCTCTTCACGACGTTGCCCGCCCCGTCGAGCACCAGGACGGTCGGCGTGCGCATGATGTCGAGCCGGCGCACGAGGTCGAGCCGTGACTCGGCGTCGATCTCCACGTGCCTGACCCCCGGCACCAGGCCGCTCACGTCGGCCAGCACCCGGCGCGTCGCCCGGCACGGCTGGCAGAACGCCGTGGAGAACTGCACCAGGGTCGCGCGCTCGCCCAGCTCGGCGCCGAGCGCGTCGGCCGTGAGCGTCCGGCCCGCGTCGCGCATGCGTCCGTCGCGGCGCAGCTTCACCACCCCGATCACCGTGCCCAGCGCCAGCGTCGCCAACGCCACCCACCAGCCTGCCATCGCCTGGTGCAACCGGCGCCGGGCCGGGATTCTTCCCTACTTGGCGTCGACCGTGACCAGGACCCGGTCGGCGGCGTCCCTGATCTCGAAGGCGCGGATGGCCGCCAGCGGCGTGCGGCTCGCCACGTGGTAGACCTCCGAGCCCTCCTCGTAGCGGTTCGCCGTGACCTTCCACGACCTGGTGACCTCGCGCCCGCCGCTCTTGCGCACCACGACCAGCGTGCACTCGGTGTCCGCGGGAACGCCGCTGACCTGCACCTGGAGGGGCATGCCCGGCGTCACGGTGACCGTGGCGCTGACCCCGTTCCTGCTCCCCTGGAAGGCCGTCCCCTGGGACTTGAGCGCGGCCGACGGGGACTCCGTGGGCACGGCTCTGGTGTCGGCCCGCGGGAGGTCCTGAGCGAGCTGTTCAGGGGTGTTGGCGTTGGGCGCCTTCGTGGCCGCCGGGGCGTGCTCGGGCGCGGCGCCCTGCCCCATGTCGGCCTGCGTGGTCGCGGGCGCCGCCGCCGTGGACTGCGACGCGCGCTGCTGGATCCCGGTCCAGACCGTGCCGCCCACCGCGAGCACCGCGACCGAGGCCGCGACGGCCAGCAGCAGCCGGGTCCGCCGGTGCCGCTTCACCCGGTCGTTCAGCAGCCGGTCGAGCACCTCACGAGGAGGGCTCGCGACCAGCACCACATCCTGCTCCGACACCTTCGCCAGGAACGAGGAGACCCCCTCGAGCTCCATCAGCTCGTCGGTGCACCCCTCGCACGAGGCCAGGTGGACCTCGACCTCCAGCGCCTCCTCGGGGTCGAGCGCCCCGAGCGTGTAGGCGCCGAGCGACAGCCGTACCTCCTCGCACGTCACGGCGCCAGCCCCCGCTCTTCCAGGGCGAGCTTCAGCGCCCGCAGCGCGTAGTAGGTCCGCGACTTCACGGTGCCGGCCGGGATGCCCAGCGTCTCCGCCGCCTCCTTCACCGATCGCCCCCGATAGTAGACCTCCAGCAGCACGTCACGGTGCTCCGGCCGCAGCGCGGCCAGCGCCTCCGCCACCGCCCACGACTCGACGGCCTTCTCGAGCTCGTCGTCGGCGGGGATGACGGCGAGCGCCTCGTCCCCTGTCTCCTGGGGTCTGGCCTTTCTCGCGCGATGCTGGTCGACGACGAGGTTGCGAGCCACTGTGAACAGCCACGCCCTGATCGGACGCCCCGAGACCGCCTCAGGATGCCGCCATGCCCGCAGCAGCGTCTCCTGCACGACATCCTCCGCTCGGCCAGGGTCCCCGGTCAGTCGCAGTACGTAACCGTAGAGCGGCCCCGCGTGCTCGTCGAAGAGGGTTCTCACGAGTTCCTCGTCGGCTGTGCCTGCTGGGCTCACCCCCTCATCACGTACGGCGCGCCGTACCGGTTCGAAGTCAGCCACGGAGAGGTACGTCACTTGCCTCGGCGGTGATCTCCAGCCCGGCGGGGACGGTCTTCACGCCCGTCACCTTCACGTCGAACGGGAGCTTGGCCTTGAGCGGGATCGTGTAGCTCAGCAGGCCGGCGGCCTTGGCCGGCATGCCGTTGACCTTCTCGGCCGTCACCTTGATGCCGCCGTCGACGAGCTCGACCCGCATGTCGGCGGTGAACTTCACCTTCGTCACGCCGAGGTTGACCTGGCCGGAGGCGGTCAGGGTGTCACCCGTGCCGCCGATCTTCACCCCGCGTGGCGCGAACCTGTCGACGGTGGACCTGGACAGGGTGCCGCGCACGCTCACCCGGCCCGCGACGATCTGCGCCTTGTTCTGGATGACGTCGGCGAGCGGGGCCCGGACGTCGTAGGCGGCGCCGCTCAGGTTCTCCACCTTGACACTGTTGTACGTCAGCGTGCCCAGGTCGAAGCGAACCTCCTGATAGCGGCCCGCGATCGCCTGGGTGAGGAACGGGATCCCCTCGATCGTGACGGTCGGGGTGCCCGACAGGTCGGAGGCGGCCGCGATCCTGTTGGCGATGTCGCGCTGCACGCCGGAAACCGCCACCCGGTCCACGGCCACGAGCAGGACGATCAGCACGATCAGCAGGATGATCAGCTTGCGCATCGGGCTCCTTCGGGGGGGTGCCTGGGCGCTACCTTATCCTCCGGCGAAGGGAGGAAGGATCTCCACAACGGCCCCTTCGGGCAGGATCACCGAGGAATGCTCGCGTTTGCCGACAGGGTCGCCGTTCACCAGGAATGACGAGCGGCGCACCACTCTGGCGAGTTCGTCCCGATCCGCTGTGATTCTTGTCATGAGCCGATCCAGCGTGTCGGCCTCGAAAACCTCCTCCGCCACACCGGCCGCTTCCTTCGCCGCGGCCCAATAGCGAACTTTTCCGGTGGCCATGGCTACCTCACAATCAATTCCGTTCCATTGTGCGGGTTCGTTAACGAAGATGTTTCATACGAACGCCTGCTCACCAGGTGGACACCACCAGGTCGCGGCAATCACGTGGGTTATCCTCACCTACGAAGGGATCCGGGCGACGCAGCCCCCGGGTCCCACATGTGTTTGTACGGCACGACACACGCACGACGAACACGCAGGCCCTACCAGAGGAGTCGAAATGAGCAACCTGCTCCTGCTGACCAACGCCCTGGAACCCTCCGCCGAGGTGCTGCCTGCACTGGGCCTGCTGCTCCACTCCGTCCGTGTCGCGCCCGCCGAGGCCTCCGCCCTCATCGACGCGCCACCGGCCGACGCCGTGCTCGTCGACGCCAGACGCGAACTCGTCCACGCGAAGAGCCTGTGCCGGCTGATCCGCACCACGGGCGTCGACTGCCCGCTTCTCGTGATCGTCACCGAGGGCGGCCTGGCGGCGATGACCGCCGAGTGGGGCGTCGACGACGTCCTGCTCGACAGCGCCGGCCCGGCCGAGGTGGAGGCCCGGCTGCGCCTGGCCACCGGGCGGCTGTCCCTGGCGGCGGCCGACGAGGTCCCCGACGAGATCCGCAGCGGCGACCTGGCCATCGACGAGGCGACCTACACCGCCAGGCTGCGGGGGCGCGCCCTCGACCTCACCTTCAAGGAGTTCGAGCTGCTGAAGTACCTCGCCCAGCACCCGGGCCGGGTCTTCACCAGGGCCCAGCTGCTGCAGGAGGTGTGGGGCTACGACTACTTCGGCGGCACCAGGACCGTCGACGTGCACGTGCGGCGGCTGCGGGCGAAGCTGGGGCCCGAGTACGAGTCGCTGATCGGAACGGTGCGGAACGTCGGCTACCGCTTCGTGCCCGACCGCGGCAGCGCCGACGCCGACAGCCCGGCCCACGTCTAGCCGGCCCTCCCCCTCGTTCGGATCCCCCGGCGTTCGGATCCGCCGGCGTTCAGACCCCCGGCGTTCAGACCCCGGCCGAGAGGGGCGCTCTCGAGTGTCTCCAGGCGGATGCCCGTGCCGGTGTACACGGCCTGCGCGATCTCGGCGGCGGCGAACTCCGCGACCCCGACCCGCACGCCGGACCGCTCGTCGCACCAGGCGGCGATCCGCTCGGGCGCCGTCACCGGGCTCGCGAAGTGAGCCAGGCTGACGTACCAGATGTCGCGCGTCCAGTCCTCGAAGGCGCCCCACGTCCCGAGTTCGCGCGCGAACCTCCGCTGCAGCGTGACGAGCGTGTCGTCGAGGGGCGTGCCCCAGACCAGGACCCCGCCGTGGTGCGGGATCACCCCTCGCAGCTCCAGCCGGACGGCCGGCAGGCCCTCGGCCGCCGCCGCCAGGGCCGCGCCGTAGACCCGCCGCTCGGCGACCTCCCGCCGGTACGGCTCCAGCGAGCGCAGCGTGACGTGCAGCGCGTCGCCGCCGTGGACCCAGTGGCCGGGCCCCACCGCGGCGGCGAGCTCCGCCGCCAGGCCGGCCAGCCGGTCGAGGGCCGGAGCCGAGGGCCTGAGCACCGCCGCGGCGCCCCACCGGGGCGAGCCCTCCACCGGAGGCCGGTCGAACGTGGTCTTTCCGCCGAGGAGCGCCGCCCGGCCGCCGGCCGCGAACGCGGAGAAGGGCGGCATCAGTAGCGCGGGTCCGTTTCGAGGAGACCCATGATGATCATGTCGGCGTCGCCCGGCTCCATGGCGCGCAGGCGGACAAGGGTTCCGGTCAGCATGCGTGTACCCGATCAGATCGGGGCCAGGGCCCGCAACCGGATAGTCGGCGCGGGCCCTGGACGGTCGAGTGTCAGTCCACGACCGTGATGCGGTTGGTCGCGGGCGGGGCGACGGGGCTGTGGCCGCCCAGGTACGCGACGAAGGCGTCGATGTCCAGCGGACCGCTCCACAGGTCGGTGCCGTTCTTGAACTCGGCGAAGGCGTCACCGCCGCCGACGAGGAAGTTGTTCACCGCCACGCGGATCGACTGGGTGTCGGTCACCGCGACGCCGTCGATCTTCATGTTCGACACCTTCGAGCCCCACGGGGCGCTCTTGCTGTAGGTGTAGGTGAAGTTCGCCGACGGCTGGAGGATCCTGGTGAACGGCTGGTTGTTCGGCCCGCCGACGAACTGCTGCTCCAGCACCGTCTTGAGCTGGGCGCCGGTCAGCGTGATCACCTGGGTGAGGTTGTTGAACGGCTGGACGGCGAACGCCTCGCCGTACGTCACCACACCGTCGCCCTCGTTGGCGGGCGAGCCGGCGTAGGTGAGCGGCATGCGCACGCCACCCGGGTTCATGAACGCGATCTGCGCGTTGCCGCCCGTCCTGGTCGCCTCGAGCTGGCTGTCGGCGATCAGGTCGCCGAGCGGCGTCTCGCCGGAGGGGGCGGCACCGGTGCCGACGTCGGCGCTGATCCTGCCGACCGGCTTGTTCGCGATGGCCTCGCTGCGGGCTCTCCACTTGGTGACCGTGTCGCCGACCGGCTGGTCCGGGGTGACGTCACGGGTGACGACGTGGTTGCCCGCCACGACAGAGGACCGTACGACGTCACCCGAGCGCCGGTCGACCTTGAAGTCGATCTGCGTGAGCACGCGGCCGAAGGACGAGCCCTGCGTGTAGACGCGCGGCTGCCCCGCGGGGTCGGTCGCCTTGCAGATGTAGGCCTGGTGGGAGTGGCCGCTGACGACCACGTCGACCTGCGGGTCCAGGCCGGAGGCGATGCGCGAGCCGGCGCCGGGGGTGACCGAGCAGGCGCTCGGGTCCTGGTTCGGGGTGATCTGGTCACCCTCGTGGACCAGCACGACCTGCGCCTTGACGCCGGCGCGGGCCAGCATCCTGGACACCTTGTTGGCCGCGGCGACCTCCTCGGTGAACTTCAGGCCCTGGATGCCGCCGGAGGAGACGATGGTCGGGGTCGTGGCCGTCACCAGGCCGATGAAGCCCACCTTGACGCCGTTGACCCTCTTGATGAAGTACGGCGGGAGCGCGTACCTGCCGCTGCGCTCCTTCACCACGTTCGCGGCGAGGAAGTCGAAGTCGGTGCCGGCCCACGGGCTGTCGGGGTGGCAGCCGTCGACGGGGTGGCACCCGCCGTTCATCAGGCGCTTCAGCTCGGTGTAGCCTTCGTCGAACTCGTGGTTGCCCGCCGAGGAGGCCGCGAGCCCCATCTGGCCGAGCACCTCGAGGGTCGGCTCGTCGTGGTAGGCGGCCGAGATCAGCGGAGAGGCGCCGATCAGATCGCCGGCCGCCACCAGCAGGGTGTTGGCGTCCGCGCGCTGCTTGACGTGCGCGGCCAGGAAGGCGGCTCCACCGGCGATCGAGTACTTGCCGCCCACGATCCCGGTCAGCTTGCCGTCGACGTCGACGAGCGGGCCGTTGGGGTCGAGGATGCGGCTGCTGGACCCGCTCGGCGGCTCCAGGTTGCCGTGGAGATCGTTGATCGTCAGCAGGCGGACGGGAACCGTCCGCTCGGGCCTGGCCGCTTCGGCGGGCCCGGCGACGAGCGCTAACCCGCCCAGGCCGACGGCACCCGCGACAGCGAGCGGGAGGAAGGAGCGAGAGATCATGCCTGCAGACGTTACGGCGGCAAACTATGCAACAGACGTCTGAAAGGTAACGATTCGTCGGGCCACCACATGGCGTTATTTGCCAGTCAGCCGCCTAGAGTTCGATCCATGACTGTGCGCGTGGTCGAGCGGGGACGTCTCGATGACCAGGAAATCGCCGACGTGCTGGGTGTCGTTGAGGCGGCCACGGAAGCCGACGGGGTCCGCCCGCTCAACGAGCACGTGATGCTCCACCTGCGCTACGGCGGTGACGAGCGGGCCCGCTCCCTGCTGCTCTACGACGGCGACGCGCCGGCCGGCTACGCGCACGTGGACCCGACCGACGAGGTCGCGGGGCCGAGCGGCGAACTGGTCGTCCACCCGGCCTTCCGCCGCAGGGGGCACGGCAGGACGTTGCTGCGGGCCGTACTGGAGGTGGCGGGCGGGCGGTTGCGGCTGTGGGCCCACGGCGACCACACCGGCGCGGCGGCCCTGGCCGCCTCGCTCGGCTTCGAGCGGATGCGGTCGCTGTGGCAGATGCGCCGCTCCCTGTTCGCGCCGCTGCCGGCCGCGCCGCTGCCCGACGGGGTACGGCTGCGCACGTTCGTGCCCGGCGAGGACGAGGAGGCGTGGCTCAAGGTGAACGCCGCCTCGTTCGCCCAGCACCCGGAGCAGGGCGCGTGGACGCTTGACGACGTCCTGCGGCGCGAGGCCGAACCCTGGTTCGACCCGTCCGGATTTTTCCTAGCTTTTCGTGATTCGCGGCTGGTGGGCTTCCACTGGACGAAGATCCACGGATCCTCCTCCGAGGAGCACGGCCACGAACCGCTCGGCGAGGTCTACGTCGTCGGCGTCGACCCGTCCCAGCAGGGCACCGGCCTGGGCCGGGCGCTCACCCTCGCCGGCCTGCGCCACCTGCGCTCGCGCGGCCTCGCCCAGGCGATGCTGTACGTGGACGAGGCCAACACGGCGGCCATCCGGCTGTACGAGTCCCTCGGGTTCAACCGCTGGGACATCGACGTGATGTACGCGGCGACGCGATGAGCGCCGCCCACGCGGCGAGCGGCCGCCCGGCTTGACGAGGGTCACTCGACTCGGCGGGAAGCGCTCGACGCGGTGAGCGGCCCCTCGACGTGACGAGGAGCGCTCGACGCGCCGAGGGCTGCTCGACGCGATGAGGGCTGCTCGATCGGGGCTACTCGGTCAGGGCTACTCGATCAGGGCGTGCAGAGCGAAGTACGACAGCGCCGCCACCAGCGCCGCCGCCGGAATCGTCAGGATCCACGCGGTCACGATGTTGCCCGCCACTCCCCACCGCACGGCCGACAGCCGCTTGGTGGCGCCCACGCCCATGATCGCGCTGGTGATCGTGTGCGTGGTCGAGATGGGAGCGCCGAAACCGATCGCCGCGACGTACAGAACCGTGGCGGCGGCGGACTCGGCGGCGAAACCCTGCGGCGGGTCGAGGGCGATGATCCTGCGGCCCAGCGTGCGCATGATGCGCCAGCCACCGGCGTACGTCCCCAGCGAGATCGCGCCGGCCGCCGACAGGATCACCCACTGCGGGATCGGGTCGGTGGGTGCGGCGTAACCGCCGACGACCAGCGCCAGGAAGATCACACCCATCGTCTTCTGCGCGTCCTGCAGACCGTGGCCCAGCGCCATCGCGGCGGCCGAGACGGTCTGCGCGTAACGGAAGCCTCTGTTGGTGCGAGCGGGTTGCGCGTTCCGGAAGATCCAGTAGATTGCGATCATGATCGCTGCGGCGAGCGAGAACCCGACCAGGGGCGACAGGATCATCGGGATGACGACCTTGTCCACGACGCCGTCCCAGTGCACCACACTGGCCGCCGCCAGCGCGGACCCCACCAGGCCGCCGATGAGCGCGTGACTGGAGGAGGAGGGCAGACCGAAGTACCAGGTCACGAGGTTCCAGGTGATCGCGCCGATGAGCCCCGCGGCCACGACGACCAGGCCGTGAGTGCCCTCCGGCGCGTCGATGATGCCCTTGCCGACGGTCTGCGCCACCTGGGTGCCCAGGTGGGCGCCGATGAAGTTCATCGCCGCGGCCAGGAACAGCGCCGCGCGCGGAGTGAGCGCGCGCGTTGACACCGACGTCGCGATGGCGTTCGCCGCGTCGTGGAAACCGTTGGTGTAGTCGAACACCAACGCCACGACCACCACGCCGATGACGAGGACGAGCGTGAGGTCCACTTAGCTTTCCTTGACCGCGATCGACTCGACGGTGTTGGCCACGTGCTCGAACGCGTCCGCGGCCTCCTCCAGGCGGTCGATGACCTCCTTCATCTTCATGACGGTGAGAGCGTCGTACTCACCGCTGAAGAGCTTGGCCAGCAGCTTTCTGTAGACCTGGTCGCCCTGGTTCTCCAGGCGGTTGACCTCGATCCAGTACTCGTTCAGGTTCTTCATCGAGCGCAGGCGCGGCATGGCCTCCGCGGTCAACTCCGCGGCCCGCTCCAACACCTCCACCTGGCGGACGACGTCCTTCGGCAGATGGTCGATCTTGTAAAGGACGATGAGGTCGGAAGCCTCTTCCATGGCGTCCATCACGTCATCCAGGTTCGAGGCGAGACGGTAGATGTCCTCGCGGTCGAAAGGCGTGATGAAACTCTCATTCAGCCGGTTCATGATCGCATGAGTGCGTTCGTCACCGGCGTGCTCGCAGGCGCGCATCTTCTCGGCCAGCGCTTCCCTGTCCGAGCCGTCGCTGATGATCTCCACCAGCAAACGCGATGCCGTGACCAGGTTGTTCGCGGAGTCGGCGAACAGGTCGTAGTAGCTGTCCTCACGAGGCGTGAGACGCAGGCGCACGTCGTTCTCCACATGTGCGGGGATGGTCCGCAGAGAAGGGTACGGGTTACCAGCGGAAATGCGAACTTCATGGTGCGCACACCTACTCTTCCCCTTCTCGCTACCCGCCGTATGAACTGTGACACCGGGGTCGGGGGTAGTTTGAAGACCATTTTGTCCGTGGCCGCTTTGACAGGGGTTGACGGCTTGGCAGGGGTATGGGCCGCCGGTTGCGGAGTGATGAGGGATGATTGGTGCGGCGGGTGTGACGGCCTGGACATGAGCGACCACGCCATGGGGACGAACCCGGATACGCCGCGCAGGCGGACAGCCAACCCCGCCATCCAGATCTGACCTCTCGACCTCGGGCCGGCACCTGTCCCTTCTCCGGATCCGACCCCGGCCTCTCCTGCCGACGACGCCCGCCCCGGCTTCCTGCCGGGGCCTGACCCGGCTTCCCTACCGGCGCCCGCCCTGGCTTCCCTTGCCGGCTCCTGATCCGGCTTTCCTGGCCGACGCCCGCCCCGGCTTCCCGCGCCTGGTCCGGCTTCCCTGCCGGCACCTGCCCCGGCTTCCCTGGCCGACATCAACCCGGCTTCCCTTGCCGATGCCAGCCCGACTTCCGTCGATGCCGGCCGGACTGGATGGCAGATTCGGCCACGCCCGGACCTCGCCTGGCGCACCGGAGACTGACCTGTCGCACCACGAGCCGACGCCTCGCTCATCACGCTGGGCCCTCATGGGCTTCCCCGGCCCTGGCGGATCGACGCCTGGCCCCGGCCGCGCCGTACCCTCAGCCGACCCCCGGCACGGGGAACTGACCCGACGGCTGCCCTGCCACAGGGGACCTGCCCTCTCGCGGTGAACGCCCGCCGCGCACGGCCACCCCCACCACCGGCCCCACGAACGACATCGCCGGCCGTCCGGCCATGAGCAGCCGACCCGGCGCCGACCGCCGGAGATGACCAACCGCCCTCGTGGATGACCGTCCGCCCCCGTGGATGACCACCAGCCCTCATGGATGACCGTCCGGCCGGCCCCGCAGATGGCTGCCTGGACTCCCAGCCAGACAGCCGCCCGGGCCCTCAGACAGCCGTCAGGCCCCTCGGATGACCGTCCGGGCCCGCGGACGACCCCGGGCCCTCGGATGACCGTCCGGGCCCTCGCAGGACAGCCGTCCGGACCCTCAGACAGCCGTCCGGTGGAAGTTCCTGAACGACCGCGAGGGCGTAGGCCCACGCTGCCCCTGGTAGCGGGAGCCGTACTTCTCCGACCCGTAGGGATGCTCCGCCGGAGAGCTCAACCGGAACATGCACAGCTGTCCGATCTTCATCCCCGGCCACAGCTTGATCGGCAACGTGGCGACATTGGACAGCTCCAACGTCACGTGCCCCGAGAACCCCGGATCGATGAACCCCGCCGTCGAGTGCGTCAGCAACCCCAGCCGGCCCAGCGAGCTCTTGCCCTCCAACCGGCTCGCCAGGTCGTCGGGCAGCGTGATCACCTCGTACGTGCTGGCCAGCACGAACTCCCCCGGGTGCAGGATGAAGGGCTCGTCCCCCTCGGGCTCCACCATCCGGGTCAGATCAGGCTGCTCCACAGCGGGATCGATGTGCGGGTACCGGTGGTTCTCGAACACCCTGAAGTACCGGTCGAGCCGTACGTCGATGCTGGACGGTTGGATCATGTCCTTGTCGAACGGGTCCAGCTTGACACGCCCGGACTCGATTTCGGCAAGGATGTCTCTGTCAGAAAGCAGCACGCTGAGCAACTTACCGTGTGCTACGGGAGACTCAGCGCCTGCGGGGTTGCTGAAGTGGGCCAGATTTCCGCTACAGTGGTGGGCGCGGCTCCGGCCGATGCGGGTGTAGTTCAATGGCAGAACATCAGCTTCCCAAGCTGACAGCGCGGGTTCGATTCCCGTCACCCGCTCTCACTGCGAAAAGCCAGGTCAGGGATGATTTCCCGACCTGGCTTCTGATCTTTCTACCGCCTAGTTCGATCTTCCGTGCCCGTTACGCGCCCGATCCCTCCTGAGCTTCGTTCTTCAGAGCGTCTTCAGTGAGCTTGCCCATGCTGTCGGCGATCATCTTGTCTCGCTCCGGCAGGAGCGCCCCGGCTCCGGGATGATCGCCAGGGGTACGCAGGTGCGCTACCGAGGCAAGAACGGCGCCGTGGACATCATCCAGACGTCAGCCGACGTGATCACGGTTAGCCTCGAACCTGACGATGTCCTTGCGATCAGTAACGCGCTCAACGAGATCTGCAACGGCGTCCATCTCGACGATTGGGACTTCCAGACCCGAATAGGAGTCGAGCGCGAGCAGGTGCAGGCCGTGCTGGACGTGATCAACTCCGCGATGGCCACGATGGCCGCCCGCCGCCACGCCGAGGGAAAGGAGCGGTAGACGGCCAGGTGGGCCCGTGATCGCCGTGCGATCAGCGTGCAATTAGCCAGGGGAACAAGGGGTCAATCACGGTTGCTCAGGACCGGCTTCCCGCCCAGGTCAGCGCCTCCACATGGGGTGATCGTTGCAGTTCCCAATCTGACAGCGCGGGTTCAATTCTTGCCACCCGCTCCACACGCGATGCCGTCGTCATGATGGCGTCGAAGAGTCAAACGTATTGACCCCCTGCGGGATATCTCCGTCGCTCCTTCCCGGCCAACCTGGCAGCATCAGCAGGGGAGGGAGACATCATGAACTTCGATCGGATCACCGTCGAGCCTGACAAGCTCGAAGGCAAGCCCGCCGTCCGTGGTCTGCGCATCACGGTTGAGACGGTGGTACGGCTCGTCGCCGGCGGATGGACCTTCGACGAGATCCTCTCGGACTATCCGGGCTTGGAGCGGGAGGACATCAAGCAGGCGCTCGAGTACGCAGCGGCGTCCACGAATGTCCACTTCTACCGTCTCCGCGAGCCAGCGTGAACTTTCTGGTCGATGAGAACCCCTCACCCCGCGTTGCCGAGCTGCTGACCAAAGCTGGTCACAACGCGACCCATGTGCGCGATCTCCAGGCAACGAGCGCCCCCGACACCACGATCATGGAACTCGCCATCGTGGACGGTCGGACCATCATCTCCGCCGACACCGACTTCGGCGCGCTCCTGGCCCACGCCCGCGCGACCGAACCCTCCGTATTCTCGTACGAGAGCTGGTAGAGCTTCGTCCACCCGACTTGGTCAACATCATCTTGGCTAATCTCGAGGTTCTCGAGCAGCACCTTCAAACAGGCGTGATCGCCGCTTCCACCACCGGAGGCATCCGCGTCCGGGCGCTCCCTCTGCGCTGAAGCCGACATGATCCACGCGCCAGATCCGTGCCAGAGCGGACGGGCAGCCGAGGTAACTCACGGATACTCACGGTCACTCGACTCACTCTGACCTGTACCCCCGTCTTCCCAGCTCAGCACAGCGAGATCAGTAGATGGTTCCCACGCTGACAGCGCGGGTTCGATTCCCGTCACCCGCTCCACACACGAAAGCCCAGGTCATCCGACGGATTCGGAACCTGGGCTTTGATCTTGTTCAGGCTTGTTGATCTCTCCGTGCCATTAGCGTGCCATTAGGGTCAGCGATCACCCAGCGGGAACGAGCACGCCAGGCGGGTCGTCTTCATCACCTTCGTCTTCATCATGCGGCGGCTCCGCCGCCGCAGCCCGCGCGGCCCTCCCCGTGCGAGCTGCGGCCTGGGGGCCGGTCTCGCGCGGGGAACCGCACGGGTCAGGCCAGCCAGGCCATTGAACAATCCAGTAGCCCGGCACCCCTGGACTTCATTAGCGTGACCAGGTGCTCAGCTACAACGATCTTGTCGAACAAGCCCTGCACGCGTCCCTGCTCGGATGGGACTTCAGCTGGCTACGCGACCGAACGAGTGGCGGGAGCCCATCATGGCGATACACCGAGCGGGCCTCAGCGCTTCTCTCAGTGGCACCGCGACTGCTCGACCTAGACACCGGCGGTGGCGAAGTCCTGGCCTCCCTAGCTCCACTGCCTCGTCACACTGTCGCAATGGAAGCGTGGCAACCAAACATCCCCATCGCCGCCAAGCGGCTTCGACCGCTTAATGCCACTGTGCTCGGCGGTACGGCGGATGCCATCCCCGTGAGCGAAGCCACTTTCGATCTCGTGCTCAACAGGCACGGCGCGTTGAACGCTGCCGAGGTCGCCCGAGTTCTCACCCCCGGCGGCCTACTTCTCACCCAACAGGTCGGCACCCGCAATGATTTGGAGCTGAACATTGCCCTTGGCGCCCCTTCCCCCGATCCAGAGGCATGGACGCTGGCCATCGCAGTAGATCGCCTTCGCCGCTACGGGTTTCGTGTCCTGGACGCTCGTGAAGAGATGATCGACTATGTCTTCCATGACATAGGTGCCGTGGTCTTCCAACTACGAGCCGTCCCGTGGCAAATTCGCGACTTCGATCTCAAACGCTATGAGCAGCCGCTACAGCGGCTCCATGAGCGCATCTGCTCAGAGGGCGCATTCACCGCTCGTAACCACCGCTTTCTCATCGAGGCCGCATTGCCTGACATCTGACGGCCAAGCATCCCGCATGCCGAATAGCGCCCCACAACAATCACGCCTCTGGCGGGGCGCTCCGGCTCCGGGGATGATCGCGGCTCTCTCGCCGGGGCCCGTAGTTGGCTGAGGTGAGCCCGATCGTCCCGCCCGCCGTCGTCCCAGACAAGTCGAGCGGGACGGCGGCAGACGGAGACGCCTTCTACTGCCATCGCAGGATCGAGCACATACCGCACGACGATCGCCATGCGGTGGCTCGGGTCAGCACGTGGTCGGGGGCGATCGAAGGTTCGAGACTTCGTTCCTCAGCCCCGGCCCACCGAGCAGCCAGGCATCGCACCCGTCCGACCTGCTGGTTCGTATGATCGTCGTGCCATTAGCGTGCCATTAGCCACGGGGACGAGGGGTCAACCATGGTCACTCATGGCCTGCCCGACAGCGGTCCTGACCAGAGAGCCCATGGTCACGTCGCCGCGATAGCTGCAATTCCCAAGCTGACAGCGCGGGTTCGATTTCCCGTCACCCGCTCCAAGGTTCTCAGGCCTTACTGCATGGCCTTCCGCTTGGAGCGCTTGACGCGCGTTGATGCTCCAGACAGCGTCTCCCTGGGTTCCACCCTCTTCGGCCCCAGACAGTCCTACGATTGCCACTGCATGGCTGGCCGCCGTAGATCGCTGTGGGTGGTCGGTGGGACCTCCTGGGGCGGCGTGCCAGGGCGGGCGGGGAGTCGCGGTCACTCACGGCCACTCACGAGGGCGATCGATCACTCCTGGCGCATGTCAGAACTTGCCCGTCTGTACCTCGATGAGATGCCTCAGCTGCTTGCTGAATTCCGCGTGGAAGCTGATGCTGAGGGCTGGCCATCCCCAGAAGTCAAATGCGAGTGCCCCGAGGGCGAAACCGGACCCGAACTGCCACTCGGTGACTGGGATGGAGGCTCCGCATGAGGAGCAGATGACGCTCCCTTCACCAGTTTCCTTCCAGGTGTCGATGCCGTCGCTGAACGGCTGCCAGGCCTTCTGGTCCGCCTCGAACTCCTCCGGGTAGTCGATGATTACGGTTCTCGTTTCACATCGCGGGCAGGTCGCAGAGTCCGCCTCGCTCATCCCCTGTCCTCCGACGTGGTAATCCCGCCCGACGATGACTGCCACCGGGCCCGGTATCCACGACAGGTCCGAGGAATCGGCCACTGCCCGTTCCCAGTTGGGGCCAGCCTCGTACCCATCGTCCACTTGCAGGCTGTACATCCCGTCGCTGGACCTTTCGCGTGTGATCAGTCCCTCGGCAACCATCCAGTCGACCATACGGTCTGCGAGCAACCCAGCCTTTTCGCCGGTCACCTCGACATCGACGATCCGCTCGAAGTAGTCACCCATCGTCCTTCAACTCCTCCTCGGTCACTGGTGCCCACTGTGCCACCACTTCTGAGAGCCAGAGACGGCCGTTCTCTCGATCGCCCGCAGCCGTTACGTGGCAGCGCTGATAAACCAGCGCGGCCCGGGTGGGTCGAGTTCGGCGGCAGACGCGATGATCAGACGGGCGAGGTGTGCGCGGGTCGCGCGCGAGAAACCAGGTCGCAGGCTGATCGTCGTGCCATTAGCGTGCCATTAAGAGGGGTAACGAGGGGTCACCCACGGTCACTCACGACCGACATCAGCCCCAGGTCAACGCCCCTACGAGCCAAGATCCCTGCAATTCCCAAGCTGACAGCGCGGGTTCGATTCCCGTCACCCGCTCCACACACGAAGGCCCAGGTCAGAAAGCAGATTCCTCGGCCGGCTTGCCCATGCCCTCAGCGATCAGCTTGTCTCGCTCGCTCTCGGTGCGCAGATAGATCAACGCAGCCCGAGTAGTCGCGTGGCCCATGGCCGAGGACGGCTGAGTCACCGCTCCCCCGGCGGTGCCGTGTCATGTCTGGATCACCGCCGACTTTCGATTTTATGTATCCGAATCCGGCCACGCCACCATTGAACTCATTTCAGCGGCTCTCTCGAAGTTGTAGAACGAGGATCGCCTTGACGAGCTGACCTGCGCGAAGTGGGCAGCAGCGGAGCTTGCGGAGG
>NZ_JBSGJX010000036.1:0-103145 GCF_053605785.1 Nonomuraea sp. NPDC003754
CTGGCACAACGACAAGACCGGCCGGCCCACCGCCCGATCCCTCACCGCCTACGACCATTGACGCTCAGCCGTACGGCTTGGAATCAGTCATCTAGACGTCCTGGCCGCCTGCCGGACGTTCTGGTCGCCTGCCGGCCGCCGGGCGCGGGTTCGGGCCCTGGTCCGGGCTCTGTTTCGGGCTCAGGTTCGGCCCGCGGCTCGGGCCCGGGTGCGGGCGCGGCTTCCGGTGCGGCGGCTCGTAGACTCCGGGCTGTGAGCGACCTCGAGGCCCTGTCCCAGTTGAGCGATCCCGTCCGCCGCGGCCTGTACGCCTACGTGGCGGCCCGGGGCGGCGAGGTGGGGCGCGGCGAGGCGGCCGAGGCGGTGGGGGTGTCGCGGACGCTGGCCGCCCACCACCTGGACAAGCTGGTGGAGGCGGGGCTGCTGGAGGCCGGGTTCCGGCCGCAGGAGCGCAAGGGGCCGGGCAGCGGCCGGCCCGCCAAGGTCTACCGGCGGGCGGCGGCCGAGCTGGCGGTGAGCCTGCCGCCGCGCGACTACGGCTCGCTCGCCTCGGTGCTGGCCGACGTGGTGGAGCTGCTCGGCGGCGAGGAGCAGGCCGAGCGGGCGGCGCGGGCGGCCGGCCGCCGTATCGCGGCGGGCGGGGGCGACGTGGTCGAGACGATGGGGGAGCGCGGTTACGAACCGTACGTCGAGGACGGCGTGGTCAGGCAGCGCAACTGCCCCTTCCACGCGCTGGCCCAGGACTACCCGCTGCTGGTGTGCTCGATGAACCTGGCGCTGTGCCAGGGGCTGCTGGAGGGGCTCGGCGAGGATTCCGGCAGGGCGGCGCTCGATCCGCGGCCGGGCGAATGCTGTGTGACTCTTTCTAAAACCAATGAGGATTGACATAGTAGGGTTCATGCATCTCGCCCAGCTGAACGTCGCGCACCTGCGCGCGCCCCTCGACACGCCCGAGCTCGCCGACTTCGTCGCCAACCTCGAACCGATCAACGTGCTGTCCGACGCGGCACCCGGCTTCGTGTGGCGGCTCAAGGAGAGCGATGAGGATCCGACGCTGACCGTCCAGCACGGCTACGGCGACCACCTGGTGATCAACTTCTCGGTGTGGGAGTCGCGCGAGACCCTGTGGAACTTCGTCTACAAGAGCCGGCACATGGCGGTGCTCAAGCGCCGCAGGGAGTGGTTCCTGCGCATGGCCGAGCCGTACTCGGTGATGTGGTGGATCCCCGCGGGCACGATCCCGACGCTCACCGAGGGCATGGAGCGGCTCGGACGCCTCAGGGCCGAGGGGCCGGACCCCGAGGCGTTCACGTTCAAGGACTTCTACGAGGCCACCGCGATGCCCAGGCACATCTCGTCCTGGGTGCCCTCGCCCCAGACCACGTAGCGCGGCGGCAGGTCGCGCAGCAGTGGCAGCCGGGCGCGCAGCGAGGCGTCATGGGTGCAGGTGGTGCGGATGGTGTCGCCGGGCCCGACCTTCACCGGTTCGGCCAGCGGTCGCAGCGCCTGGTTGTCGAAGTCGTAGCGGGGCACGTCGAGCAGCGTCCTGGCGCCAGGCCTGCCGGGATTGAGCTCCACCTTGATGGAACGGCCGAGCAGATGCATGTGGCCGGCCAGGGCGTGCAGGGTGGCGGGCTTCTGGACCGGCATGTCGCAGTGCTGGGTCGGCCCCGGCGCCGGCTTGCCGCCCGAGCACCAGGTGACCAGCTGCGAGGTGAGCTCCTTGGCGTCGGTGCTGAAGCGGCGGCCCACGTCGGCGATGGCGGCCTCGCGCTCGCACAGCGCGCCCTTCTCCTGCGGCGTGCAGGGCAGCTCGATCGGCGCCATGAACAGCTGGGTGCGCAGCGGCGTCAGCTTGCCCGAGGCCAGGCGCAGCCGCACGCTGGACCGGTCGCTGCCGGCCGGGCGGTCGCCCAGGGCCAGCGTGCTGTAGTGGACCTGCATGATCAGCGCGCTGCCCGCCGCCATCGGGTAGCCGAGCTTCGGGTCGAGCAGGACCTCGCTGGTGCCGGGCGCCCAGTGGCCGATCCAGTCGGCGTCGCCCACGCCCGCGTCGCCGAAGCAGCCCCAGCCCGGGCCCGCCTGCTTGGCGTCGTAGGCCCGCACGGCCGCCACCTGGCCGGCGTCCACCCTGAACAGGATCGCGTGGTGGACCACCTCGCCGTTCTGCGCGGTGAACCGGGTGCCGGTCAGGAAGGTGTCGGGCTCGGTCACTTTCGGGTCGACGAGGAAGCAGCGGTACTCGTCGGTGCCGCCGTTCGGCGGCTTGGGGGTGTACGGCTCGGGCATCGCCAGCGTGACGAACCGCTCGCCGGACCGGGCGGGCGCGGCGGCGGGCGCGGCCGTCGAGGTGCCGTGCAGGCCGCCGTGCTGTCCGGCGTGCGGCGCTCCGGTCGCACCGCCGGTCGTGCCGCCGGCCGGACCGCCGCCCGCGCCGCAGGCCGTCGCGACGAGCGCCAGGATCGTGAGGAGTACGAAGCGTGTTCGCGTCATCACTTCACGATCGCCGACCGGCGGCCCGCCGTCCTCCCTCCACGGGATGATCCGGCGGCTACGTCAGAAGGGTGACGGCGTGCCGCCCGGCCGCCGCCGAGGCCAGGAAGTAGGCCAGGTCCTCGTCCAGGCCGCGCCCCATCGTCGACAGCCTGACCGGCGAGGCGAGCAGTGCCTCGTACAGCCCGTCGACCGGCACCGAGACCAGCTCGTGCCGTACGGCCAGCAGCTCGGCCTGGTCGCGCACCCGCTCGCCGAACTCGCCGGGCAGCTCGGGCACCACCACCTGGGCCGGCGACAGCGCCACCCTGCCGTAGGCGGTCAGCGAATGGTGCGAGACGCCGAGGTGCCGCTCGCGCCGGTCTCCCTCGCTGACGCGCAGCGCCGCCACCGGCCGCCCGCCCAGCACGGCCGCGGCGTTGACCGCCTCGCCGGCCGACACCCCAGAGAAGCCCCAGCGGGTGCCGGTGCCGAGGTTGCCCGGCCCCTGGGTGACGATCGCCACGTCGGCGTGCAGGACGTGCCGGGCGGCCAGCAGCCCGGTGTGGGTGGTGACGGCCTCGACGTCGCCGCCGAAGGCCTGGCCGACGGTGACCACCCCGGCCAGCCAGCCCACCTCGCGCAGCCTGGCGGCGGCCATCGAGAACCAGGCCGGCAGCGCGCCGCCGTCCAGCATCACGTAGGCCACCCGCGGGCGCGGCGACATCCCGCACAGGATGGCCGGCAGCGCCGAGTGCAGATCGGCCACGACGACCGGCATCCCGTCGAGGGAGTCGGCCTCGCGAAGCACCTCGTGGAAGGGAGATTCCTGCTCGTCGGCGCCGAGCACGGTGGCCTGCAGCGGGGTGTAGCGGGCCTTCACCAGATGGCCGGGACCATCAGGATCTTCCGGCAATCTGTTCGGGACGGCCACCACCATGGCGTAACCTCCCGTACCGAGACCCATCGCGAGGGCGGTCGTGTTGAGCAGCACCTCGTCACCCGGTTCGGGGCGTCCCACCAGTGGGGGATAGGCCAGCGCCCTGCACGTCCCCTCGGGAACGGTGACCTCGAGCTCCACAGCTCCCGGCCACTCGCGCCGGATCCCGACAACCTCGCCCTTGCGCCATCTGATCACGGAGGCAGGGTAGCGTCGAACGAGTGAGGAGAAAGGCAGATGTCACGCCGTAAGACAGAGCGGTTGCTCAATCTCGTGATCTGCCTGCTCGCGACGCACCGGCCGTTGTCGGCAGAGCAGATCCGCCACGCCGTGCCCGGCTACGACCGCGACGGCGACGAGGCCTTCCAGCGGATGTTCGAACGCGACAAGAACGAGCTGCGCGAGATCGGCATCCCCATCGAGGTGCACCGCGACCCGTGGGAGGACGAGCCGGGCTACCGGATCCAGCGCGAGGCCTACGAGCTGCCGGACATCACCCTGGAGCCGGACGAGGCGGCCGTGCTGGGCCTGGCGGCGCGGGTGTGGCAGCGGGCCAGCCTGGCCGAGGCCGCCAGCGGCGCGCTGCTGAAGCTGCGCGCGGGCGGCGTGGCCACCGACGCCGGGCCTGGCGAGGCGCTGGAGCTGCGCGTCGAGACGCGCGACCCGTCCTTCCCCTCGCTGTGGGAGGCGGTGCGTGACCGGCGGGTGGTCCGCTTCGACTACCGGCCGGCGGCCGGCGAGACGGTCCGCACCCGCACGATCGAGCCGTGGGGGGTCATCAGCAGGCGCGGCAAGTGGTACGTGGCCGGCTTCGACCGCGACCGGCAGGCGCCACGGGTGTTCAGGCTGAGCCGCATCTGCGGCCCGGTGGCCCCGATGGGCAGGCCGGGCACGGTCGAGGTGCCCCAGGGGGTGGACCTGCGTTCGATGGTCGGCTTCCCCGAAGAGGCGATGGAGGAGCGCACCGCCGTCCTCAAGGTACGGCAGGGCGCGTGCGAGGGCCTGCGCCAGGTCGCCCGCGCCGTCCGGGAGGGGGACGACGGGTGGGACACGGTGGAGCTGGTCTTCGCCGATCCCGAACGGCTGGCCGGATGGATCGCCAGCCTGGGCGCCGACGTGCTGGTGGTGGAGCCGCCCGACGCCCGTGAAGCCGTGATCGCGCGACTGAAAGGGGTGCTGGCATGAGCTCGACGGCCGACCGGCTGCCCAGGCTGCTGGCGCTGGTGCCGTACCTGATGTCCCACCAGGGGGCGCAGGTGGCCGAGGTGGCCGCGCTGTTCGGGCTGAGCGAGAAGCAGCTCATCGACGACCTGCAGCTGGTGTGGATGTGCGGGCTGCCCGGCCACACACCCGGTGATCTGATCGACGTCTCGTGGGACGGCGGCGAGATCCTCATCGACAACGCCGAGACCATCGCCCGGCCGCTGCGCCTGGGCATCGACGAGGCCAGCGCGCTGCTGGTGGCGTTGCGGATGCTGGCGGCCACCCCCGAGCTGGTCGAGTTCGCCCACGGCGACGCGCTGTCGCGCGTGACGGCCAAGCTGGAGCAGGCGGCGGGAGCCGGCGCGGCGGCCGTCAGCAGCCAGTTCGCGGTGGACGTGGAGTCGGCGCCGGACGCGGCCGCCAGGGTGCGCGAGGCGCTGGTCGGCGGGCGGCGGCTGTCGCTGCGCTACTACGTGCCTGGCCGTGACGAGGTGACGCCGCGGGAGGTCGACCCGACCCGGCTCGTGGTCGCCGACGGCCGCACCTACCTGGAGGGCTGGTGCTACCGGGCCGAGGCGATGCGGCTGTTCAGGCTGGACCGGATGCTGGGCGTCGAGGTGCTCGACGTGCCGGCCGACCCGCCGGCCGGGGCCGAGCCGATCGACGTCACCCAGGGCGTCTTCCGGCCCTCGCCCACCGACGAGCTCGTCGTGCTCGAGCTGACCGCGGCGGGCCGGTGGGTGGCCGAGTACTACCCGTGCGAGCGGGTCGAGGAGCTGGGAGAGGGCCGGTTGCGGGTCACGCTGCGCGCCCGCGACGAGGACTGGACACTCAAGCTGGCGCTCCGGCTCGGCGACACCGGCAGGATCGTCTCGCCGCGGGCGCTGGCCGAAAGGGTGCAGCAGGAGGCCGATCGGGCGCTGTCGCTGTACTCTCAGGCGTCATGACCTGGACGGGCTGGATCTACGTGGCGGTGGCCGCGGGCGCGGCAGGGCTGGCCGTACTCGGGTTCGTGAGTGCCCGCCTGCTGGTCGCCTTACGGGAGCTGAGCGCCGAGATACGACGGGCACATGCCCAGCTCACGGCCGCAGGGCGAACATTGGGTGCCAGAAATGGGGCGAACGGGAGCTCAGGGGATGAGTCTGGGCTCCCGGCAGCGTACGATCGTCGGTGAGATTGCACCTCGCTCAATAAGGATGTTTCATGCCGAACCTCGGAGTTCCTGAGCTGCTGATCATTGCCCTGGTGCTGGTCCTGCTGTTCGGGGCCAAGAAGCTGCCGGAGATGGCACGGGGCGTGGGCAAGTCGCTGCGCATCTTCAAGGCCGAGACCAGCAAGCTGCGTGAGGAGGACGACGAGCAGACCGCCACGCAGGCCACCGCGACCGCGCAGCCGCAGCCGCAGCCGCCGGCCCAGCCCGCGCAGCAGCTGCCCGCCGCCGCGCCCGCGCTGTCGGCTGAGGAGCAGGCCCGCCAGCTCGAGGAGCAGGCCGCCAAGCTGCGCGCGCAGGCCGCCGCCAACAAGAACGCCTGACCCGACACCCACCACACCAGGGACCGCTGAATGGTGCTGTTCAAACGGCCCAACAAGACCGCCGTCGACGATGAGGGGCGCATGCCTCTCATGGAGCATCTGCGCGAGCTGCGCAACAGGCTCGTCATCGCAATGCTCGCGCTGGTCGTCGGTGTGGTCATCGGGTTCTTCCTGTTCGACCCGGTCTGGGCCTTCATCAAGGAACCGTTCTGCGACACGGCCGCGGCCCAGCAACTGCGCCCTGGACACTGCACGCTGACCACCGGCGGCATCTTCCAGTCCTTCTTCACCACGCTGAAGGTCGCGGCGATGGTGGGCATCCTGGTGTCCTCGCCCGTCTGGCTCTACCAGATCTGGGCCTTCGTCACTCCCGCGCTCTACCGCAACGAGAAGCGCTACAGCGTGGCGTTCCTGTCCTTGGCGATCCCGCTGTTCCTGGGCGGTGCCGCGCTCGCCTACGTGATCATGGACACCAGCCTGGCCATCCTGCTGGGCTTCATGCCGAGCGACACCGTCGCCACCATCCAGATCAACGAGTACCTCGACTACGTGCTCATCATGCTGGTGATCTTCGGGGTGTCGTTCGAGCTGCCGCTGCTGCTGGTCTTCCTCAACATCATCGGGGTGCTGTCGCACGCCACGGTCAAGAAGCACCGCCGTACGGTGGTGTTCCTCATGTTCGTCTTCGGCGCCGTGATCACGCCCGGCGGCGACCCGCTGACCATGATGGCCCTGGCCGCGCCGATGGTGGTGCTCTACTTCCTCGCCGAGGGGTTCATCTTCCTGAGGGAACGGCGCCGGCCGCAGGACCCGGACGCGCTGCTGTCGGACGACGAGGCCGCGCCGCTGAACCTGGACGACTGACGGGTGGACCTCGCCCTCTTAGTGAATCCCGCCGCCCGGGGCGGCAGGACGCTGCGCCTGCTGGAGCCCCTGGTGCGCCGGCTGCGCACGGGCGGCGCCGACGTGAGCGTGATCGTCGGCACCGGCCCCGCCGACGCCCTGGAACGCGCCTGTACGGCGGTCGCCGAACGCCCTGACGCGCTGGTCGCCTTCGGCGGCGACGGCCTGGTCCACCTGGCGGTGCAGGCGGTGGCCGGCAGCGACGTGCCGCTGGGCATCATCCCGGCCGGGACCGGCAACGACTTCGCCGCAGCGCTCGGCCTCACCCGCCGCGACCCCGTCAGGGCGATCCTGCGCGGCCGAACCAGAACGGTCGACGCCGCCCGCGTCGGGCCCGACGAGTGGTTCGCCAGCGTGGTGTGCTGCGGTTTCGACTCCAGGGTCAACGAACGCGCCAACGCCCTCAGCTGGCCGCCCGGCAGGGCCAAGTACCTGGTGGCGGCCGCGGGCGAGCTGCGCTCGTTCCGCCCGATCCCGTTCCGGCTCACCCTCGACGGCGAGGTGGTCGAGCAGGAGGCGATGCTGGTGGCCGTGGGCAACACCGCCTCCTACGGTGCCGGCATGCGCATCTGCCCGGCGGCCGAACCCGACGACGGCCTGCTCGACGTGACGATCCTGGGCGCCGTGGGCAAGGGCGCGTTCGTACGCTCCTTCGCCGGCGTCTACCGCGGCAGCCATGCCGGTCATCCGGCCGTCACCATGCTGAGGGCGCGCAGCGTCACGCTGGAGGCGCCCGACGTGGTCGCCTACGCCGACGGCGAGCGTGTCGGCTCGCTGCCGCTGACCTGCGCCGTCGCGCCGGGAGCGCTGCGCGTCCTGATGTGAGTAGTGGGGCGCGGCTGGCTGCTTCCGGCAGCACAACCGGCTACTGCCGGAAGCAGCCCTGCTGGCACCGTAGAACGTGTCCTGACCAGGCAGGTAGCAGGTAGCAGGCGCGGGGCGGCGCCTGGCTGGGTTGATGCCTCTTGATGCGAACCGGCCGCCGCCGACATGATCAACGCTTCGACCAGACCAGCCCTCGAACACCGGCGGCTGGGCGGCTTCGACGACGGGCGGGTTCGCGCCGCACGTCGGCCCACCCGGTCGGCGGCTCGTCCTCGCGCAGAACCTGGCCGTCGTCGACGTCACGGCCGGCGACGCGGCACGACCGTTTCATGAGCGAGGGCTTAAGAAACCGCTCTCCCGGCTCCCGGACGAATATTGATCTCCCGGGCGGCTTCGCGCAGGCTTGGCCGCCCGCGAGCGTCGCTCAGCAGACGGGCGGCCGCGATGATGGTCTGGGTCCGCCATCGCGCCGACTGCCGGCCGGCGCCCAGGCGGTCGCGGCGGTCGCGGGGGCCGGTACGGCGCTGCACGAGCCGCCGGCGAACTGGCTGCGGGCGCTGATCCTCAAGACGATCGGCCTGTGATCTCGCCGGCAAAGGCGCTCGCCCGGGTGTCCAACGCCGCGACGGATCCCGGGCTCAGCGCTGGACACCGGCATGCCCGACCCGGCGCCCGCTCCTGAGGAGAGCGCCGGCCATCCTGGGGGAGATCCGGGCTCGACGTCCGGGCCTGACCGGAATGGCGGTTTCGGTAGGCTGGCGGTATGACAACGCCAGCGGAACGCTACGCGGCCTTCCGTGAAAAGCACGGGGACGACGGTGCCGCACTCAGGTCGTTTCGGGGGCATTACGAGTTCGAGCTGGACGCCTTCCAGCTCGACGCGTGCCGGGCGCTGGAGGCGGGAGACGGCGTCCTGGTGGCGGCCCCGACGGGCTCGGGCAAGACGGTCGTCGGCGAGTTCGCCGTCCATCTGGCCCTGGACCAGGGCCAGAAGTGCTTCTACACCACCCCCATCAAGGCGCTGTCCAACCAGAAGTACAACGACCTGGTCAAGCGCTACGGCACCGCCAAGGTCGGCCTGCTGACGGGCGACAACAGCGTCAACGGCGACGCGCCGATCGTGGTCATGACCACCGAGGTGCTGCGCAACATGCTCTACGCGGGCTCGGCCACGCTCGCGGGCCTGGGCTTCGTGGTCATGGACGAGGTCCACTACCTGGCCGACCGCTTCCGCGGCGCGGTGTGGGAAGAGGTCATCATCCACCTGCCCGAGTCGGTCAGGCTGGCGGCGCTGTCGGCGACGGTCAGCAACGCCGAGGAGTTCGGCCAGTGGCTGGGCGAGGTGCGCGGCGACACCACCGTGATCGTCGACGAGCACCGCCCGGTGCCGCTGTGGCAGCACATGATGGTCGGTCACCGGGTCTACGACCTGTTCTCCACCGACGACGGCGACAACCTCATGCGGATCAACCCCACGCTGATGCGGCTGACCCGCGACGAGGAGCGGCTGGCCGGCGGCAGGGGCAGGCGCGGGTACGGCAGGCCGCCGCGCTTCCGCCCGCCCGACCGGGCCTCGATCATCGACAAGCTCGACTCCGAGGGCCTGCTGCCGGCGATCACGTTCATCTTCTCCCGCGCGGGCTGCGACGCGGCCGTCATGCAGTGCCTCTACGCCGGCATCAGGCTCACCACCGAGCGCGAGAGCCACGAGATCCGCCAGATCGTCGACGAGCGCACCGCCCACCTGCCCGACGAGGACCTGGCGGTCCTGGGCTTCCTGGAATGGCGCGACTGCCTGGAGCGGGGCCTGGCCGCCCACCACGCGGGCATGCTGCCGGCCTTCAAGGAGGTCGTGGAGGAGCTGTTCACCCGCGGCCTGGTCAAGGCGGTCTTCGCCACCGAGACCCTCGCGCTCGGCATCAACATGCCCGCCCGCAGCGTGGTGATCGAGAAGCTCGACAAGTGGAACGGCGAGACCCACGCCGACCTCACCCCCGGCGAGTACACCCAGCTAACCGGCCGCGCGGGGCGGCGCGGCATCGACGTCGAGGGCCACGCGGTCGTGGTGTGGCAGCCCGGCATGGACCCGATCTCGGTCGCCGGCCTGGCCGGCACCCGCACCTACCCGCTGCGCTCCAGCTTCCAGCCCTCCTACAACATGGCCGTCAACCTGGTCGGCCAGTTCGGCCGCGAGCGTGCCAAGACCCTGCTGGAGGCCTCGTTCGCGCAGTTCCAGGCCGACCGGGCGGTCGTCGGGATCGCCAAGCAGCTGCGCAAGCACGAGGAGGCGCTGGAGGGCTACCAGGAGGCGATGCACTGCCACCTGGGCGACTTCGCCGAGTACGCCGAGCTGCGCCGCCGCCTGTCCGACCGCGAGACCGAGCTGTCCAAGGAGCGCGGCGCCGCCCGCAGGGCCGCCGCGGTGCGCTCGCTGGAGGCGCTGAAGCCGGGCGACGTCATCCGCGTGCCCGGCGGGCGCCGGGCCGGTCTGGCCATCGTCCTCGATCCCGGCCTCAACCCGCGCGGCCATGGGCCCAACCCGCTCGTGCTCACGATCGGCAAGCAGGTCAAGAAGCTCGACCCGGCCGACTTCCCGGTGCCGGTCGAGCCGGTGGAGAAGATCCGCATCCCGCGCAACTTCAACGCCCGCGCGCCCAAGGAACGCGCCAACCTCGTCTCGTCACTGATGGCCAAGATGGGCGACCGCGACCTCGGCAAGCCCGCGCGCGCCCGCGACCACGCCGTCGAGGACGAGGAGATCACCGAGCTGCGGCGACTGATCCGCCAGCACCCCTGCCACGGCTGCGCCGACAGGGAGGAGCACGCCCGCTGGGCCGAGCGCTACTACAAGCTGCTGCGCGAGACCGAGGGGCTGCGCCGCCGGGTCGAGGGCCGCTCGCACGTCATCTCGCGCACCTTCGACCGGATCTGCGCGGTGCTGGAACAGCTCGGCTACCTCGAGGGCGAGACGGTCACCGGCGAGGGCCGCCGCCTGGGCCGCCTCTACACCGAGCTCGACCTGCTCACCGCGGAATGCCTGCGGTCCGGGCTGTGGGAGGAGCTCGACCCGGCGGAGCTGGCCGCGTGCGTGTCAGCGCTGGTGTTCGAGTCGCGGGCGGCCGACGACGCCCGGCGCCCGAAGATCCCCGCGGGCAAGGCACAGGACGCGCTGACGGCGATGATCAGGCTGTGGGGCGAGCTGGAGGGCATCGAGCAGGACAACGGGCTGTCGATCATCCGCGAGCCCGACCTGGGGTTCGCGTGGGCGGCCTTCCGCTGGACCAAGGGCCACAGCCTCGACGCGGTGCTGGCCGACGGCGTCAACGGCAACGAGCTGGCGGCCGGCGACTTCGTGCGCTGGATCAAGCAGCTGATGGACCTGCTCGGGCAGCTGGGCAACGCCGCCGCGCCCGGCAGCAAGGTCAAGCAGACCGCGATCAAGGCGATCGACGCGATGCGCCGCGGCGTCGTGGCCTATTCGTCGCTGTCCTGAGCCGGGCCGCGGCTGCCTCCCGTCCCGTACGGCAGGCAGCCGCCGCCCGGCTCGTCGGCTTTCCGGCCGCTTGACTCGTCGGCTTTCCGGCCGCTTGGACGGACGACCGCATCGCCGGCCCGGGAGCGGGGCGAACGGGCCTGAGTGGGCCTGGGACGGCACCGTGTCCCGGCCCGAACCCGCCCGCTCGGATCCGGCCCTCCTGACCGGGCGTGGGGTGTGTGCCGTGGCGGCACGAGCATGGACGACCCGCGCGGTGGGGGAGGGGCGTGGCGTCCTGAGCCGCAGGGCGTGTCCGGGAGAGGGCTGTGAGGGCGCCGGCCAGGGGCTGAAGCGATCGTCCGACGAGCCTGACGTGACGGCGGCCCGCCGGAGTCCTGCTGGAGTACGCGTGAAGGACGGGTGGTCACCGGTGACCCCGGTGGCCTCGGCCCGGCGTGCCGTACGGAGGGAAGAAGAAGGACGGGCAGGACGGCTGACCGGGCGGTCAAGGTGACGTGGTCGTAGGTTCACCTAAGGTCACCTTGGCGCCAGTTTTCCGGGTGATCACAGCGGAAATCCCCATGTCGGAAGGTCTCCCCCGCCTGGAGGTTGGGATGTTCGCTCTCATCGCTGCCCTGCTGTTCGTGCTCGCCCTGGTCTTCGAGATCGCCGGAGTGGCGGTCGGCGGTGTGATCACCGTCGCCACTCTCGGCACCGCCGGCCTGCTGTGCGTCGCCCTGCACCTCATGGGTATCGGCGCGGGCTGGAGCCCACTCAAGAAGTGAGCCACCGGTAGCACCTGATCGGGCCGCGCGCGTGATCCCCCCGCTCCGCGCGCGGCTCTCGCTCGTTCCTGGGATCCCCGCGGAGGGGCGGTGCGGCCGTCGACGGGCTCTGGGCGGAAGCGGGTTTGGCGGTGCCGGGCGGGACCTGGCGGGCCTTGAATCAGGCGGGATGGACGCGGTCGGGGTCAGCGAGGATGAAGCCATGGGGTCAGCGAGGATGAAGCGGGTCATGTGAGTCAGCGAGGGCGCGGGTCGTGGGGTCAGCGAGGGCCACGCGAGTTCTGGGGTGAGCGAGGGCGACGCGGGCCGGGGTCAGAGGGTGACGCGGGTCGGGGACAGTGAGGGTCACGCGGCCCGGGGTCAGGTGGGATGCGAGGGGGCCGGGTCAGGCGGGTGACGTGGCGGCGGGGTCAGGCGAGGGTGAAGCGGACCTCGCGGGTGCCGGGGTCGGCCTGGGTGAGGCGGACCCGTACCGGCTGGCCGAGCGGCATCGGGGTGCCGTCGCAGCGGGCGATGACGGCAGGGTCGGTCAGCTGCACCAGCCCGCCGGGGCGGCGTTCGTCGACGTCGATGACGACCGCGTCGAAGCTGTGCCCGATCCTGTCGCGCAGCACGAACGCCTCCACCAGGTCGACCGAGGCCCGCTCGACCGCGCCGGCCCGGCGTCCGGTGACAGACATGATCTCGGGCAGGCCGCCCAGCGCCGCCTGGATGTCGTCCGGCACGGGCTCGCCCGCGGCGATCGCCAGGCACACCTCGGTCGCGTAGCGGTCGACCAGGCGCCGCAGCGGCGCCGTGACGTGCGCGTACGGCGCGGCCACCGCCGCGTGCCCGGCCTGCGAGGGCGGTTCCCCGTCGAAGGCGACGTAGCCGGAGCCGCGCAGCAGCACCTTCGACTCGTTGAGGAAAGCGGCGTGGGCGGGCACCTTCGGGTCGAGGCCGTGCACGACCTGGCCGTAGGTGGCGCCCTCGGGCCACGGCACGCCGAGCGCGAGGGCGGCCCTGCGGACCGTGGCCAGGTCGCCGGGCCGCGGCGGCGGCAGCACGCGCAGCACGCCGATCTCCGCGTCCAGCATCATCGAGGCCGCGGCCATGCCGGTGAGCAGGGAGATCTGCGCGTTCCATGCCTCCGAGGGCCGCGGCACCCGGTACTCCAGGCGGTAGCCGCCGTCGGCGGTGACGATCTCCTGTTCGGGTGTGGGGAGCGTGACGCCGCCGCGAGCCCGTTCCAGCTCCAGCCGCAGGCGGCCGACCTCGGCCAGCAGCTTCAGCGTGCCGTCGGCGGTGCCGGTGTCGACGGCGGCCTGCACGTAGTCGTAGTCGAGCCGTTCGCGGCTGCGCACCAGGGCGCGCTGCACGTCCACGCCGACGGTGCGGCCCTCGGCGTCGAGGTCGATCCGCCACACGGCGGCGGGCCTGGTCACGCCGGGCAGCAGGCTGGCCGCGCCCTCCGAGAGCATCTGCGGGTGCAGCGGCACCTTGCCGTCGGGCAGGTAGACCGTCTCGCCGCGCAGGCGGGCCTCGGCGTCGAGGGCGCCGCCGGGCCTGACGAAGGCGCCGACGTCGGCGATGGCGTACCACACGCGGTAGCCGGGGCCCGGCGCCTCGATGAGGACGGCCTGGTCCAGGTCCATGGAGCCCGGCGGGTCGATGGTGACGAACGGCAGGTGTGTGAGGTCCTGACGGGCCGCGGCCGCGGGGTCGGCGGCCACGCGCTCGGCCTCCTCCAGCGCCGCTGGGGGGAACTCCTCCGGCAGCCGGATCTCGCGCCTGATCCGCTCGAACCCGTCCACGAGCCGTGGGTGGACATCTCCGGACACTCGGATGTTCGTGCTCACCTGATCAACTTATCCCTTTGCCGGGATCCGCCGGACGTCGCCCGGTTGGGGCTAAACCGTTCCAGAGCTTGACGACGTTTCTCCGGCTAGACTCCGTGCCCGAGAGGAAGGGGAGCCGTGGGGCGACCGACGATTGCCGACATCGCCCGCAGGGTCGGGGTGTCCAAGGGCGCCGTCTCCTTCGCGCTCAACGGCAGGCCCGGCGTGAGCGAGGAGACCAGGGCGCGCATCCTGCGGGTGGCCGAGGAGATGAACTGGCGCCCGCACAGCGCCGCCAGGGCGCTCGGCGGGGCGCGGGCCGAGGCCGCGGGCCTGGTCATCGCGCGACCCGCCAGGACCATCGGGGTGGAGCCCTTCTTCGCCCACCTGCTGTCGGGCCTGCAGGCGGGGCTCTCGGCGGGCGCGGTGGCGCTGCACCTGCTGGTCGTGGAGGACACCGCGGCCGAGATCGAGGTCTACCGGCGTTGGGCCTCCGAGGGACGCGTCGACGGGTTCATCCTGGTCGACCTTCAGGTGCGAGACCCGCGCCTGGAGGTGCTCGACGAACTGGGGGTGCCGGCCGTGGTGCTCGGCGGTCCCGGCCCGCACGGCGGGCTGTCATGCGTGTGGGCCGACGACAGGGAGGCGATGCTGTCGATCGCCGACTACCTGGCCGCGCTCGGGCACTCCAGGATCGCCCACGTGTCCGGCCTGCCTTCCTTCCGGCACACCCAGCGCCGGGTCAGGGCGCTGCGTGACGCTGCGCGACGGCTCGACCTGGAGGTCGTCTCCGTGCCGACCGACTTCAGCGACGCGCAGGGGGCGGCGGCGACCAGAGCCCTGCTGTCGCGGCGCGAGCGGCCGACGGCCATCGTCTACGACAGCGACGTCATGGCGGTGGCGGGGCTGGGCGTCGCGGCGGAGATGCGCGTGTCCGTGCCTGGGGAGGTCTCCATCGTGGCCTTCGACGACTCGGTGCTGGCCCAGATCGTGCATCCCGCGCTCACGGCGCTCTCGCGCGACACGTTCGCGCTGGGTGAGCAGGTGGCGCGGACGCTGCTGGAGACGATCGCCGATCCTGCCACCCCGCTGAACGTCAAGACGCCGACGCCCCGGCTGACCGTGCGGGAGAGCACGGCGGCCCGAAGTGGCTAAATCGGTTTACCCTCAACCGGTCATACAAGGAACGGTCGGCCGTCGGTGCCGGGCGACGTGCTCCCGAGCGGAGGCCGGTGATCGCATCACGCCAGGGCCCCCAGGCCGCGCGGCATGCGCCGGTTCCGGAGGCAGATCGTGCCGTTGACCTTGTCGAAGCTGACCGACCGGTGGCCGCCGCGCTCACGGGAGCGGGCCGGCGGGATGTCGATCGAGATTCCCTACCCGATCGGGTGATGTGCGCGGGCGGGGGTCCGGCCAGCATGGGAGGCGATCGCGGAACCCCGTCGGAAGGGAGCCGTCAAATGACCCAGCAGCGACCCGAGGTGCCGCGCGACGAATGGCACTCCTTCATGGACAACCTGACCAGGCAGTACGAAGGCTCGGACGTGACCATCGAGGTGCTGAGCGAATCGTTCGGCGACCTCCTGCAGGCCGAGCGGCTGCCGCTCGCCTACCTGGAGTACGACGACAAGGACGACATCTTCTCCGTCGGGGTGGGCGGACGCGACGGACGGAACCCGGTGGTCCTCCGGCACGGCATCAAGCGGCCCCGGAAGATCCTCGCCGCGACCCTGGGACCGGACACGCCCCGGGCCTTCGACATCGTGGACGCGGAGGGCACCCAGACGATCATCACCCTCCACCGGTCAGCCGGGCACAGCTAGTCGGCCTCATGACCTTGGCCGGCGCGATCCCCGTCCCCGATCGGGTCCCGCTGCGAAGCCCCTTCCTGAGGCCGGCACGACGCCTCCGGACGGCGGGCCGCCCTCCGGCCGATGCCGGGGTGGCCGCGGCCCCGCATCCCGAGGGCGCGACCCGCGGCCATGCCTGGTGGGTACGGCAAGCGCGCGCCCGGCCCGGGTACGGCAAGCGGTCTGCCTGGCTCTGGGTATGGCAAGCGGTCTGCCCGGTGCTGGCGCGGCAGGTGGTTCGCCCGGCCCCGGCATGGTGAGCGGCCGGTCGCGAGTCCCTGGTACGGCAGGCGGCGTGCCCGCCTTCCGGGCATGGCGAGCGGCCCGCCCTGTCCCGCGTGGCGCGCCCTTCGGTACGGCAGGCGGCGCGCCTGGCCAGCGCTCGCACGTTCCCGCGGCGGGGCGCCGGATCCGCTGCCATGGCCGCACCGTTCACGTGCGCGTGGCCCTGCGGCCTTCCCCGAAACGCCGGGCACCGACAGTAGCCCTGTTCGCCCGGACGGGCCCGGCGGCTTCTTCCGGTGTCGAGGTGGGTCAGCGGGACAGGGCGTCCAGGAGGCGGTTCAGGGGCGAGTCGAGGCCGTAGCGGTCGGCCAGCCGTACCAGCGCCTCGGGGTCACGCGGCTTGGCGGGTAGCGCGAGGTCGGTCTCGGGCAGCGGCGCGGTGTGGGCGACCTCGACCACGGTGGGGGCGACGCCGAGGTAGTCGCGGGCGGCGGCCAGCTTGGTGCGGCAGCCGGCGGGGAACCCGTCGGTCTGGCCGGCGTCGAGGGCGGCCAGCATCGCCTCCAGCGAGCCGAACCGGGTGATGAGCGAGGCGGCGGTCTTCTCGCCGACCCCGGCGACACCCGGCAGGCCGTCGCTGGGGTCGCCGCGCAGCGTGGCGAAGTCGGCGTAGCCGCGGCCGGGGATGCCGTACTTGGCGGCGACGAACGCCTCGTCCACCACCTGCAGGTTGCGCACGCCCCTGGCGGTGTAGAGGACGCGCACCGGGCGGGAGTCGTCGACGAGCTGGAACAGGTCGCGGTCGCCCGTCACGATGTCGACCGCGCCGCCCGCCTGATGGGTGAGGGTGCCGATGACGTCGTCGGCCTCGAAGCCCGCCGACTCGAGCCTGGCGATGCCGACCGCGTCGAGCACCTGCTCGATGACGGGGATCTGCGGCACCAGCGTGTCGGGCACCTCCTCGGCGTCGCCGGAGGCGACCCGGTGCGCCTTGTAGGAGGGGATGGCCGCCACCCTGAAGGCGGGCCGCCAGTCGGCGTCCATGGTGGCGGCCAGTTCGGTGGGCGCGTGCGTGCGGACCAGCGTGGCGATCATGTCGATGAGTCCGCGCACGGCGTTGACGGGCATGCCGTCGGGCGCCGTCATCGACTCCGGGATGCCGTAGAAGGCCCTGAAGTAGAGCGACGGGGTGTCGAGAAGCATCAGCACGGGTCCTATGGTCGCACTCTCCGCGGCCTCGCGGGCGGGTGGCGGGGGCGCGATGTGGGCGCTTCCGGCGGAATGCGACGAGAGTAGATTGGCCCCTGTGACGTCCCAAGACCTTTATCCCGTGTCCCGCCTCGCCGCCGCCCAGGAGGCCACCGCCAAGGCGGGCCTCGGCGCTCTGCTGCTCACGCCCGGCCCTGACCTGCGGTACGTGAGCGGATACGAGGCGCTGCCGCTGGAACGGCTGACCTGCCTGGTGGTGCCCGCGAGCGGCGAGCCGTTCATGATGGTGCCGCGCCTGGAGCTGCCCGCGGCGCAGGCCTCGCCCGCCTCGCGGCTCGGGCTCGACTTCGTTGCGTGGGACGAGACCGACGACCCTTATGCCGTCGTCGCCGCGCGCCTCGGCCAGGTCGCCAAGGTGGGGCTGGCCGACCGTATGTGGGCGATGGCCTCGCTGCGTTTCCGCGCCGCCATGCCGTCCGCCGAGCAGGTGCTGGCCGGCACCGTGCTGCGCGAGCTGCGGATGCGCAAGTCGGCGGCCGAGGTCGCGGCGCTGCGGGAGGCGGGGGAGGCGATCGACGCCGTCCACCGGCAGGTGCCGCAGTTCCTCAAGGCGGGCCGTACCGAACGCGAGGTCGCCAAGGACATCCACGACGCGATCCTGGCCGCGGGCCACTCCAGCGTCGACTTCGTCATCGTCGCCTCCGGACCCAACGGCGCCAGCCCGCACCACGACGTCTCCGACCGGGTCATCCAGGCGGGCGAGCCGGTGGTGGTCGACATCGGCGGCCAGTTGCACAACGGCTACTGCTCCGACTCCACCCGCACCTACTGCGTGGGCGAGCCGCCCGCCGACTTCGCCGCCTACTACGAGGTGCTGCGCCAGGCGCAGGAGGCGGCCTGCGCGGCGGTACGGCCCGGCGTCACCTGCGAGTCGATCGACGCGGCGGCCAGGTCGGTGATCGCCGAGGCCGGTTACGGCGAGTACTTCATCCACCGGACCGGGCACGGCATCGGCATCGAGACGCACGAGGAGCCGTACATCGTCTCGGGCAACACCGAGCCGATGGAGCCGGGGTTCGCCTTCTCCGTCGAGCCGGGCATCTACCTGCAGGGGCGGCACGGCGCGCGGATCGAGGACATCGTCGTGTGCACGGAGGACGGCGGCGCGCGGCTCAACAACACCACGCGCGAGCTGGTGATCGTCTAGCGGCGCCCCGGGGCGGGCTCGGTCGCCGCGCGGCGTCCGGTCCGCCCGCGCGGCGTCAACCCGTGTCCGGTCCGCCCGCGCGGCGCCCGGTCCGCCCGCGCGGCGCCCGCCCGTCTGCATGGTGTCCGGCTGTGTGGCGACGGCCCGCCTGCGCGGCGCCCGCCCGTCTGTACGGCGCCCGGCCCGGCCGTGTGGTGTCCGGTCCGCTCGGTGTCCGGTCCGCTCGGTGTCCTGACCGCTCGTGCGGTGTCATGACCGGTGCTGCGGCGTTGGGCCGGGCCTGCGGGCGGTCGGGCCTGCGGGCGGTCGGGCCCGTGCGGCGGCCGGGGCCGGTGGCGATGACAGAATCGGGGGATCGGAGACCCCGAGCCCATCACTGGAGCGTGTCGCGATGACCGTTGAGCGTGCCCTGCCCACCCCCGAGGCGCACGACCTGATCGACCTGACCCGAGACCTGATCGCCAAGGAGATCGCGCCCCGCGCGGCGGCCGACGAGTCGGCAGGGCGTTTCCCGCGCGAGGTGTTCACCACCCTTGGCGCGACGGGGCTGCTCGGCCTGCCCTACCCGGCCGAGTACGGCGGCGGCGAGCAGCCGTACGAGGTCTACCTGCAGGTGGTCGAGGAGCTGGCGGCCGGATGGCTGGCCGTCGGCCTCGGTGTGTCGGTGCACACGCTGTCGTGCTTCCCCGTGGCCTCCTTCGGCACGCCGGAGCAGCGCGAGGAGCTGCTGCCCGACATGGTCGGCGGCGAGCTGCTCGGCGCCTACTGCCTGTCGGAGCCCGCCTCGGGCTCCGACGCCGCCGCGCTGACCACCCGCGCGGTGCCGGGCCCCGACGGCTACACCGTCGACGGCGTCAAGGCGTGGATCACCCATGGCGGCGTCGCCGACTTCTACATGCTCATGGCCCGCACCGGCGACCCGGGGGCCCGCGGCATCTCGTGCCTGCGCGTGCCGTCCGGGCTGGAGGGGCTGTCCTACGGCCCGCCCGAGCACAAGATGGGCATGCGTTCCTCGCCGACCGCGCAGGTTCGGTTCGACGGCGTGCAGCTGCCGCCGTCCGCGCTGGTCGGCGCGGAGGGCGAGGGCTTCCGCATCGCCATGGGCGCCCTCGACGGCGGACGGCTCGGCATCGCGGCGTGCGCGGTCGGGCTGGCCCAGGCCGCCTTCGACGCCGCCACCGCCTACGCGGGGGAGCGGCGCCAGTTCGGCTCGCGGATCATCGACTTCCAGGGCGTCGGCTTCATGCTGGCCGACATGGCCACGCAGATCGCCGCGGCCCGCGCGCTCTACCTGGAGGCCGCGCGGCTGCGTGACGCGGGCCGGCCGTACGGGACGAAGGCGGCGATGGCCAAGCTGTTCGCCACCGACGTGTGCATGAAGGTCACCACGGACGCGGTGCAGGTGTTCGGCGGCTACGGCTACGTCGAGGACTTCCCCGTCGAGCGCTACATGCGCGAGGCGAAGGTCCTGCAGATCGTGGAGGGCACCAACCAGATCCAGCGCCTGGTCATCAGCCGCTCCCTCAGTCCTGAGTCGCGCCGATGATCCGCGCCAGCTCCGGGGGCACCGGGTAGGGCCGCTCGGCCGGCAGCAGCCCGCTCACCTCGCGGCCTGCGCGCACCTCGGCGTGCAGGCCGCGGACCCGCTCGGTCAGGTCGGTGATCGACAGCGTCCACTCGCCGACGTAGCGGTCGACCGCCTCGCCCGACAGGCCGATCTGGATCGACCGGTACGGCAGCGCATTGTGGCGCGGGTCGCGCTCGGGGTCCCACTGGATCCGGACCGGCATGTCCCTCCGGTCGGACAGGCAGGAATGCGCCAGCGCCCACTCGAACCCCTCGCGGGTGAGCTCGATCGCCAGGACGTGGCGCTGGCCGTCCTTGGTGGCGTAGCCGCTGCGGTACAGCATCCACAGGAACGACGGCTTGATCCAGGTCATCCGTCCGCGTTTGAACGGCGCGACGAACCGCTGCGCGGCCACCGCGGGAACGGCGACGGGCGGGTCGTAGGCCTGGTAGACGGTGATCGACTCCTCTGTGTAAACGGCACGTATTTGCCGGTAGGGGGCTTTCATGGCGATCAGCATGTCGAACCCGCACATTTCCCGGCAACGGGATTACCGTCCCAAGCATGGAGCAGCGCGCGAAGATCACGCTCACCGGGACCCCGGAGACCTTGCTCGCCACGCTGTACAGCCGGGCCCTCGACGCCCGTTCGCGCGATCCCGTCCTGGGTGACGAGCATGCCGTCGCCGCCGTGCGCCGCATCGACTACGACTTCCGCAGGACCGGCATCAACGCCGTGACCGCGACGGGCGTCGCGCTGCGCGCCAAGCTGCTCGACGACTGGCTGGCCGCGTTCCTGGCCGACCACGAAGAGGCGACGGTCCTGCACCTGGCGTGCGGGCTCGACACCAGGGCCCACCGCGTCGCCAGGCCGGCCACGGTCAGGTGGTTCGACGTCGACCTTCCCGAGGTGATCGAGCTGCGCGAACGCCTGCTGCCGCCGCCCGGCGGCGACTACACGCAGCTCGCGGCGTCGGTGACGGAGCAGGAGTGGCTGGAGCGGGTGCCCGCCGACCGGCCCGCCGTCGCGGTGTTCGAGGGGCTGGCGATGTACCTGCGGGAGGAGGACGGCAGGCGGCTCATCGAGCGGATCACCGGGCGCTTCCCGTCGGGCGAACTGCTGTTCGACGTCTACGGCACGATGGGGATCAGGATGCAGAAGCTGGTGCCCGCCGTACGGAGGACCGGGGCGCGCATGTACTGGGGGGTGGACGACCCCCGCGTCATCGAGAGCTGGCACGACGGGCTGGTCTGCGTGGAGGCGGTGCGCAGTGTGGACATGCCGGGGCTGGAGCGGCTGCCGCTGCTGTCGGGCAGGCTGCCGCTGTGGGTGCTGGCGCGCATCCCCCGGCTGCGGGATGTCGGGCGGATCCTGCGCTTCCGTTTCGAAGGGAGTGCGGGATGACCGTCGAGCTGCGTCCGGCCGTGCCAGGAGACTACGGGCGGATCGCCGCCGTGGTCGACGACTGGTGGGGGCGGCAGGTCCTGCCGCTGCTGCCCCGGTTGTTCCTCGACCACTTCCACCGCACCAGCCTCGTGGCCGAGCGTCCCGGCGGTGAGCTGGCCGGATTCCTGATCGGCTTCCTGTCGTCGGCCCAGCAGGAGGAGGCCTACATCCACTTCGTGGGGGTCTCGCCGGAGGCCAGGGCCGCCGGGCTCGGCCGTACCCTCTACGACCGGTTCTTCGCGCTGGCCCGCGCGGACGGCCGGAGGAGGGTGAAGGCGGTCACCTCCCCGGGCAACGCCGCGTCCATCGCCTTCCACCGGCGCATGGGTTTCACCGCCGCCGGGCCCGTCGCCAGCTATGACGGCCCCGGCATCGACCTGGTGGTGTTCGAGCGCGCGCTCTGACACGGACCATGCATGGTGACCGCGCGCAGGCGGGGCCCGGCGGTGCGAGCGGGTGCGGCCGTGCTCCGGATCCGCTTGGAGCGCCAGGTGTGGCGCCCCTTCCTCCGGCGGACGTTTTCGTCGGCGACCTCTCCTAGAGTGGCTCGGTGACTTCCCCCGAGCACGGTCCCCAGGCAACCGACGTGCTGCGGCGCGTCTTCGGCTACGACTCCTTCCGGGAGGGGCAGCAGGAGATCATCGACCACGTCGTCGCGGGCGGCGACGCGCTGGTCCTGATGCCGACAGGCGGCGGCAAATCGCTGTGCTACCAGATCCCCGCGCTGGTACGGCAGGGCACCGGCGTGGTCGTCTCCCCGCTGATCGCGCTCATGCAGGACCAGGTCGACGCGCTCACCACGGCGGGCGTCAGGGCGGGCTTTCTCAACTCCACCCAGGAGCCGGACGAGCGGGCCGCGGTCGAGGCGGCGTTCGTGGCGGGCGAGCTCGACCTGCTCTACCTCGCGCCCGAGCGGTTGCGCTCCGAGCAGACGCTGCGGCTGCTGGCCAGGGGGTCGGTCTCGCTGTTCGCCATCGACGAGGCCCACTGCGTGGCGCAGTGGGGTCACGACTTCAGGCCCGACTACCTCACCCTGTCCACGCTGCACGAGCGCTGGCCTGACGTGCCGCGCATCGCGCTGACCGCGACCGCCACCCCCGAGACGCACAAGGAGATCACCGCCAGGCTGGGCCTGGAGCGGGCGCGCCACTTCGTGGCCAGCTTCGACCGCCCCAACATCCAGTACCGGATCGAGCCGAAGAACGAGCCGAAACGGCAGTTGCTGAAGCTGATCCGGGCCGAGCACGAGGGCGAGTCAGGCATCGTCTACTGCCTCTCGCGCGCCTCGGTCGAGAAGATCGCCGCGTTCCTGCAGGAGAACGGCGTGAGCGCGCTGCCGTACCACGCGGGGCTGGACGCCCGCACGCGCGCCGCGCACCAGGCGCGCTTCCTCAGGGAAGACGGCATGATCATGGTGGCGACCATCGCCTTCGGCATGGGCATCGACAAGCCCGACGTGCGCTTCGTCGCCCATCTCGACCTGCCCAAGTCCGTGGAGGGCTACTACCAGGAGACCGGCAGGGCCGGACGTGACGGGCAGCCCGCCACGGCCTGGCTGGCCTACGGCCTGCAGGACGTCGTGCAGCAACGCCGCATGATCGACACCTCGGAGGGCGACGACGCCCACCGGCGGCGGCAGTCGGCGCACCTCGACGCCATGCTGGCCCTGTGCGAGACGGCCGAGTGCCGCAGGGTGCGCCTGCTGGCCTACTTCGGGCAGGACGGCGCGCCGTGCGGCAACTGCGACACCTGCCTGAACCCGCCCGAGACCTGGGACGGCACGGTCGCGGCCCAGAAACTGCTGTCGACCGTGGTACGGCTGCGCCGCGAACGAAACCAGCGTTTCGGGGCCGGCCAGCTGATCGACATCCTGCTCGGCAGGAAGACCGACAAGGTGCTGCAGTTCGACCACGCCTCCCTGTCCGTCTTCGGCATCGGCACCGAGCTGAGCGAGACGCAGTGGCGCGGGGTGGTGCGGCAGGTGCTGGCCCTCGGAATGCTGGCCGTCGAGGGTGACTACGGCACGCTGGTCCTCGCCGACGCCGCCGCGCCGGTCCTGCGCGGCGAGCGGCAGGTGATGCTGCGGAACGACCCGGTGGCCAGGAAGGCCGACCGCGCGGCCAAGCAGGCCCGCCAGAGCGCCGCGGCCGAGCTGCCCGCCGAGGCGCAGCCGCTGTTCGAGCTGCTGCGGGCCTGGCGCGGGGCGACGGCCAAGGAGCAGGGCGTGCCCGCCTACGTCATCTTCCACGACGCCACGCTCCGCGAGATCGCCGCCCGCCGCCCGGGGACGATGGCGGAGCTGGCGGGGGTCTCGGGGGTGGGGGAGAGCAAGCTGGCCAAGTACGGCGAGCAGGTACTGGCTGTCCTGACCGGAGACGAGTGACCCCGCGCCGTCCGCGCTCGCGGGGGAGACAGGCTCGCGCTGGAGACGGGCTCGCGCTGGAGACGAGCCTGCCGGGGAGCGGGTGGACCTCGCTCGGGAAGGGGCCCTGGGCCTGCCTGACCGGCGGGCCGCCTGACGTGCGCGTCACGCGGCCCGGTGCGGGATCAGTGGGTGCGGTCGAGCAGGGAGGTGCACAGGGCGCGCAGCTCCGTGGCCGAGGGGAAGGCACGGTCGAGGATGTCGAGCGCCCGCGAGGCGTGGTCGGCGGCCATGGTGAGGGTCATCGTCCGGCCGCCCGCCGCGTCGATGAGGTCGGCGGCCAGCCGTATCGTGTCCTCGTCGTCGGCGCCGCAGGCCAGCAGCGCCGACAGCTCGCGGCCCGCGGTGGAGTCCGAGGCGAGCGCGGCCAGCACGGGCAGCGTCTTCTTCCTGCGCCGCAGGTCGCCGAAGACGGGTTTGCCGGTGTGCGCGGGGTCGCCCCAGATGCCGAGCACGTCGTCCACCATCTGGAAGGCCAGGCCCAGCTCGAGGCCCATGTCGTGCATCCGCCGGGCCATCGGTTCGGGCGCGCCCGCGAGGGTGACGCCGAGAGCGGCGGCGCAGGCCAGCAGCGAGCCCGTCTTGTCGGCGGCCATGCCCGTGTACTCGGCCACGCTCACCGCGTCCTGGCCGGTCCACGGTCGTTCCTCGAAGGCCATGTCGTGCGTCTGCCCGTGCACCAGCCGTACCAGGGCCGCCGACAGCCATTCCGTGGTGGCGGCGGCGTGCGGGCCGGTCGCCACTGCCCTGATCGCCAGGGCCAGCAGCGCGTCACCGGCCAGGATGGCGGGGCCCACGCCGTAGGCCTTCCACACGGCCGGCTTGTGCCTGCGGCGCTCGTCGCTGTCGATGATGTCGTCATGGACGAGCGAGAAGGCGTGCACGAGCTCCACGGCGACAGCGCCCGGCACGGCGGTCTCCAACGTGCCGCCCGCGGCCTGCGCGCACAGCATCGCCAAGGCGGGTCGCAGCCCCTTGCCCGCGTCGCCGCGGATGGGTGTGCCGTCGATGTCGGACCAGCCCAGGGAGAAGGCGGCCATTCGCTCGCCCCACGGGTGCAGGTCGGCCACCGCCGCGCGCATGGCGGGTTCCAGCAGCTCCCGGCAGCGGGCGAGGATCTCGGCAGGAAGGGCGTACTCAGCCATGGATCCTCCGATGCACCGGCAGGAGGCCATCAATCGCCATGAAACTCCAACCTCCATAAGTAACGGCAGTCATGCGATACTCCGCGCGAACAATCATGAAGTATGCGAAGTGGGCGGAAAACGTCGACTGGCCGCCCGGCCCTCGAGGGCTCGTCGCCCCTTGCCGGACGTGGAGGTCGAAACCATCACTGGGCGGATCTTCGCGGTGGATATCTCTGGGTTTGTGCCAGCTTATGGCACCCCGTTCACCTCTGGCCTCGCCGCCCCTGGGGAGGGGATCTCGCGGGGCGGTTCGCGCGATGTGCGAGCTCTTCCGCTTGGTCGGGGTATGTCCGGCTGGGGGCGACGAGCTCGTAGGGCAGGGCCGACCCTGCCCGCCATGCCCCGCTTGCGTTGCATGGCCGACGCTGCTGCGCCGACTGGGGCGACCTTGCCGGCCGGGCGGGGCCGATGCTGCCGGGCCCGATGACGTAGGCGCCGCCGCCAGGTCGCGGGTCGAGAGCGTCTCGGGGTCGGGTGGGACTGGTCGAGGGTGGTCGGCGTCTCGGGTCGGGCGGGCTGAGGGTGGGGTGGCGTCTCGGGTCGGGTGGGCTGAGGGTGGGACGGGGTTCGGGTCCGGTGGACTGGTCGAGGGTGGGCCGCTCGGGTCGGGTGGGGCACGTGCGGGTGGGCTGGGCGGCGGGGTGGGCGGGCTGACGGTGGGTGGTGTCCCGGTTCGAGTAGGGCGGGCTGACGGTGGGTGGTGTCCCGGTTCGAGTGGGGAGGGCTTGACGGTGGGTGGTGTCGCGGTTCGAGTGGGGCGGGCCAGGGTGGGGTGCTGTTCCGGGTCGTGTGGGACCGGCTGAAGGTAGCGGTGCCCGCGGCTCTGCTGGGCAGGCCCGAACGCTTCGGGGCGGGATGGCCGAGCATCATGGCCGCTGCCGGCGCAGGGGACCACCGGGGAGAGCGCCGGCGGCGATGCGTCCCGGAAGGTCCCGCAACGGTAGGCGGCGCGATGGTGGCCGGGCACAGCCGCCGAACCAGGGACGTGCGAGAGAGAGCGCTCCCGGTGCTCCTGGGGAGGGGGCGACCTGAGGGGCGGCGTGCTGATACGATCTTGAATTGGTGCGCTACTAAATACCATTAAATGCGGTAATTGAGACTTTTACAGATTGTTGCAGCTTGAGTGAAAAATGTGGCGTTGCTAGGGTATCTGGAGTGGTGAGGCGCCGGGTGCGTGATCGTCCTGTGGTAAAAAACGTCTCGCTCGCGCACGTGCGTGGCGCGCGGTCGCGAGCAGAGGCTCTGTCCACTCCGCGCGCCGCCTTCCCCCCCGCCCCCGCCCCCGCCACGCCGCGCGACGGTGCGCACCTGCCCCGGGCCGCCGTTCCGCCCCCGACTCGCATCCGGGCTCGAGGCGCCGCGCCCGTCACCGAGGAGGCCATGTCACCGCAGGAGCAGCACGACCACGGAATGCGCGCGATCATGGGCGCGTTCCGGTCGGGTACCCGTCCGGGCCGGACGCAGGCGGCCAAGCTGACCGAGGGAGAGGCGTGAGAGCAGGCCATACAACCGATCTGAACTGGCTTCTCGACGATCTGGCGGACCGCGTCGGGGAGGTGGAGCACGCCATCGTGCTCTCCTCGGACGGCCTGCTCATGGCCTCGTCGAGGGACCTGGACAGAACCGAGGGCGAGCACCTGTCGGCCGTCGCCTCAGGGCTGCAGAGCCTGGCCAAGGGCGTCAGCGAGCACGTCGGCGGGGGAGCCGTGCGCCAGACGGTCGTGGAGTGGCGCTCCCGCTATCTCATCGTGACCGTCGCAGGCGAGGGCGCGTGCCTGGCCGTGCTGTGCCTGCAGGACTCCGACATCGGGCTGGTCGCCTACGAGATGGCCATGCTCGTGGCCAGGGTCGGCCAGTACCTGACCTCTCCCGCGAGAGGAGAGGCGGCGCGATGACGGAGGAGGAGTGGGTCGACCCCGAGATCGTCAGACCGTATGTGGTGACGCGCGGCCGTACCGAACCCGTGAGGGGCTCCTTCGACCTGATCTCGCTGGCCGTCGCGGCAGGCGAACCGCCGGGGCCGGGCGCGGGCCTCGACCCCGAGCACCTGTCGATCGCCAGGCTGTGCCGCGAGCCGGTCTCCGTGGCGGAGATCGCCGCCGCCCTCGACCTGCCGGCGGGCACGATCCGTGTCCTGCTGGGTGACCTGTTCGACCAGGGGTTCGTCACCGTGCAAGATCCTCAACCCGAGGTGGACATGCAAGACGAGAGAATGTACAGGGCGGTGCTCGATGGTCTTCGGTCGCTCTGATCGGCGGCGGCTGCCGACCGCTGTCAAGATCCTCATCGCCGGCGGCTTCGGTGCGGGCAAGACGACCATGGTCGGCTCGGTCTCCGAGACCAGGCCGCTGCGCACCGAGGAGACGCTCACCGACCGTTCCACGGGCGTCGACGACACCTTCGGCGTGGAGGCCAAGCGCACCACGACCGTCGCCATGGACTTCGGCCGCATCACCATGGGCGACGACTACATGCTCTACCTGTTCGGCACGCCGGGGCAGGAGCGGTTCTGGTTCGTGTGGGACGAGCTGGCGCTGGGCGCGCTCGGCGCGGTCATCCTGGCCGACACCCGCCGCCTGGCCGACTGCTTCCCCTCCGTCGACTACTTCGAACGGCGCGGCACGCCGTTCGTGGTCGCCGTCAACTGCTTCGAGAGCGCGCCCGTCTACGAGCTGGCCGAGGTACGGCTGGCGCTCGGCCTCGACCCGTCGATCCCGATCGTGCTGTGCGACGCCCGCAAGCGCGACTCCAGCCGCGAGGTGCTCATCACACTGGTCGAGCATGCGATGAAGCTGCGCGCCCCCGTCGGGACCACGCCGTGACCATCTCCCGCTATTTTTGATCGGATGGAGGAGATCGACCGCCGGATCGTCACGCTCCTGGCCAGAGACGGCCGGATGAGCTTCACCGACCTGGCCAGGGAGACCGGACTGTCCGTCTCGGCGGTGCACCAGCGGGTCCGCCGCCTGGAGAAGCGCGGCGTCGTGCGCGGCTACACCGCGCTGGTCGACCACGACGCCATCGGGCTGCCGCTGACCGCGTTCGTGTCGATCAAACCGATCGACCCGGCCGCGCCGGACGACGCCCCCGAGCGGCTGGCCCATCTGAGCGCCATCGAGGCCTGCCACAGCGTGGCGGGGGAGGAGAGCTACATCCTCAAGGTGCGCGTCGCCTCCCCGATCGCGCTGGAGGAGCTGCTGCAGCACATCCGCGCCTCCGCGAACGTCTCCACGCGCACGACGGTGGTGCTCAGCACGCCGTACGAGCATCGCCCGCCGGAGCTGGAGGAGACCTGACGGCCGCCGGGGGCGGCGCGGGAGCGGGCGTCGCGGGTCAGGCGCCGAAGACGGGCAGCAGCCTGCGCAGCTCCTCCTCGCCGATCTGCCGCCCGTAGGCCGCCCGTTCGAAGGTCTCGGCGTGCCGGACGGCCGCGGCGTGGCCGGCGCCGTAGCGCTCCTGCAGCGCGGGGCGCGCCGCCTCCGGGGCGGCCACGAACCGCGCCCAGTGCTCGGCCACGAACGCGCGTCCCGCCGCGGTGTCGCCCGCCGCGGGCGCCTGGTCGGCGAAACCGCGCTGCCATGGCGCGTACTCCAGGAACTGCGAGGCGTGCGCCAGGCAGCCGTCCAGTTTGGCCTCCAGCACCTCGTCGACGTCCACGGCGATCTCGTGCCGGTGGAAGGCGGCCGCGGCGTAGTCGGTCATGACCAGGCAGAGCGGCGGGCGCGGCAGCGGCGGCCCGCCCGCGGCCACGTTCCTGTTGGTGACGAAGGCGACGGCGTCCTCCACCAGGCGCCCGGCCGCGCGGTTGTCGGGGTGGCCGGGACCGTGGCCGTGGAGGGCGATCACGACGTCGGCGCGCCAGCCGCGGATGGCCGCGATCACCCTGGCGCGGGTCGCGACGGTGGCCTCCAGCTCGCCGTCGTGGGTGTCCCACACGTCGTAGGCGATCACGCCGAGCGCGTCGGCGGCGCGCCATGCCTCCTGCGCCCTGCGCGCCGCCAGCGGCGCCCGGTCCATCTCGTGGTGACCGGCGTCGCCGTTGGTCAGCGTCAGGAACTTCACCGCGTGCCCCGCCCTGGCCAGCAGCGCGGCCGTGCCTCCCGCGTAGATCTCGGGCTCGTCGGGGTGTGCGCCGACGACCAGGGTGCGCAACATGCTGCCTCCGGGTAAACCGTCTGGATACTTTCCAGACGGTTAGCCTAGAGGGTGCCGCCGTAGTGCCCGCGCAGGCGGGCCTTGGCCGCCTCGCCCGCACCGAGCAGGTCCAGCCCGTTCAGCGCGGCGCCGACGATCGGCGGCAGGTCGGAGACCACGAGCTTGGCCTGCGGCGCCCGCGCCGCGAACCGCTCGTCGAGCAGCTCGCTCAGCATCGGGTCACGCGCGCGCAGCACGCCGCCGCCGAGCACCACCTCCGTCGGCGTCTCCAGCAGCTCCAGGCGGCGCAGGCAGACCTCGGCCATCACCACGATCTCCTCGGCCTGCCGCTCGACCAGCGACCTGGCGATCGCGTCGCCGGCCGCGGCCACCCGGAACAGCCCCGGCGTCAGCCCGTGCAGGCTGAGCTGCTCCAGGTCGCCGAGGTGCAGCCCGAGCACCACCTCCTCGACCGTGGACGTGCCGTAGTGCTCCTTGACCAGGGAGGCCAGCTCCGTGGGCGCGCCCCTGCCGTCCTCGGCCCGCGCGGCGTACCACAGCGCCTCCTCGGCCAGACCGAGCCCGCCGCCCCAGTCGCCGCTGATCTTGCCGAGGGCGGGGAAGCGGGCGACCTGGCCCGTGGGCGAGATGCCCACCGCGTTGATCCCGGCGCCGCACACCACCGCCACGCCCCAGGGGCCCGACGCCCCGGCGCGCAGCAGGGCGAAGGTGTCGTTGCCGACCACGACCTCACCGGCGAAGGAGCGCGCGGCGAACTCGTCGCTCAGCGTCTCCTCCTCCGCCGGCAGGTCGGCCCCCGCCAGGTAGGCGGCCAGCAGATCGGCGTACGGCGGCCCCTGCGACGGGCCGAGGGCCTGCCGTACGGTCTCCTCCACGACGTCGGCGGCCGCGCTCACACCCGCGCTCTGCGGCAGGAACGCCCCGCCGCGGCCGGTGGCCAGGACGGTGCCGTCCTCGGCCACGAGCGCCACGTCCGTCTTGCTGTTGCCGCCGTCGACCGCGAGCACGGTCCTCACGACACCACCCACGGCAGGTGCGCCCGGTTGGCCTCGAGCAGCAGGCGGGTCAGCTCGCCCGCGACGGCCTCCTGGCCGACCAGCGGGTGGGCCAGCAGCGCGTTGCGGACCCTGTCCTCGCCGCCGCGCAGGGCGGCCTCCAGGGCCAGGCTCTCGTAGGCCGACACGGCCGCGATCAGGCCCGCGTACAGCGGCTCCACCGCCGGCATCGGCAGCGGTACGGCTCCCGCCGCCCCGATCGTGGCGGGCACCTCGATGACCGCCTCGTCGGGCAGGAACGGCAGCGTCCCCCCGTTGCGCACGTTGACGACCTGGGCGTCGCGCCGGTCGCCGAGCAGCGAGGCGACGAGCGCCACGGCCGCCTCGGAGTAGAACGCGCCGCCCCGCCGCTCCAGCAGCTCGGGCTTGGTGTCGACGGCGGGGTCGGCATACAGCCGGAGCAGCTCGGCCTCCATCGCGGCCACCTCGGCGGCCCGCGAGGGTTTGGCCCGTTGCTCCTCGACCACCAGGTCGTGGGCGTAGAAGTAGCGCAGGTAGTAGGAGGGCACCACGCCCAGCCGGCGCACCAGCTCGACCGGCAGCCTGAGGTCGTCGGCGATCTCCTGCCCGTGCCGGGCCAGCAGCGCGGGCAGCACGTCGGCGCCGTCGACCAGGATGGAGCGCTCCCATGTCAGGTGGTTGAGCCCGACGTGACCGAGCGACACCCGCTCAGGCGCGACGCCGAGGTATCCGGCGAAGCGCCGCTGGAAGCCGATGGCGACGTTGCACAGCCCGATCGCGCGGTGCCCGGCGTCGAGCAGCGCGCGCGTCACGATCCCGACGGGATTGGTGAAGTCGACGATCCACGCCTCGGGCGCGTGGCGGCGCACCTGCTCGGCCAGCTCGAGCACCACCGGCACGGTGCGCAGCGCCTTGGCCAGGCCGCCCGCGCCGGTGGTCTCCTGGCCCACGCAGCCGCACCGCAGCGGCAGGGTCTCGTCGACCTCCCGCGCGGCCTGCCCGCCCACGCGCAGCTGGAACAGCACGGCCTGCGCGCCGGCCACGCCCTCGCTGACGGAGGAGGTGGCGGTCACCGTCGCCGGGTGCCCCTCGCGGGCCAGCATCCTGCGCGAGACCCCCGCGACCAGCTCCAGGCGGGCGACGTCCGGATCGACGAGCGCGATCTCGGTGAGCGGCAGCTCGTCGCGCAGCCGGGCGAAACCGTCGATCAGCTCCGGTGTGTACGTCGAGCCGCCCCCGACAACGGCGAGTTTCAACCCTTCACTCCTGTCAATGTGACGCCCTCGATGAAGACTCTCTGGGCGAAGAAGAACACGATGATCACCGGCATGGTCACCAGGAGGGTGGCGGCCATGGTCAGGTTCCACTGCACGCTGTGGAAGGCCTTGAACGTCGCCAGGCCGAGAGACAGTGTCCAGTTGTCCTGGTTGATGCCGGTGTAGAGCAGCGGGCCGTAGTAGTCGTTCCAGCAGTAGAAGAACTGGAACAGCGCCACCGCGGCGATCGCGGGCCTGGCCATGGGCAGGATCACCCTGACCAGCGTGCGGAGGTCCGAGCAGCCGTCGACCCTGGCCGCGTCGGTGTAGTCACGCGGGATCGTGATGAGGAACTGCCGCAGCAGGAAGATGGAGAAGGCGTCGCCCAGCAGCATCGGCAGGATGAGCGGCCACAGCGTGTCGGTGAGCCCGACCCTGGCCCACACCAGGTAGATCGGCACCGCGACGACCTGCGGCGGCAGCATCATCGTGGCGATCACCAGCAGGAAGGCCAGCCGCCTGCCGCGGAAGCGGAACCTGGCCAGCGCGTAGGCCACCGGCACCGACGACAGCAGCATGAACAGCGTCCCGAGCCCGGCGTACATGAGCGTGTTGAGCGTCCAGCCCAGCAGGTGCGAGCGGGCGAAGACGTCGGCGAAGTTGGACCAGGCGAACGACTCGGGCCACAGGTTGCCGGTCAGCGCCTGCTCGTCGCTCATCAGCGCGGTCAGGCCCACCAGCACGAGCGGCCCCAGGAACATCACCGCCAGCGCCACCGCGATCGCGTGGGTGGCGATCCAGCTCAGCGCCTTGCGCCGGCCGGCCCGCACCCGCGCCGGCCGTATCGTCCCGGCCGGCTGCCGGGCGGTCAGCGTGGTGCTCACGAGAGGACCTCCTCGGCCTTGCGGAACTGGCGCAGCAGGATCAGGGTGAAGATCATGGACGTGCCGAACAGCACCAGCGCGAGCACCGAGGCGTAGCCCATGCTGAAGTCGCGGAAGCCCACGTGGAACAGCCACTGCGGCAGCGTCAGCAGCGACTGCTCGGGATAGCCGGGGGTGAACGTGCTGCCGGCCGAGTCGGTGGCGCCCGAGGCGACCCTGGAGGCGATCATCGCCTGCGTGAAGTACTGCAGGGCGTAGATGACGGCGGTGACGGCCGAGAACATCAGCACCGGCGAGATCGTCGGCAGCGTGATGCTGCGGAACTGCCGCCAGGAGCCGGCGCCGTCGATCGCCGCCGCCTCGTACAGGTGCCTGGGCACGTCGAGCAGCGCCGCCAGGAAGATCACCATGGTGTTGCCGCAGCCCCAGAGGGCCAGCATGGTGAGGCTCGGCTTGGACCACGACGGGTCGCCGAACCAGTCGGGGCCGCTGATCCCGATCCACGACAGGATCTGGTTCGTCGGGCCGAGCGGGTTCAGCAGGAAGACGAACGCCACCGTGCCCGCCACCATCGGCACCAGCGTCGGCAGGTAGAAGACGGTGCGGAAGAAGCCCGCCCCCGCCTTCACCTTGGTGAGCAACTGGGCGACGGCCAGCGAGAAGAGCACCTGCGCGGGCACCATGAAGACGACCAGCCACAGCGTGTTCTTGGCCGAGATCCACACCCGCTCGTCCTGCAGGAGGTAGCGCCAGTTGTCCAGGCCTGCCCACTTCAGCGTGAACAGGTCGTAGTCGGTGAAGGAGAAGTACACGACAGAGATCAGCGGGTAGACGAAGAAGATCGAGAAGCCCGCGATCCACGGGGAGAGCCACAGGAGGGCGCGCAGGCCCTCCCGCCGCTTCGGCCTGGCTCTCATCCGCCTGACAGCTTCAGCTTGTCGTTGATGCGCTTGTCGACGCCCTTCAGCCCGGCGTCGAGGTCCGTGACCGCGCCCTTCTCCCAGCTGGTCAGGAAGGTGGAGAAGGCGTCCTGGTTGAAGACGCTGTTGACCGACGCGGGCAGCGTGCTGGTCTTCGGGTGGGCGAAGATGCCGAGGAAGGTCTTGAAGTTGGCGTCGGCCGCCAGCCGCGGCGACTCCATCGCCGCCTTGGTGGTCGGCACGTTGCGCAGCGCGTTGGATAGCGTCACCAGACTGTCGGTGTCGGTGGTGAGGTGCTTGATCAGCTCCCAGGCGTGCTGCGGGTTCTTGGCGCCCTTCGGCACGCCGATCACGGTGCCGGCGGTGAAGCCGCTGCCGTACAGCTCGGGCTTGTCGTCGGCGACGGGCAGCGGGGCCGTGCCGTAGTCGAGCGACTTGGCCTTGGAGTCGTTGGCGATCATGGCGTTGCGCCACTCGCCGTCGAGGATCATCGCGACCTGGCCCTTGAAGAACGGGTGAGCCGAGCCCCACTCGTCGCCGAGGCTGCGCCGGAACTTCTCGAGGTTGGCGTAGCCGTACCAGTCGACCAGTTCCTTCTGCCAGGTCAGCAGCTGCTTCCAGGCGGGATCGGTGCCGATGGCCGAGGTGCCGTCCTCGTTGTACCACTTCGCGCCGACCATCGGGCCGAGGTGGGAGGGGGAGTTCTCGTAGTACTGGAAGCTGGGGACGAAGCCGGCCACCTTGATGGTGCCGTCGGCGTTCCTGACGGTCAGCTCCTTGGTGAGCCTGGTCAGCTCCGACAGCGTCCTGGGCGGCTCGTTGCCCTTCATGAGGGCCTTGTTGTAGTAGAGGCCGTAGGCGTCGGCCAGCAGCGGCATCGTGCAGCGCCTGCCCCCGAACTCGGTGTAGGAGCGCGAGGCCTCCGGCAGCACGGTCAGGTCGATGCCGTCCTGCTTGATGACCGGCGTGAGGTCCTGGAAGGCGCCGGTCTTGCACCACAGGGCCACGTTGTCGGTGGTGAAGGAGGCGGCCACGTCGGGCGCCTTGCCGCTGCGGATGGCCTGGGTGATCTGGTCGTCCTGGACGGCCTTGGTGACCTTGACGGTGATCTGCGGGAACTTCTTGTTGAAGCCGGCGATCGCCTCGTCGAAGGCCTTGACCTCGGCGTCGGTCTGGAACCCGTGCCAGAGCTCGATGGTGGCCGGGGGAAGTGCCTGCGAGGCGGCGCCCGAGGGCTTCGGCTGGGCGCCGAGCGAGGGCGGCGCCTCCTTGCCCGCCGTACACGCGGTCAGCGCGAGAGCGGTGAGCCCTGCGGCCGCAACTGGGACGAAACGCACTGGGGGGTGCCTCCCTGCTTCTCTGCGGTAGGAACGGTGGAGCTGCTTCTATGCGGTGGGAACGGTGGAGCTGAAGACCTCTTCACGTGTGGTGTCGAGGGCGAGGTCGAGGGCGCCGGCCAGCACCGGGTTGCCCTCGACGCTCGACAGCCGTACGGCGGGGCGGGGGATGGTCAGCGCGTGCAGCTCGTGCTCGATGAGCTCGCGCAGCGTCTCGCCGCCGGCCAGCACGATGCCGCCGGTCATCACGATGAGCCCGGGGTCGAGCACGCTGGTGATGGCCGCCAGGCCCACGGCCAGGCGGGCGGCGATGTCGCGCAGGCCCGCGCGGGCGTCGTCGGCCTTCTTGCCGGTGCCGGCGGCCGCGCGCACCGCCGCCGTGACGGCCTGCCGGAAGTCGGTGCCGCGCACGCCGTACGAGCGCAGCAGCCTGAGCACGGCGGGGCCGCCGGTGAGCGCCTGGTAGCCGTGGTTGGCGTAGTGTCCCGCCTCGCGCGCGGTCGGCGCGCCGGGGGCGGGCATGTAACCGACCTCGCCCGCGCCGCCCGTCGCCCCGCGGTGCATCCGCCCGCCGAGCACGACGGCCGAGCCGATGCCCTCGTCGGCCCACAGCAGTACGAAGTCCTGGTGGTCGCGCGCGGCCCCGTGGGCCTGCTCGGCCACGGCCACCAGGTTGACGTTGTTCTCCACGTCGACGGGCACGCCGAGGCCCGCGTTGAGGGTCGGCACCAGGTTGGGGATCTGCCAGCCCGGCATGTCCTTGGCGGTGGCGTAGCCGAGGCGGCCCGTGGTGGGGTCGATCGCGGCCTGGACGCCGATGACGACCCTGCGCAGCGGTCCCGGCGAGCCGGCCCCCTCGAGGGCGGCGCGCAGCCGGTCGATGAGGCTGTCGGCGGGGCGGCGGGAGGTGGGCAGGACGTGCGAGCCGACGATCTCACCGGTGATGTCGGCGACGCGGGCCTCGATGCGGTCGGGGGCGACGTCGAGCGCGGCCACGTACGCCGCGGCCGGGTTGATCCGGTACAGCTCGGCCGTACGGCCCGGCAGACCCTCCCTGATGCCGTCGAGCACCACGAGGCCGGCCTCCTGCAGCCGTGACAGCAGCTGCGAGGCGGTCGGCTTGGACAGCCCGGTGAGCGTGCCGATCTCGGGCCTGGTCAGCGGCCCGCGGTCCAGCAACGCCTGGAGCGCGGCGCGGTCGTTGATCGCGCGCAACAGGCTGGGAGTTCCAGGAACCGGACCGCTCACGCGTTGTCACCCCATTGGAGTTAGGAAACTTTCCTAACTCACAATGGACGTGAAGAAGCCATACAGTCAAGCGGTGAGATGAAGACGTGATGTCAGCGGCTCAACGGACCTGATAAGGTAGCGATTTGTTGCCACAACAGTAAGAAAGGCCCGGAGCGTCCCATTACTACCAACATTAACGGTACGGCCATGACTCGTCAAACCGAGGTGGCCAGAGAGCAGGAGTACGTCTCCCGGCTGTACGGACGTCTGGACGTCCTCCGCGAGCGAACGCAGCAGCAGCTCAAGGACGTGCTGGCAACCGGGGCGGTCGGCACCCAGCAGAACAGGTCCGAACGCGACTCCTTCGCGGGCATGTACGCCGCCAGGCTGGCCCGGCTGTGGGCGGTCGAGCGGGGCCTGGTCTTCGGCCGGCTCGACCACGTCGAGGAGGGCCGCCTCTACATCGGCAAGCTCGGCCTGAGCGACGACGAGCAGGACCGGATGCTGATCGACTGGCGCGCCCCCGTCGCCCAGCCCTTCTACCGGGCGACCCCCACCTCCCCGATGGGCGTGACGCGCCGGCGCCACCTGCAGACGCGCGGCCGCACGGTGGTCGGCGTCGACGACGACCTGCTCGACCTCGACGGCCTCAGCGACGACGACCGGGCCACGCTGAACGGCGAGGCCGCCCTGCTGGCCGCCCTCGACGAGAAGCGCACCGGACGGATGCGCGACATCGTGGCCACCATCCAGGCCGAGCAGGACCGCGTCATCCGCGCCGACCTCAACGGGGTGCTGGTGGTCCAGGGCGGGCCGGGCACCGGCAAGACCGTCGTCGCCCTGCACCGGGCCGCCTACCTGCTCTACACCCACCGCGAGCGGCTCGAACGGCGCGGCGTGCTCATTCTCGGCCCCGGCCTGACCTTCCTGCGCTACATCGAGCAGGTGCTGCCCTCGCTCGGCGAGACCGACGTGCTGCTGTCGACGGTCGGCGAGCTCTTCCCCGGCGTCAGCGCCACCGCCAGGGAGCGGCCCGAGGTCGCCGCCGTCAAGGGGGACGTGCGGATGGCCGAGGTCATCGCGCGTGCCGTCCGCGACCGGCAGCGGGTGCCGCGCCAGCCGATCGAGCTGCCTCTCGGCCGCCAGACGCTCACCCTCGACCAGCGCATGCTGGACAACGCCAGGAACAAGGCGATCCGCTCGCGGCGCAGCCACAACCAGGCGCGCGCGGTGTTCGTCCGCACGATCCTCAACGCGCTGGCCAGGCAGCTGGCCAAGAAGCTCGGCAAGGGCCTCATCGACGACGACGAACTGGCCGACCTGCGCGAGGACCTGCGCACCGAGCCCGTGGTCAAGAGCGCGCTCAACCGGCTGTGGCCCTACCTGACCCCGCAGCGGCTGCTGCTCGGCCTGTACGGCTCGGCCGAACGCCTCGACTACGCCGCCGCCGGCCTCAGCCGTGAGGAACGCGCCCTGCTGCGCCGCTCGTCCACCGAGTGGACCGAGTCGGACGTGCCGCTGCTCGACGAGGCCGCCGAACTGCTCGGCGAGATCGACGAGCAGGTGCTGCGCGCCAGCGCCCTGCAGGCGGAGGAGGAGCTGGCCGCCGCCCGCGCCGCCCAGGAGAGCGAGCGGGAGGCCGAGCTCGCCTACGCGCGCGAGGTGCTCGAGCTGACCGGGCTGTCCGACGTCATGGACGCCGAGCGGCTGGCCGAGCGCCAGCGCGGCGACCAGCCGTACCTGACGACGGCCGAGCGGGCCGCCGCCGACCGCACCTGGGCCTACGGCCACGTGATCGTCGACGAGGCGCAGGAACTGTCGCCGATGGCGTGGCGGGCGGTCATGCGGCGCTGCCCCACCAGGTCGATGACCATCGTCGGCGACATCGCCCAGACCGGCTCCAGCGCCGGCGCCCGCTCGTGGGGCCAGGTGCTCGACCCGTATGTCGCGGGCCGCTGGCGGGAGGAGACCCTCACCATCAACTACCGCACCCCCGTGGAGCTGATGGAGGTCGCCTCGCGGGTGCTGGCCACCATCGACCCCGCGCTGCGCGCTCCCACCTCCGTGCGGGACAGCGGCGCGCGGCCGTGGTCCGCGCCGCTGTCCGACCTGCCCGAGCTGGCGCGCCAGGAGGCCGGCGACGGCGGCAGGGTCGCCGTGCTCGCCCCCGACGCGCTGCTGGACAAGGTGGCCGAGATGGCCGGCGGCGCCACCGGCAGGGACGCGCTCGACGCCGCCGTGGCCGTGCTCGGCGTCACCGAGGCCAAGGGCCTGGAGTTCGACTCGGTGATCGTCGCCGAGCCCGGCCAGATCCTCGGCCAGTCGCCGCGCGGCGCCAGCGACCTGTACGTGGCGCTCACGCGGGCCACCCAGCGCCTCGGCGTCGTCCACGAGGGCCCGCTGCCCGAGCCGCTTCGCGGACTCGCGGGGAGATGAGCGCATTAGACTGAGCTCGCCGAGCATGTCCTAGCTGCGAAAACTTGAGGTTTCCGCTGATCGGGACACGGTTGACATCTGAGTTGGAGTCGGTAGTTTGCTGCCCAGTCCAGCACGGGACTTGGCCGGTTGGCCGTCTCTGACATCGTCGGACCCTGCGTCCGTGACGGAGCGTGACTCCGTCCATACAGCCAGGTGCAGGGCCGTCGGTCCGTCGAGTCGGGGCACCCCAACCGGGCGGGGGGTTGGACCCGGGACGGGCCCGGTCGCCCAGTAGACAACGGAACCCCGCGCTCGCCGCCGACGAGACGGATCCGGTCCGAAGGGTTTCCGGGCCCTCTTCCCGCTCCCGTGTGCTCGGATCACACCGCTAGCGGGTGATCCCATGGCATCCGTCTGCCACGGGATCACCCTGCCAGTGCCTTCCTTTGGGGGTCGGCCGCCTCGGGCGGTAGCGTTTCCCGCATCAGGATGCGACTGGCGAGGAGAACCCCGGCCGTGGTGCAGGAGAAGCAGGGCGTCACGGCGCCCACCGGGCCGGACGGCGCCCCCCGACGGCTGCTGTGGGGCAGGCTCGCCGCGGCGGCTCTCGGCGGCCTGCTGTTGTTCCTGGCCTTCCCGCCGCTCAGCTGGTGGCCGTGCGCGCCACTCGGCATCGGCCTGGTCGCCCTCAGCCTGTACGGCTGCCGCCCCCGCCGCGCCGCCTGGCTCGGCTACGTGGCCGCGCTCGTCTTCCTGCTGCCGGCGCTGGCCTGGGTCAGGCCGATCGGCCTGGACGCCTGGCTTGCTCTGGTGGCCGTCGAGAGCCTCTTCTACGCAGCCATGGCCGCGGCCGCCGCCCTGGTGATGCGGCTGCCGCTGTGGCCGCTGTGGTTCGCCGCCCTGTGGGTGGCCATGGAGTGGGCGCGCAGCCTGTTCCCCGTCGGCGGGTTCCCGTGGGCGCGGGTGGCCTTCAGCCAGGGCGAGACGCCGTTCACCGGGTTCGCCGCGCTGGGCGGCGTGCCGCTCGTCTCGTTCGCGGTGGCGCTGTGCGGGGCGCTGCTGGCCTGCGCCGTCGTGCGGGCCGGGCGGGCCGGGCGGGCCAGGCGGGTCGTGCCCGTGGCGCTGGCGCTGGCCGTACCTCTGCTGGGGCCGGCCGTCCCGCGCCCCGCCGACGAGGGCAGGAGCGTCAACATCGGCATCGTGCAGGGCAACGTGCCGGGGCAGGGGATGTACGCGCTCGGCGACGAGCCGGCCATCGTGCTGCGCAACCACGCCAACGGCACGCACGAGCTCGCGCGGGCCGTGCGCGAGGGCCGGCTGCCCAAGCCCGACCTGGTCGTCCTGCCGGAGAACTCCACCGACATCGACCCCTACCGCGACGCGACGGCCCGCCAGATCATCGACGCCTCCGTCAAGGACGTCGGCGTGCCGACCCTCGTGGGCGCGGTCGTGGCGATCGGCGACGAGAACCGCGCCACCCGCAGCCTCGTGTGGGACCCGGTCACCGGGCCCGGCGCCTACTACGACAAACAGCAGCTGGTGCCGTTCGGCGAGTACACGCCGTTCAAGGAGATCTTCCTGGCCCTGTTCGAGCGGGCCAACCTGGTCGGCAGGCAGTCCGTGGCCGGCGACAGGCCGGGCGACCTGCGGATGGGCCCGGTGACCATCGGCGCCGTCAACTGCTACGAGGTCGCCTTCGACGGGGTGGTGCGCGACACCGTCCGGGCCGGCGGCACCCCGCTCGTCGTCCAGACCAACAACGCCACCTACGCGCTGTCGAACCTGCCGCCCCAGCAGCTGGCCATGTCGCAGCTGCGCGCCGTCGAGCACAACAGGGCGGTGGTCACCGCGGCGACCACCGGAATCTCCGCATATGTCACTCCTGACGGTAAGGTCGCCTGGCAGACGAAGGAGCGCGTCGCCGCCACGAACGTCGTCAAGGTTCCCGTGCGCACGCGGGCGACGATCGCCACGCGCGTGGGCGCCGCACCTGAGTGGGCACTGTTGATAGTAGGAGCGGTCGCGATCGGCGTGGCCGCCTGGCGCCGCAGGGGAGAGGATCGATGATGGAGCAGACGCTCGGCCGGGTGCTCGTCGTCGTCCCCACCTACAACGAGCGGGAGAACCTCCCCCTGATCGCCGGACGGCTCCGCACGGCGCTGCCCGACGCGCACCTGCTGATCGCCGACGACAACAGCCCCGACGGCACCTCCGAGGTCGCCGACGAGCTGGCCGCCGCCGACGACCACATCCACGTCCTGCACCGGCCCGAGAAGCAGGGCCTCGGCGCCGCCTACATCGACGCCTTCCACTGGGGCATGGCCCAGGGCTTCGACGTGCTGGTCGAGATGGACGCCGACGGCTCCCACCAGCCGGAGGAGCTGCACAAGCTGCTCGCCGCCCTCGCCGACGGCGCCGACCTGGTGATCGGGTCGCGCTGGGTGCCGGGCGGGAAGGTGCTCAACTGGCCGAGCCACCGCGAGCTGCTGTCCAGGGGCGCCAACGTCTACGTGCGGCTCATGCTCGGGCTGCCGGTCCGCGACGCCACGGCCGGCTTCCGCGCCTACCGGGCCGCGGCGCTGGAGAAGATCGGGCTGGCCGACGTGGAGTCGCAGGGCTACTGCTTCCAGGTCGACCTCACCCTCCGGACGGCCAGGCACGGGCTGCGGGTCGTGGAGGTGCCGATCACGTTCGTCGAGCGGACCCACGGCACCAGCAAGATGAGCGGCAAGGTCATGTACGAGGCGTTCTGGCGCGTCGGCGTCTGGGGCGTCACCGGCCTGCCCGCCCGCCTGCGCCGCCACCGCTGACGACGTTTCCCCCCGGGGCGTCCCCTGAGTCCCCGGGGCGTCCCTGAAGTCCCCCCGGGCTTCCCTGGGCCTTCGGTGGCCGTGGAACGTCCACGGGGCGACGGGCGTTACTACCAGGTGAACGCCTTCCGCTCGCGCGAATGAGGAAACGATGGTCCGGCTCCTGCTCTTCCTGGCCTTCCTGGTCGTCCCTGTCCTGGAGATCTGGCTGCTCATCCAGGTCGGATCGGTGATCGGTGGCTGGGCCACGGTCGCGTTGCTGATCGCCGACAGCCTGTTCGGCGCCTGGCTCGTGCGCCGCGAGGGCCGCAGGGCGTGGCGCAGCCTGCAGGAGTCGCTCCAGTCGGGACGGATGCCCGACAAGGAGCTGGCCGACGGCGGTCTCATCCTGGTCGGCGGCGCGCTGCTGCTGACGCCCGGCTTCCTCACCGACGTGTTCGGGTTCCTGTGCGTGCTGCCGTTCACGCGGCCGGCGATGCGGCGGTTCGGCTCGTGGTTCTTCGCGCGGCGGGTCAAGGCGATGGCGGCCGCTTCGCCGTACGCGAACCTCGGGGTGCCGTTCCCGCGTACCGACGGCTTCGCCGGCGGCGGCACGGGCACGCCCGACGGCAAGGTCGTGCACGGCGAGGTGCTGCGCGAGGACTGACCGCACCGCGGGCCGCTCGCCCCACCGCAAGCCGTGGGTGCGGCGGCCTGGGGGCCACTCGGCGGGCCCTGGCCGGCCCCTGGCTGACGAACCGGTGGGCATGGAAAACGCCCCGGACCGTTGCGGTCCGGGGCGTTCCAGCGTCACCGTGAGGAGGTCAGGCGCTCTTGCGTCGCTGCGCGCGAAGGATCGCCAGCCTCTCGTTGAGCACCTCTTCCAGGTCTTCGATGGACCGCCGCTCCAGCAGCATGTCCCAGTGCGTCCGCGGTGGCTTCGCCTTCTTGGCCTCGGGTAGCTCGCCGTCCACGCGGACCGCGGTCGCGCCGCACATGCGGCACTCCCAGGTCGCGGGGATCTCTGCCTCGGCTGCAAGCGGAACCTCGAAGCGATGCCCCTTCGAACAGGTGTAGGACACCTCCTGGCGCGGGGCCAGATCCGTGTTACGGTCGTTCTCGTAGCTGGTTGCCCCGAGCCTGGTGCCACGAAGTGCGCGCTCGCCCATGTTTTAATGCCTCCTACAGGGCCCCCGTCGGGGGGGTCTGTCTCCCACGGTGTCTAACGCTTGATACCGTGAGTGGATTCCCACCCAAGGGGTGATCCAATCGCGCTTTTTGCGATGAGGGGTTTCACCGGCGCCCGGCGAGATCGTCGGTGGGCACGCCGATCCCGGCTGTCGTAGCCCTGGCCTCGTCAAGCGCGTCGGACACCGTCGCCCCTGCTGTCTCACGCGCCGCGCGACGCGGTGGACGGATCCGCGCGGTGCCGTACTCGCTCCTCCGCCCTCCTGCCGTCGCGGCGTGGCCGCCTCAGGCCGGCACGGCCGCCTCGACGGGCGCCGCGGAACGGCCCTTGGCCAGCGCGATCGCCAGCCACAGCCCGCCGACCGCGATCAGCGCGCCATGCGCGATGCGCAGCGCGTAGAGCGGCGCGAAGAACTGGGGGATGAACAGCGCGAACCCCGCGGCCAGCGGCACGCCGCTCCACGCGGGCAGCGTTCCCGACCGCCACACGGACACCGCCGTCATGATCGCTCCGACGCCCAGCAGCGCGAGACCGAGCGCGAACATCGTCGCCGCCAGCGGGTCGTAGCGGAACTCGCCCGCCAGTTCCATCAGCGCGGGCGTGTTGTCCCGCAGCGCCCGCCGGGCGATCACGTGGAGGCCGAAGTCCTCGGCGCCGTAGTAGGGGAGCGTGAGGCCCGCCCCGGTCCAGGTCACCACCGCGGCCCGGAAGGAGAGGCGGTCCTTCAGGATCCGGTGCAGGCCGAGCGCGGCCAGGCCGAGCAGGACGAATCCGATCATGGCCGCCAGGTGGCCGAGCACCCACGCGGTGGCCGACATGGCCGCGGCGTCGTCCCCTGACGGGCGCACGGCCGGATACACGAGGAAGAGAACGCCGGTGACGGCATAGGCCGCCTGGGTGAGCTTCACGGGGACTCCAAAGGTGAAGGGGGAGGTGCTCTCCTGTGAGAGCAATGCTCTCGTTTGGGAGCGACGCTGTCAAGAGCGGTGCTCTCTTCAGTGATTGACGCTCTGCATATGGGGATGTGCTCTCAGGGTCGCCCATGAAGACGTCATGCAGTAGTGCCACAATCTGCTGGCCCGGCCGGTACGGCTGGCTCCTGGCGTCGGGGGTGGCCGCAGCGGCCGGTGCCGGGATCGCGCTGGGCGCCGGCCCCCTGGTCGCGCTGTGGTACGTGTCGGTGACCGTCGACAACGGCCTGATCGTCTTCGGGCTGGCCTCGCTGGCGGCCACGGTCGAACACCTCCACGGGGCCAGGGGCGACCTGGCCGCCCAGGCGCTGGCGGCCGAGCGGGACCGGGTCCACAGGCAGCTGGGGCGGCGCCTTCGCGACGACCTGACGGCGATCGGCTTCCTGCTCAGGAACGGCGACGTGGACGGCGCCGTCGAGCTCGCCAGGAGCGCGCCGGCCACGGTCCGGGTGCCGGGCATCCGGCCGGAGACGGATCCCGGCGCAGGCGGCTCCAGGGCGCAGGGGCAGGCGGCCGGCGGGCGGCCCGCGCCCGGTGTGGCCCTTACCGTGGAGTCGCCGAGGGCGGCGCGACGCCGGCCACCACCTCGAGGTCGTCCTCGTGCGAGAGCAGCTCGGCCAGGGCCTCGCGCAGGATGTGCATGTCCTCGGCGAGAAGGGCCTTCAGCGGCATGTCCTCATTGTGGCCTGCGCCGCGACGCCCTGGTGACGAGCGGTACCAGCGTCCTGTCGCCGCTCTCGGTCATGAACACCAGCGGCCCCGTCGCCGCGCCGACCAGCGCGGCCAGGCCGTTCCTGCCCTTGGCCCTGGCCAGTCCAGGCCCGAGCGCGGCCATGAGCCTGGTGAGGGCGGGCAGTGGCCGGACGAACATAGTGATCTCGGTGATCAGCCCGTCGTCGCCGAATCTGAGTAGGGCCGCCTCCTCCATCGTGGTCGCGCCGAGCGAGGCGGTGGCGGCGAGCATGCGGGTCCGGTCGTCGCCCACGTCGGTGTGGTAGCGGAGCCCGTCGATCACGGAGAACACGACACCGAACAGGGCGCGCACCTCGTCGCGGCGGTGGAAGCCGGCGCGGGCGCTGAGCGGGGAGTGGAAGACCACCTCGGGGGCGAGGGTGGCCATGAGCGCGTCGAGGTCCTTCTTCTCTCCTGCTTCCCGGTAGGGGAGTGCGATGCTCATCGTGACCTCCGGTCAGGTTAGTCCTGAATGTGAACTTGCTAAGGTTCACTTTAGCAACTGACTATGCTGGGGTCATGAACAGGTTCGGGGACATGCACTGCTCGATCGCGCAGGCGGTGGGGGTCGTCGGCGAGCCGTGGACGCCGCTGATCCTGCGTGACCTGTTCCTCGGCGTGCGCAGGTTCGACGAGCTCGCGCAGGATCTGGGCATCTCCCGCAACCTGCTGACCGCCAGGCTGGAGCGGCTGGTCGAGGCGGGCGTGGTCGAGCGACGGCCCTACCAGGAACGGCCGGTGCGCCACGAGTACCACCTGAGCGAGGCGGGGCGCGAGATCGTGCCCGCACTGGTCACGCTGATGGCCTGGGGAGACAAGTGGTCCACCCCGCCCGGCGGTCCGCCCGCGCTGCTGCGCCACTCCTGCGGGGAGCTGTTCACGCCCGTGGTCACCTGCCCCCACTGCGGCGGCGAGGCGACCGCCGAGACGATCACGGTCCTGCCGGGCCCGGGCGCCGCCCAGGGCCCCGGCACGATGGTGCTGGCCACCCCGGCGGGCCTGGGCCGGCGGCGCCCCGGCGGGCCGGACCCGAGGTCGTCCGGCGAGCCGGAGCGCGGCTAGTCCGGCAGGTCGGACCAGGGTTGTGGCGGGCGGGGGTTCAGACCCGCTCGGGCACCTCGTTGCCCGCCGCGCGGATCGCCTGGGGCAGGTTGACGGCCGCCAGCAGCGCGCCGCCGAGCACGAAGAAGACGACCAGCGAGACGATGCCGAGGCGGTAGCTGTCGGTCAGCTGCAGCGCCAGGCCGAGGGTGAACGAGCCGAGGAAGGTCGAGCCCTTGTCGCTGATCTCGTAGAGGCTGTAGTACTCGGCCTCCTTGCCGCGCGGGATCACGTGCGAGAACAGCGAGCGCGACAGCGCCTGGGTGCCGCCCATGACGATCGCGATGGCGAAGCCCAGCGCGAAGAAGGCCGTGGCCGAGCCCCTGGGCAGGAAGTAGGCCACGCACACGACCGCCGTCCAGGCCACCAGCGCGGCCAGCACCACCCGCTTGGCGCCGAGCAGCGTCGCCAGGCGGCTGAGCAGCAGGGCGCCGCCGAACGCCACGAACTGCACCATGAGGATCGCGGCGATCTGCACGGTCTTGTCCAGGCCCAGCTCCTTGTCGGCGTACGTCGCCGAGAAGGAGATGACGGTCTGCACGCCGTCGTTGTAGAGCAGGTAGGCCACCAGGAAGGCCAGCGTGAGCGGGTAGCGGTGCAGGCCCATCACGGTCCTGCCGAGCTGGCGGAAGCTGCCCACGACCGCCTGCCCCGCCGTCTCTCCCGTGGCGATCTCGCCGCGCCTGTTGCGCAGCCGCAGCAAGGGGATGATCGTGAAGCCGCCCCACCACAGCCCGGCCGAGCTCAGCGCGATGCGCGCCGCGGTGGCCCCGTCCAGGCCGAAGGACTCGGCCCGCAGGAACAGCACCAGGTGGACGGCCAGCAGCAACCCGCCCCCCAGGTAGCCGAAGCCCCAGCCCATGCCCGAGACCCGGTCGCGCTCGGCGGGCGTGGCGATCTCCGGCAGGAAGGAGTTGTAGATGACGAACGCGCACGCGAACCCGACGTTGGCGATCAGGAACAGCGCGCCGCCCAGCAGGTAGCGCCCGTCGCTGACGAACCAGAAGCAGACCGTCGCCGCCGCGCCCAGCATGGCGAAGAAGCCCATCAGCTCCTTCTTGCGCCCCGTGTGGTCGGCCAGCGCGCCCGCGATCGGCATCAGCACGATCTGCAGCACCGCCGCCACCCCGACCACGAAGGAGTAGTAGGCGCTGGGCCGCACGTCCATGCCGAGCACGTCCACGTACGGCGCGCCGGCCGCCGCCGTCTCGGCGATGTCGGTCAGGTACGGCCCGAGGAAGACCGTCAGCACGGTGGTGGGGAAGGCGGAGTTCGCCCAGTCGTACCAGTACCAGCCGCGCTGCTCTCGGCGGCGGGCGGCGGGGGAGTCGTCGGAGACGGCAGGGGAGGAGGGGACTGCCAAGGGAGAACTCCTAGGCTGCGAGCTGGCCGGGGTGCCAGAGGCCGCGCCGGTCGAGGACCTCGCGCAGGCCGGAGATGTTGTCGGTCATGATGCCGTCGACACCCAGGTCGAGGAGCTGGTCCATGCGCAGGGTGTCGTTGATGGTCCACACGTGGACCTGCATGCCGAGGGCGTGCGCCGTACGCACCAGGGAGCGGGTGGTGACGCGCAGCCCGCGGAAGCCGACCGGCACCTGCGCGCAGGGCACGCCGGAGCGGGCCAGCCTGGCCAGCACGCGGCCGTAGCCGGAGGTGGTGGCCGCGGCGCGCAGGGCGGCCACGCCGCGGGGGCCGAGCGCCGAGCAGACCTCGCGGCCCATCGCGGCGCGCGCCCTGGCCAGCCGCTCGTCGGAGAAGGAGGTCAGGCAGATCCTGTCGTAGGCGTTCGTCCGCCTGACCATCGCGGCCAGCGGCTCGATCGTGCCCGCCTCCTTGACGTCGATGTTGAAGCGCGCCTCGGGGAAGGAGCCGATCAGGTCCTCCATCAGCGGGATGTCGTGGACGCCGCCGATGCGGGCGTGCCTGACGACCCGGTACGGCAGCTCGGCGATCTTCCCCCGATGGCTGGTCACCCGGTCGAGGGTGTGGTCGTGGAAGGCCAGCAGCACGCCGTCGGAGGTGGCGTGGGCGTCGGTCTCCAGGTAGGTGTAGCCGAGCTCGACCGCCCGCTCGAAGGCCGCGGCGGTGTTCTCGTGCCCCTCGAGGGCGCCGCCGCGGTGCGCGAAGGCCAGCGGGCCGGGATGATCAAGGAAGGCGAAGCGACGGCTGAACACACGGCGAGTATGCCGGTTGTGAGCCCGGCCCGTCATGTCACCCTGGTTACGACTCGGGCAATTTACTCCATTCCTGCCGGCGCGCCTCCGACAGCGCGATGGCGGCGGCCACGCCGACGTTGAAGGAGCCGACCCTGCCGACCTGCGGGATGTAGGCGGCCAGGTCGGCGGCCTCCAGCAGGGCAGGCGAGCAGCCGTGGTCCTCGCTGCCGACCACCAGGCACACGTCGCGGTCGAGGTTGGTCCTGTGCAGCGGCCGCGCCTCGCCGGTCAGCTCGATGGCGACGACGGTGTAGCCGCCGTCCTTGGCCTCGCGCACCGCGTCGAGCACGGGCACGGCGTCCTTCCAGGCCACCAGCCGGTCGGTGCCGAGCGCGGTCTTGCCCGCCTTCGGGTTGGTGGGCGGGGTCGCGTTGCCGGCCAGCCAGATCTGGTCGACGCCGAACGCGGCCGCGCTGCGGAAGATCGAGCCGATGTTGAACGGCCCCGTCACCGACTCGATGATCATCGACAGACGGTTCTCCGTGCTGCGACGCCACGTGCGGTTGAGCCGCTTGACGTCGGTCGGGCGCAGCTGCTTTCTCATCGGGTCACCTTCAGGATTCGGTACGCGGCGCGGGAGGTGTGGCGGGTGGCCTGCCAGCCCTGCTCGGACAGCCAGCGCTGCAGCGAGTCGGAGCCGAGGTGCTTCTGCACCACGAGGTAGGCCACCCCGTCGGGAGTCAGCCTGGTCAGCCAGCGGGTCAGCATCTCGTGCAGCGCCTGCTTGCCGATGCGGATGGCCGGGTTGGACCAGATCGCGGCGAAACGCGGCTCCTCGGGGACCTCGTCGACGTGCGCCGGCCGCACCCCGGCCAGGCCGGCGGCCTCGGCGTTGCGCTGGGTGAGCTCCAGCGAGCGGCGGTTGACGTCGACGGCCCAGACGGTCGCCCCCGGCGCGCGGGTGGCCATGGTCAGCGCGATGGGGCCGTAGCCGCAGCCCAGGTCGAGCAGGTCGCCCTCCTGCGGCGGCTTCGGCACGCTCTCCAGCAGGATGCGGGTGCCGAGGTCGATCCGGTCGGGGGAGAAGACGCCCCTGTCGGTCTCCAGCCGCAGGTGCAGGTCGGGCAGGACCAGGTCGACGGACGCGGGTCTGCTCGCCGCCTGCGGCTGCTCCTCGAAGTAGTGGGCCACGTGGGAAAACGTTACCGCCCTCAGGGAATGCGATGGCCCAGCAGGATGGCCGCGGCCGCCACCAGCAGGCCGACGACGATCGCCGCGACGATGAAGTACTGGCTGATCTCCTGGCTGACGGTCTTGAAACCGAGCGAGGTGCCGATCTGCTCGTAGACCTCGCGCAGTTCGTTGCCCGACTCGGCGGAGTAGGCGCGGCCCGCGGTGCCCTCCGACAGCGACTGCAGGGTCGCCTTGTTCACCGGTACGGTCACCGGCCGCCCGTCGATCATGACGGTGCCGTCCTGCGTGCCGTACGCGATGGTGGAGACCGGCACCCTGGCCTGCTTGGCGGCGTCGATGGCCTCGTTCACCGAGCGGCCCGAGGTGTTGTCGCCGTCGGACAGCAGCACGACCGCGGCCGGCGGCGGGTCGGTGACCGCGCGCTGGTCGAAGGAGCGGATCGACTCCAGCGAGTTGAAGACCGCCTCGCCGATCGCGGTGCCCGGCCTGGTGGACAGGTTCGCCAGCGCGGTGACGACGGCGGGGCGGTCGGTGGTGGGGGAGATGACCACGTTGGCGGAGCGGGCGAAGGAGACCAGGCCCACGTTGAAGCGCTCGGGCAGCCCGCGGACGAACGACTGCGCGGCGACCTTGGCGGCCGCGATGCGGCTGGGCTGCACGTCGTTGGCGTCCATCGACAGCGACACGTCCAGCGCGACGATGATGGTGGCCCGGTCGCGCGGCACCCGGACCTGGTCGGCGGGCCTGGCCGCGCCCACCACCAGCAGGCTCATCATGAGCAGGAACAGCAGCGGGGCCACGTGCCGCCGCCATCCCGGCGCGCGCGGGGCCACCAGCGACAGCAGCGCCAGGTTGGTGAAGCGCACCGTGTAGCGGCGCCTGCCGAACTGCGCGGCCACGTACGCCGCGACCACCAGCGCCACCAGGGCGAACAGCCACAGATAAGCCGGCGCGAGGAACGTCACGGACCCTCCTGCTCCCTGCCGCCTGCCGCGTGATGCTCGCTCACGTACCCGCCCTCCGGTGTGCCAGGTGCGCCATGCGCCGCTGGCGCAGCGTGAACTGCGCGATGTCGAAGACCCAGTCCCGGTCGGTGCGCAGCACCAGGTGGGCCACCCCGGCCCTGCGCAGCGCGGCCCGGGTGCCCTCCCGCTGCAGGGCGGCCGCCTCGGCGTAGGCGGCGCGTACCCGCGGCGAGAGGTGTACGTCGCTTACGTGCCCAGTCTCCGGGTCGGTGAACGCCACCGTGCCGACGTCCGGAAGCTCCAGCTCGCGGGGATCCATCACCTCGACCGCGAGTACCTGGTGGCGGGCGGCCAGCCGTCTCATCGGCCGCTCCCACACCCGCTCGGCGTCCGGGTCGAGGCTCGGGTGCGCGTCGAGGAAGTCGGAGACCACCACCCGCAGCCCGTGCCGCCTGCGCATGGCCGCCAGCACGTCGATGCCCTCCGCCAGGTCGGGGGCGTCCGGTACGGCCCGGCCGCGCGGCGCGCCGGCCAGCGAGTGCAGCAGGCCGTACAGGGCGGGGCGGCCCGTCCTGGCGGGCATCCGGTGCAGCGCGTCGTCGTGCAGCACCAGCGCCCCGAACCTGTCGCCCATCCGGCTGGTCAGGAACCCGATCGCGCCGATCGCCGCGACCACCAGCTCGCGCTTGTCGGTCCCGGCGGTGCCGAAGTCCATGCTGGGCGACAGGTCGGCCAGCGCCCACGTCTCCAGCTCCCGGTCGGCGATCAGGTCGCGCACGTGCGGGATCGTCGTGCGGGCCGTCACCGCCCAGTCCATGCGCCGCACGTCGTCCTCGCCCGGCACGTACACGCGGCTGTCGCCGGCCTCGCTGCCCGGACCCGGCAGCAGGCCGGCGTGCTGGCCGTGCAGCAGGCCGTCGAGCTTCCTGATGACCGTCAGCTCGAGCCTGCGCAGCGCCTGCTCGGCCTGGTTCGTCACGGCGCGGTCACCTGTTCTGGTTCCACACGACCAGCGGAGGCGGTACGGCGTGCAGGATCTGCCTGATCACCTGCTCGGGGTCGACGCCGTCGGCCAGGGCGTCGAAGGTGAGCATGAGCCGGTGGCCCATCACGTCCACCGCCACGTCGCGCACGTCGTCGGGCAGCAGGTAGTCGCGCCCGCGCAGCACCGCCAGCGCCCGGCCGGCCGAGACCAGGCCGAGCGTGGCGCGCGGGCTGACGCCCACCTCGATGGTGTCGGCCAGCTCCGGCATGCCGTACTCGGCGGGCGAGCGGGTGGCCATGACCAGGCGCACCACGTAGTCGGCGACCAGCTGGTGCACCGAGACCAGCTCGGCCTGGTGCTGCAGGGCGAGCAGCCGCTCGGGATCGAGGATCCGCTCGGGCACCGGAGGGGTGACGCTCATCCGGTGCAGGATCTCCAGCTCCTCCTGCGCGCTCGGGTGCGGCACCTTGACCCTGAACAGGAACCGGTCGCGCTGCACCTCGGGCAGCGGGTAGACGCCCTCCGACTCGATCGGGTTCTGGGTGGCCAGCACGATGAACGGCTTCGGCAGCGGATGCGTGATGCCCGCCAGCGTGACCTGGCGCTCGGCCATCACCTCGAGCAGCGCGGACTGCACCTTCGCGGGCGCGCGGTTGATCTCGTCGGCCAGCAGGAAGTTGACGAAGACGGGGCCGAGCTCGATGTCGAACTGCTCGCTGGAGGGATGGTAGACGCGGGTTCCGACGATGTCGCTGGGCACCAGGTCCGGGGTGAACTGGATGCGGGCGAACGTGCCGCCCACCACGGTGGCCAGGGTGGCGGCGGCCAACGTCTTGGCCACCCCTGGCACACCCTCGAGCAGGCAGTGGCCACGGGCCAGCAGCGCGACCACCAGGCGTTCGACCATGTGGTCCTGGCCGACGATGACCCGCCGGACCTCCTCAAGGGTCTGACGCAGCACGGCCGCGTCGGTACCCGTCGACAGCTCTTCGGCAGTGCTCATGAGTGCTATTCCACCAAACAAGGCTTATGGGTGCACGCCCCGGCGCGCCGGGTATACGTGCTTTGATGACTCGCATGGCCGTTCCGCTGCAGTACGGTGACCCGCCGCGCCTCGGGGGCTTCGCCGTGCAGGCGCGGCTGTCGACCGCTCCGGCGGGTCTGGTCTACCTCGGGCAGGCCGCCGACGGCCGGGCGGTGTCGATCGCCCTGCTCACCAGGGGAGCGGCGCTCGACCCCTCGGCGCGCGAGCGGTTCGTGACGGCGATCCGCGCGGCCTCGGGACGGCGCGGCTGGGTCGCCCGCGCCCGGAACAGGGGGGCCGTGGCCGACGGGCCGCCCGTCGTCGCGGCCGACCTGGGGCAGGCGCCGTGGGTGGCGGTGCCGTACGTCCCCGGACGGCCGGGAGCCGAACGTTTCCTCGAGCCCGTGCTGGTCGGCGGCACGCTGATCGGCGAGGTGCACGGGCCCGACTTCGTGCCCTACTGGCTGGCCGACAGGGCGCCGGCGCTGCCCGCGCCGCCGCGCCCGCGCGCGCCGCTGACCGAGACGCGCGCCAGGGTGCTGGTCGCGGCCGGGGTGCTGGCGCTGCTCGTGGTGCTGGGCGCGGTGATCGCGCTGCTGCTGTTCGGCGGGGACGACGACAGCGCGCCGCTGCCGCGGCCGCTGCCGCCGACGGAGTTCGTGCCGAGCCCGCCCCCGGTGCCGGCTTCGCCGGAGCCGCAGAACCCGCGACCGAGCCCCTCTCCCGGCGACACGGGCGGCAACACGCCAGGGCAGACGCCCGGCGACGAGAACGGCGAGGGCAACCCGATCTGAGCTCAGGCGAACTGCTGCCAGGCGAGCCTGGCCACCATCGCCACCACCACGCACAGCAGCACGACCCGCACGAACCCGGCGCCGCGCCTGAGCGCCATGCGGGCGCCGAGCTGGGCGCCGGCGATGTTGCAGGCCGCCATCCCCAGCCCCAGCCCCCACAGCAGGTGGCCCTGGAAGCCGAAGACCAGCAGCGCGCCGAAGTTCGTGCCGGTGTTGATGATCTTCGCGGTGGCCGAGGCGTGCACGAAGTCCAGACCGAGGATGGTGGTGAACGCGATGATCAGGAAGGTGCCCGTGCCGGGACCCATGATGCCGTCGTAGAAGGCGATCACGACCCCCGCCGCCACGATGGCCGCCCCGACCCGCGCGCGGGTGCGCAGGTGCGGCTGGGGGAGCGCGCCGAAGGAGGGGCGCAGGGTCACGAACGCCGCCACGCCCAGCAGGACGACCATCACCAGCGGGCGCAGGACGCCAGAGGAGATGGCCGCGGCCGCCGTCGCCCCGAGCCCCGCACTGAGGACGGCCAGCGCGCCCGCCGGCACCGCCACCTCGCGGTCGAGCTTGGTGGTGCGGGCGTAGGTGACGGCGGCGGAGGCGGTGCCGAAGATGGCGGCCAGCTTGTTGGTGGCGATCGCCTGGACGGTGGGGACGCCCGCCACCATGAGGGCGGGAAGCTGGAGCAGCCCGCCGCCGCCGACGACGGCGTCGATCCAGCCGGCTCCCGCGGCGGCCACCAGCAGCACGATGACCTGCTCCAGCGACACGCCGCCACTCCCCCCGCTTGCGTCACAGAACGCAGAGCAGGCTACATGTCACGACATTTCCAGAATTGCTGGGGTAGGGGCGGGTCCGGCCCCGGCGCGAGCCCATCGTCAGCGCCGGGACCGGCGTGGGCGCCCGCTGTGACCCGCGAACGCCCCGCTGTGTCCCCCCGATCAAGCCGGCCGATCAAGCCGGCCGATCAAGCGGGCCGATCAAGCCGACCCGCCGGGAGGCCGACCCGCCGGGAAGCCGGCCGAGCCGCCGGATGTCGTTCCGGCGGTTCGCCGGAGGGTCAGGCCGGCGTCAGGGTCTTCTTGCGGCCGGCGAAGATGTCGTCGATCAGCCCGTAGGTCCTGGCCTGCTCGGCCGTCATGAAGCGGTCGCGTTCGATGTCCCTGCGGATGTCGAGGGTCGACCGCCCCGTGTGCTTGGCCAGGATCTCCTCCTGCTGGTCGCGCATCCGCAGGATCTCCCGCGCGTGGATCTCCAGGTCGCTCGACTGCCCGCGGCTGGCCCCCTCGGTGGCCGGCTGGTGGAGCAGGATGCGCGCGTGCGGCAGCGCCGCCCGCTTGCCCGGCGCCCCCGCCGCCAGCAGCACGGCCGCCGCCGAGCTCGCCTCGCCGATGCACACCGTCTGGACCTGCGGCCTGACGAACTGCATCGTGTCGTAGATCGCGCTCATCGAGGTGAACGACCCGCCCGGCGAGTTGATGTAGAGCTGGATGTCCTGGTCAGGATCGAGCGACTCCAGCGTCAGCAGCTGCGCCATCACGTCGTTGGCCAGGGTGTCGTCGATCGGCGTGCCGATGAAGATGATCCGGTCCTCGAACAGCTTGTTGTACGGGTTCATCTCCTTGATGCCGTAGCTGGTGCGCTCCGTGAAGGAGGGCAGCACATAGCGCGCGTTCATACCTTGATCACCCCGTCCGCGTGCGTGACGACATGGTCGACGAAGCCGTACTCCTTGGCCTCCTGCGCGGTGAACCACCGGTCCCTGTCGGAGTCGGCCTGGATGCGCTCCAGCGGCTGGCCGGTGTGCTGCGCGATCAGCTCGGCCATCAGCCGCTTGGTGTAGAGCAGGTTCTCGGCCTGGATCTGGATGTCGGCCGCGGTGCCGCCGATGCCGCCGAGCGGCTGGTGCATGACGATCCGGGCGTGGGGGAGCGCGTAGCGCTTGCCCGGCGCGCCGCCGCTCAGCAGGAACTGCCCCATGGAGGCGGCGAACCCCATCGCGACCGTCGCCACGTCGCAGGGGACGAACTGCATCATGTCGTAAAGCGCCATCCCGGCCGAAATCGAACCGCCGGGCGAATTGATGTAAAGAGTGACGTCGCTGACCGGGTCTTCAGCCGCCAGCAAAAGCAGTTCGCCGCACAGGCGATTGCAAATATCGTCGTCGACCTCCTGGCCGAGGACGATAATCCGTTCCTTCAGCAGCCGCTGGCCAAGCTGCTCCGGCCAGGCCGGGCGAGGGGTCTCCGTCATGCGTCCACCTTTCTCTCGCGTTACGCATAAGACGTTATCGAGAGAGCCGGAATTGTGGTGTCGCGGTTCTCCGTGAGCATATTCCGCTAAAAGCGCATTATGCTGGGAGTGAATTACCGCGACATATAATGCGATCTGTGAGATGGAGACTCGTCGCCCGCAGGTGGGCCTGCCTGATCCTCGGCGGGGCGCTGCTGATGCCGTACATGATGCTCGGCGTGCTGGTCAGCGGCACGGTCGGCGGCCGCGGCAACGCCTCGCAGCTGCTCTTCCCCGTCGACGTGCTGGTCTACGTGGCGGTGCTGCCGCTGGTCGCGGTGACCGGGCTGTTCCTGCCGCTGCGGGCGTTCGAGGTGTCGGCGGCCGAGGGGCTGCTCGGCGCGAAGGTCGACCCGCTGCCGGGCGGGCGGCGCACCTGGGGGGAACGGCGGCGCACCGCGCTGTGGTTCACGCTGCACCTGGCGGTCGGCGGGTTGATGAGCGGGATCACGCTGGCGATCGTGCCGTTCGTGGTGTGGCTGCTCGCCGCGCCGCTCACCGGTGACCCCGCCGGACTGCTCGGCCGCGATGCGCCGCTGGCGTGGATGCCCGTGGCGGCGGTGGCGATCGCGGTGGTCCTGGTCGCCGTGGTGGCCGGCGCGGGCGCGCTGCTGGCCCGGCTGGCGCCCAGGCTGCTCGGCCCGTCGCCCGCCGATCGGCTCGCCGTCGCCGAGCAGCAGGCCCGCGGGCTCGCCGAGCGCAACCGGCTGGCCCGCGAGCTGCACGACTCGGTCGGCCACGCGCTGAGCGTGGTCACCCTCCAGGCCGCCGCCGCGAGCAGGGTCATCGAGCGCGACCCGGCCACCGCGAGGACCGCGCTCGAGGCCATCGAGCAGTCGGCGCGGGCCGCGCTGGAGGATCTCGACCACGTGCTCGGCGTGCTGCGCGAGGACGCGCAGGGCCGCGCCCCGCAGGCCACGCTCGCCGACCTCGACGAGCTGATCCGCGCCTCGGGCGCCGACGTCAGGCGCGAGGTGGGCGACCTGTCCTCGGTGCCCGCCGTGGTCTCGCGCGAGGCCTACCGGATCGTCCAGGAGGCGCTGACCAACGCCATCAAGCACGGGCAGGGCGCGGTCCGGCTGGCCGCCGCCGTCCAGGACGACGAGCTGAGCCTCGAGATCTCCAACGCCGCCGCCGCCACGCGCGGAAGGGGCGGCGGTCGCGGGGTCGCGGGCATGCGGGAGCGGGTCGGGCTGCTGCGCGGCACCTTGCACGCCGGTCCTGGCGAGCGGGGCGAGTGGCAGGTGTCGGTACGGCTCCCGCTACGGTCGGGGGCGTGACGCTGAAGATCGTGATAGCCGACGACGAGGACCTCATCCGCACCGGACTGCGGATCATCGTCGAGTCCGAGGAGGACCTCACCGTCGTCGGCGAGGCGGCCGACGGTGCCGAGGTGCTGCCCGTGGTCCGCAGGGAACGCCCCGACGTGGTGCTCATGGACGTCCGCATGCCCCGCCTCGACGGCATCCAGGCCACCGCGAACCTGGTCGCGCTGCCCGAGGCGCCCAAGGTGCTCGTGGTGACGACGTTCGAGAACGACGACTACGTCTACGACGCGCTGCGGGCGGGCGCGAGCGGCTTCCTGCTGAAGCGCACCAGGCCGGGCGACCTGGTGCGGGCCATCAGGGTGGTCGCGGCCGGCGACACGCTGCTGTTCCCCGCCGCGATCAGGGACCTGGCGGCGCGCCGGAGGCCCGCCACCGGGGTGCCCGGCATCGGCCGCCTGACCGGCCGTGAAGGCGACGTGCTGCGGCTGATGACCAGGGGGCTGTCCAACGGCGAGATCGCCGCCGAGCTGGTGGTCAGCCAGGAGACGGTCAAGACGCACGTCGGCAACGTGCTCACCAAGCTCGGCGCCCGCGACCGCACGCAGGCGGTGATCGCCGCCTACGAGTCAGGCTTCGTCTCGCCAGGTTGACAGGATCTCGGCGGCGGGCAGGCCCGTGCACTCGACGGCCGACCGGCCCGTCGCCCGCAGGTGCGCGTCGACCAGGCGCAGCCCGGCGGGGTAGCCGGCCATGTCGGGGATGCCGCGCGGCTCCTGGCCGAACCTGACCATCGCCGTGTCGCCGAGCACGTAGGCGGGCGTGTTCTGCATGCCCTGCAGGCCGAGGTCGGCCACGATCCTGGCGAACACCGCGTCGTCGAGCGGGCGCGCCGACCACGGGCCCATCGCCTCGGGACCCGACAGCTCCCGCACGAACGCCTCGGCCAGCCCCTCCGCGACGACGTGCTCGCCGACGGTGACGGTGGCCGGGTTCCACTCCACGGTGCGGTAGCGGATGTTGTGGTGGAACTCGTGCACCGCGCAGTGCGCGATCCTGCCGATGACGTCGTCGCCCGGCCAGGCGAGGAGGTAGATCACGTCGCCGGAGCCGCCCATGCCGTAGTAGCCGCCCACGACGTTCATGAGGTAGTCGTCGTCGGGGTGGCCCAGGACGAACATCACCTGGATGGCGTCGGGCGCGGCCAGACCGGTCAGGGCGGCGGCGGCCTTGCCGAGCGCGCGCTCGATCTGCCCGGGGACGTCCTGCTCGATGAGCTTCTCGACGGCGGGCAGGTAGCGCGGGTCCTCGCGGTCGACGCGGAATCCGGCGCCCTGGTGGTGGATGTCGACGATGTCGCCCGGCACGGGGATGGCCGCGCGGATGGGGGCGAGCATGCCGGCCAGGAGGTCCCGGCGCTCGCCGAGGGGACGGCGGAGCAGGTCGGCCATGGCGGTGAAGGTGTCGTGGACGATGATTTCCATGGCCGGGACGGTAGAGGCTCACGTGACGTGAGGCTCAAGTCGTTTTCCCGGCTCCGCGCGCGGGCGGCGAGAATGGGGGCATGCGCGCGAGCCGGCTGCTCTCCCTCCTCCTGTTGCTGCAGACGCGTGGCCGTATGACCGCCACCGAGCTGGCCGAGGAGCTGGAGGTGTCGGTCAGGACCGTCTACCGCGACGTCGAGGCCCTGTCGGCGGCGGGCGTGCCCGTCTACGCCGACCGCGGCCCCGCGGGCGGCTACCAGCTCCTGGACGGCTACCGCACCAGGCTCAACGGCCTGACCGCCGCCGAGGCATCCTCCCTGTTCCTGGCCGGACTGCCCGGGCCCGCCGCCGAGCTGGGCCTGGCCGAGCTCGCCGCCAACGCCGAGCTGAAGCTGCTGGCCGCCCTCCCGCCGGAGCCGCGCTCCCAGGCCGCCAGGATGCGCGAGCGCTTCCACCTCGACGTGCCCAGCTGGTACCGCAACGCCGACGACGTCCCCCACCTGACCGAGGTCGCCGAGGCGGTGTGGGACCAGCGCCCGCTCCGCATGAGCTACCAGCGCTGGGGCCGGCAGGTGGTCGAGCGTGTCGTCCACCCCTACGGCCTGGTGCTGAAGGGCGGCTCCTGGTACATGGTCGCCGCGCCGCCCGGCGACCCGCCGCGCACCTACCGGGTCTCGCGCGTCCTCAGCCTGGAGACGCTCGACGGCACGTTCGAGCACCCGCAGGGGTTCGACCTGGCGGAGTTCTGGCGCCTGTACGCCAAGGAGTTCCGCGAGAAGATGTACAAGGCCGAGGCCGTCATCAGGGTCGCGCCCGGCGCCGAGAGCCTGCTCGACTACACCATGAGCATCACGGTCGAGCTGCCCGAACCCGACCCCGACGGGTGGCGCACCGTCACCGTGCCCATCGAGTCCGTCCCGCACGCCCGCTGGCTGCTGCTGCGCATGGGCGCGAGCGTCGAGGTGCTGGCCCCCGCCGAACTACGCGACCTGATGCGGGAGACGGTGGCCGAATTGGGCAAGATGTACGGTTCATGAGCACTGTGAACGTGGCCCTCGTCGGCATCGGCAACTGCGCCTCCTCGCTCGTGCAGGGGGTCGAGTACTACCGCGACACCGACTACCCCGAGTGCGCGGGCTTCGCCGTCCGGCAGGTGGCCTTCACCGCGGCCTTCGACGTCACCCCTGAGAAGATCGGCAAGGACCTGTCGGAGGCCGTCTGGGCCGCGCCCAACAACGCCGCCGCCTTCGCCCGCGTGCCGTACGCGGGCGTGCCGGTGGAGGAGGGCATCCTCGGCGAGGACTTCGGCGACCTCACGGGCGCGCGGGGCGGCAGGACACCCGAGCAGGTCGCCGGCGTCCTGCGGGCCACGGGCACGCACGTGGTGGTCAGCTACCTGCCCGTCGGCCACCAGCGGGCCACCGAGCTGTACGCCGAGGCGGCGCTGCTGGCCGGGTGCGCGTTCGTCAACTGCATGCCCGCCGTCCTGGCCCGCGCGCCCGAGTGGGCCGACAGGTTCGAGCGGGCGAGCCTGCCGCTGGTCGGCGACGACCTGAAGAGCCAGTTCGGCTCGACGCTCGTGCACCGCGCGCTGGTGGACGCGCTGACCGCCGCGGGAGTGCGGCTGCGCTCCACCTACCAGCTCAACGCCGGCGGCAACATGGACTTCCAGGCGATGCAGGACCCGGCCAGGATGGCGGGCAAGAAGGCCACCAAGGCCCAGGGCATGGCGGCGGGAAGGATGCCGGACGGCGGCCAGGTCCACGTCGGCGCCGAGCACGTCCCCTTCCTGCGGGACCGGAAGGTCGCCTACATCAGGATCGACGGCGAGGCGTTCGGCGGCACCCCGCTGGAGATCGAGCTGCGCATGTCCGTGGAGGACTCCCCGAGCGCCGCGGGCAACACCCTCGACGCGGTACGGCACGCCAGGCGCGCCATGCTGGAGGGCCGCGGGGGTGTACTGAACCTTGGCCTGATGAAGGCCTGAACACCACGTCGCGCTCTTCCACACCCGCCCCGGCAAAGCTTATGATCCAGGGAATGTCGGGACAGGACATAGCGGTCGTGGTCGATCCTGGCGTGCCGGAAGAGGTCGCCTGGACGTTCAAGGCGAACGCCCCGCTGCTGTCCCGCATCAAGGCCGGATGGCGGCCGCGGCCCGGGCCCGAACGCCCGTCCGGCACTCCCTTCGACACCGCCGCCCTCGTGGGCGCCCCCATGCTGCTCGGGCTGGCGATCATCTTCATCGTCGCGGGCTCGATCAGGGTGGCCTTCCTGAGCTTCGGTGTGGTCATGCTGCTCTTCATGGCCAAGGTGCTGTCCCCGCGCGCGCAGCCCGGCGACGACCACACCGAGGAGCAGGAGATCTTCGAGCAGGCCCGCTGGTACGACGGCCGCTACCACCTGCCCGAAGACTTCGATCCCGATGCGCTGGCGCTGATGGCGCGCACCCAGCGGGCGGTCAACTCCGTCCTCGGCTCCCACGTCAACGCCGAAGGGCTGCTCGACGAGGTGCGCAACGCCGTGCTCCTGCCCCAGCAGGAGTGGGAGATCGCCCGCCTGCTGGCCAAGCTGTCGGCCCTGCGCGCCGAGCACAAGGCGCTCATCGCGCGCGGCGTCGCGCCCGAGGTGGCCCAGGCCGTCCAGCCGCTGGAGCGGGCGCTGGCCGGCAGCGAGACGGCGGTCGTGGCCAGGGTCGAGGCGCTGGAGCGCTACGCGAGCCACGTGGCCGACGCCGAGCGCGCCTACCACGCGCGCGGCCAGATCGAGGAGCTGCGCGCCCGGCTGCCGCGCTACGAGGAGCTGGTGGCCGAGTCGGGCGCGGACGGCTTCGCCGTACCGGAGATCTCCCGGCTGGCCGACGACGCCGGCCAGTTGGAGGAGACGCTGCGCAGGAGCGTGCGCGAAGCCCACGAGGCCTTCCGCTACCTGGACGGCTGAGCGGCCTCCAGCAGCATGCCGGCCAGCGCGTCGGCGGCGTCGAGCCGGCCCAGCCTCTGGGCCGCCTCGGCCATCGCCGCGCGCAGCGCCGGGTCGGCCAGCAGCGGCATCAGCTCGGCCAGCAGCAGCTCGGCCGGCGGGTTCGGCTCCAGCAGCGCTCGGGCGGCGCCCGCGGAAGCCAGGTAGGAGGCGTTCTTGCGCTGCTCGTCGCCGCCGGTCGGGATGAGCGGGATGAGCACCGCGGGCTTGCCGATCGCGGTCAGCTCGGAGACCGTGCCGGCGCCGCTGCGCGAGATCACCACGTCCGCGGCGGCGAACAGGTCGGGCAGCTCGGCCCCGACGTAGGGGACGGGGTGGTAGCGGTCGGCCAGCCCTGGCGGCAGCGCGACGGCGCGCATCTGGTCGATCCACGCGGGCCCGCACTGGTGGATCACCTGCGCGTACGGCAGCAGCCGCGGCAGGATCTCCGCGAGCATCGTGTTGATCTGCTTGCTGCCCTGGGCGCCGCCGGTCACGTAGATGAGCGGCACCTCGAAGGTCAGCCCGAACTGGTCGTAGGCCGCCGCCCGGTCGCCGTGGAGCAGCTCGGGCCGCACCGGGTTGCCGGTCACCACCGCCTTGTCGCGGGCGGAGGGGGGCAGGTGCTCCATCGACGACTCGTGCGACAGGGCGATGCGGGTGGCCATCCTGGCCAGGATGCGGTTGGCCAGCCCCACGACCGTGGTCTGCTCGTGCATGACCAGCGGGCGGCGCAGCAGCCTGGCCGCCACGCCGATGGGCACCGCGACGTAGCCGCCCGTGGACAGCACCACGTCGGGCTGGTAGCGGGCCGCGTGGCCGATCGCCTGCATGACGCCCAGCGGGATGCGGAACATGTCGGCCAGGTTGGTGCCCAGCTCGCGCAGGTTCGGGCGGCGGCGCAGCTTGCCCGTGGTGATCGCCTTGAACGGGATGCCGTGCTCGGCGGTGATCCTGGCCTCCAGGCCGCTGGCCGTACCGACCCAGAGAACGTCGTGGGGCACCCGCCGCCGCTGCACCGCGGCAAGGGTGGTCAGGGCGGGATAGGTGTGGCCGCCGGTGCCGCCACCGGTCACCAGCAGGCGAAGGGTTCGTGTCACGACGTCAGACTATTGCCGCCAGGGGGGACACTCGCGCCACGACCGGGCCCCGCCCCCCGCGACGCGTGTCATGACCACGAGGAAGGGTATGCGCGGAAATATGCCGACAATCACCGAGGGCGATCTGTTCACCGCGACTTTCGAGGTCCTGGAGCATCCGCCGCTCGGAGTGCCCGCGCTCGACACGGGCCCGCGCGAGGCCGTCGTACGGCTGGCGGGCCAGACCACGCTCGTGCGCATCCTCGACGGCGCCGACGGGCGCGACCTCGACCTGGTGCTGCCCGGCGGCTACCGGCACCGGCACGGCAGGCTCAGGCTCACCGCGCAGCGGCTCGACCACGACCTGTACGCCATCAACGCGGGCGAGCACACCATCGCGCTGCTGCGCCTGCGCGACAGGGCCGTCGGCCTGCCCGCCTTCGACCCCGAGGGCAACCACCATCCCGCCCTCCGCCCGACCAGGCCGCTGCCCCGGCGCCGGGCGCGGCCCCCCTGCCGGACCTCGCCATGGGAGACGCTGCGCCTCGCCCTGGAGGTGGCGCTGCCGATCGTCGCCCAGGGTGTCGTCCTGCGCCGGCCGCTCGGCGTGCGGCTGGCCGCCCTCCTCAGGGCCGACGAGCGGGCCAACCGGCTGCTGGCCCGGCTGCGCGACCGCCACGACGGCGGCCCGCTGCTGGTGCGGATCCCGTTGCGCGGCTGGGCGGTCATCCCGCTGACCGGCGCGGACGTGCGGCGGGCGCTGCACGGCGCCGAGTTCACCCCCGCCAACAGGGAGAAACAGGGCGCGTTCGGCCACTTCCAGAGCGACGCCGTGCTCGTCACCAGGGATCCCGAGCTGCGCGCCCGGCGGCGGGCGTTCAACGAGGAGGTGCTCGGCCCCGGCGCGATCGCCGGCGACGTGCGGGCGAAGGTGGCCGAGGAGATAGCGGCGCTGCCCACGCGGGGAGTGATCGACTGGCCCTGCTTCCAGGCGGCGCACCGGCGGATCGCCCGCCGCGTGGTGCTCGGCGACGCGGCCCGCGACGACGAGGAGCTCAGCGCGCTGCTGGACCGGCTGCGGGCCGACGCCAACTGGTTCTCCCTGCGGGCCCGCCGTACCGACGTGCGGGTCGCCTTCCAGCGGCGGCTGGAGGGACACCTGCGCAGGGCCGAGGAGGGCAGCCTGGCCGGGCTGCTCGCCCGCACGCCGGCCGATCCCGTCGTGCACGCCGAAGGCCAGGTGCCGCACTGGTTGTTCGCCTACGACGCGGCCGGCATCGCGGCATGGCGGGCACTGGCCCTGCGGGCCTCCTCCCCCGCGTCGCCCGACGGCCCGTCCGGAGACGCGGGGGAGGAGGCCAGGTCGCGCGCGGCCGTGCTGGAGTCGCTGCGGCGCTGGCCCACGACGCCTGCCATCCTGCGCGACACCACGGCGCCGACCACCTGGCGCGGGATCACCGTGCCCGCGGGCAGCGCCGTCGCCGTCATCACCTCCTTCATGGACCAGGTCCCCTTCAGCGACGGGCCCGCCCGCTGCGCAGGGGAGGGGCTGGTGATGCTCACCGCGACCCGCGTGCTCGCCGAGATCCTGCGCGCGCGAGAGGTCGCCGTGGTGGGTGCGCCGGCCCTGTTCGACCACTTCAGCCTCCGCTTCGCCGTACGGCCCCGCGGGCGATAACGTTCGCCCATGCGACTCGGCGTTCTGGACATAGGCTCCAATACTGTCCATCTGCTCGTGGTGGACGCCCACCGGGGAGCCCGCCCCATCCCGGCCTACTCCCACAAGGAGGAGCTGCGCCTGTCGGAGCACCTGGAGGACGGCGACCGCCTGTCCAGGCGCGGCATCGAGCGGCTGAGCGCGTTCGTGGCCGAGGCGCTGCAGATCGCCGAGGACAAGGGCGTCGAGGACTTCATGGCCTTCGCCACCTCGGCCGTCAGGGAGGCGGCCAACGGCGAGCAGGTCGTCGCCAGGATCAACGCCGAGTGCGGGGTCGACATCGAGGTCCTGTCGGGCAACGAGGAGGCGATGCTGACCTTCCTGGCCGCCCGGCGCTGGTTCGGCTGGTCCTCCGGCAGGCTGCTCACCCTCGACATCGGCGGCGGGTCGCTCGAGATCGCCGGAGGCATGGACGAGGAGCCCGACGTCGCGGTCTCCCTGCCGCTGGGCGCGGGGCGGCTGACCCGCGACTGGTTCACCTCCGACCCGCCCTCGGCCGAGGAGGTGCGCAAGCTGCGCAGGCACGTCCGCGCCGAGATCGCCCGCCGGGTCGGCGACATCGTCAGGTACGGCGGCCCGCACTGTGCCGTGGCCACGTCCAAGACCTTCAAGCAGCTGGCCAGGATCGCCGGCGCCCCGCCCTCCGGCGAGGGGCCCTACGTCTCCCGCTCGCTCACCAGGAGCGACCTGGCCGAGTGGGCGGTCAAGCTGACCAGGATGGACGCCTCGGCACGAGCGGAGCTGCCGGGCGTCTCCGAGGGCCGGGCCGCGCAGCTCGCCGCGGGGGCGATCGTCGCCGACGCGACCATGGACCTGTTCGAGATCGAGAAGCTGATCGTGTGCCCGTGGGCGCTGCGCGAGGGTGTCATCCTGCGCCGCCTCGACCTGCTGCCCGGCCGTTTCGGCTGAAGGAGGCCCTGGCGGCGGGACCGGACGGCCTGAGGGTCATGCCGGAAGCGGCATCTCGCTCGATTGCGGCATTTCACTCGATAGTGGCATGACCCACCCGATCGCGGGCAGCCGCTCCGGCATGGTGTGGACACTGCTCAGCCTCGCCGCCACCCTGGCGATCGTCGTCGGGCTGGTCGCCCTCGCGCTGCTCGCCGTCTCCGTCGTCGTCCTGCTGGCCATCGTCCTCATGGCCGCGGTGTCGGGAAGGGAGCCTCGTTCTCGAAACGTAGCTTCTTCTCCAAACTGACGATCGTGCCGTGCTCCCTGCGCTGGGTGAAGCGCACGTCGTCGGCCAGGGCCCGCATGATCTGCAGGCCGCGGCCGTGCTCGGCGCCGGGGGCCGGATCGCCGACGCTGTGCGGATCGAACCCGGCTCCGGTGTCCACGACCCTGATGACGCAGCGGTCGTGATAGACCCCCGCGCTCACGGTGTACTCGTCGCTCTGCACCGCGTGCCTGATCACGTTGGCACAGGCCTCGCTGAGCATGAGTTCGATGTCTTCTCTGATCGGCCGCACGACATGGAGCGAACGCAGGGTGCCGTCGAGCGTCTGTCTGATCACCGGTACGCTCGCGGCGTCTCTCGGCAGCCGAAGTGCTATGGTCGCCTCCACTGCGCCTCCTCAGACCTCGGGGATCAGACCGACCGCGTCCTCCTGGCCCCTGTCGATGATCATCTGGTTCAGGGTCTCGACGAGTTCCTCCTGGTCGTAGTCGCCGTCAGGCAGCAGGTCGAAGTAGACCATGAGGTCGGCGGGCAACTCGGCGGCCGTCATCCGTTTGGTGATCTCCAGGTGGCTGAGGCGTTCCTGGCCGGTGTAGAAGCCGTCGATGAGCTCCTTGACGCGTGCGATCTCCTCTTTCCCTGTCATGCGATGGCCCGTGCCCCGAGAGCCGCGTCTCAATCGTCGCCGCGGCCCTCGAGGATCTCCAGGGCCACCCTGGTGGCGATCTCGCGGCGCTCGTCCTCGCCGATGTCGTACTGCTGGGTCAGCCACATCCCGGTGTGGAGGGTGAACAGTGCCATCGAACGGCGCAGCCGTACGGCGATGGGGTCGTCGGGGCCGCTGAGCTCCTCGGCCACCGCGATCATCCGCTCGCGCATCGCCATGAGGGTCGGATGGTCGCGCAGCGAGGTCTGGTTGCGCTCGAGGAAACGGCCGAGGTCCTGGTGGCGCGTGCGCCGTAGCTGCTCGGCGTAGCGAAGGATGAGCTCCCTGCGCGTCTCGGCCGTCTTGGGCCGGGTCCGCAGCCAGGCGAGCAGCTCGTCCTGCTCGGCGATCCTGTCCTCGGCCAGACTGGCGACGATGTCGTCCTTGGTCTTGAAGTGGTAGTAGAGGGCCGCCTTGGTGACGCCGAGCTCTTCGGCGATCTCGCGAAGGGAGGTGGCTTCGTAGCCCTGCTCGGTGAAGAGCCTGAGCGCGATCTCCTGGATCTTCGCCCGTGTGTCTTCTCGCATTTCGGTCCAATTTCACTTGACGGCCGGCAAGTAAGACCTTAGCTTAGCGTCTGCTTGCCGGTCGGCAAGTAAGTGGACGTTCTCAATCGGGGAGATTTCCGTGGAGCGACGGCGGGAGGTCATGGCGGTACTGCCGGGCCTGATGCTCGCGATGGTCCTCGCGATGCTGGACAACATGATCGTGGGCACGGCGATGCCCCGCATCGTCGAGGAGCTGGGCGGCCTGACACACCTGTCCTGGGTGGTGACAGCGTACGTGCTCGGCACGACTGTTTCGACGCCCATCTGGGGCAAGGTCGGCGACCTCTACGGCCGCAAGAGCATCTTCATGGCCTCGATCGTGATCTTCATGATCGGCTCGGTGCTGTGCGGCATGGCCGGATCGTCGATGCTGGGCGGACCGGCCGACGGCATGGCCGAGCTGATCGCCTTCCGCGCGATCCAGGGCCTGGGCGCGGGCGGCCTCATGGTCAACGCGATGGCCATCATCGGTGACCTGGTCCCGCCCCGGGAGCGCGGCCAGTACCAGGGCATCATGGCGGGCGTCATGTCCCTCGCCATGATCGCGGGCCCGCTCGTCGGCGGCTTCATCACCGACCACCTCGACTGGCGCTGGGCCTTCTACGTCAACCTGCCCGTCGGCGCCGTCGCCCTGGTCCTGCTGGCCGTGAAGCTCAAGCTGCCCAGGCACCGCACCGAGGCGCGCATCGACTGGCTCGGCGCGGTCCTGCTGTCCATCGGCATCACCGCCCTCGTGCTCATCACCACCTGGGGCGGCAACGAGTACACCTGGGGCTCTCCGCAGATCCTCGGCCTCGCCGCGCTCGCCGTCGTCTCGCTGGCGCTCTTCATCCCCGTCGAGCGGCGCGCCGCCGAGCCGATCATGCCGCTGCAGCTGTTCCGCAACCGCAACTTCACGCTCATCTCGGCGGTCGGCTTCCTGCTCGGCTTCGCGATGTTCGGCGCGATCAACTTCCTGCCGCTCTACCAGCAGACCGTCCAGGGCGCCTCGGCCACCAACTCGGGCCTGCTGCTGCTGCCGATGATGGGAGCGGCGATGGTCGTGTCCCTGTTCGTCGGCAAGGCGATCACCAAGACCGGCCGGTACAAGGCCTACCCCGTGCTCGGCGGGGTGGTGATGGCGCTCGGCATGTTCCTGCTGTCGCTGATGGGCGTCGACACCCCCTCCTGGCAGACCGGCGTCTACATCGCCGTCCTCGGCGTCGGCATGGGCTTCCTCATGCAGACCACGATGCTCATCGCCCAGAACAGCGTCGAGCAGAAGGACCTCGGCGTCTCCAGCAGCGCCTCCACCTTCTTCCGCTCCATCGGCGGCTCGTTCGGCGTCTCCCTGTTCGGCGCCATCTTCAACAACCAGCTGCTGTCCGGGCTGACCGACAGGTTCGGCGCCCAGACGGCCGAGCGGATGGTCGGCGGTGGCGGCCGGATGGACGCCGCCGCCCTCGGCGCGCTGCCGCCGCAGGTGCGCACCGGCTTCCTCGAGACGCTGGCGGGCGCCATCTCGGGCATCTTCTGGTGGGCGATCCTGTTCGCGGTCGTGGTGCCGGTGCTGGCGGTCTTCATCAAGGAGATCCCGCTGCGCGGCGGTCCCGCCGCCACGGAAGAAGCCAAACTCCAGGCCGCCGTCGTCGAGTAGCACCCGGTCGGCGCCGCGCGGCCGGCTGACGGCCGGAGCCCGGCCACGAGCGCCGGGTCCTGGGCCCGCACGAGAGAGCGCGGTCGGTCCGCGGGGCCCGGCCGCGAGCGCCGGGTCCTGGGCCCGCATGAGAGAGCGCGGTCGGTCCGCGGGGCCCGGCCGCGAGCGCCGGGTCCTCGGCCCGCACGAGAGAGCGCGGTCGGCCTGCGCCCGAATGGTGCGGTTCAGTCCCAGGCCGCGGACGCCGGCCGGGGCCTGCCGGGCGGGCCGCGGCTACCGGCGCCGGTCGTCGGCCTGCCGGTGGCGGGTGAGGTCGAGTTGCAGCAGCTCGGTGTCGACCCAGCGGCCGAGCTTGAAGCCGACCCCGGTCAGCCGCCCGGCGGAGACGAACCCGAACGCGCGGTGCAACGCCACCGAAGCCGCGTCACCGGTGTCGGCGATCACCGCCACCACCTGCCGCACCCCCGCCTTCGCGCAGCGCTCCAGCAACTGGCCGAGCAGCGCCCGGCCCAGCCCCTGCCCGGTACGGCCCGGCGCCAGGTAGATCGAGTCCTCCGCGGTGTGCCGGTAGGCGGGCTTGGGCCGCCACTGGCTCGCCAGGGCGTATCCCGCCACCTCGCCGTCCACGTCGGCCACCAGGAACGGCAGGCCCCGCGCGTCGAGATCGCCGAGCCTGCTCTCCCAGAAGGCCGGCTCGGGCGAGATCTCGTCGAAGGTGACGACGCTCGTGGCCACGTAGTGGGCGTAGACGGCGGCCACCGACGGCAGGTCACCTGCGGTGGCGGGGCGGATCAACACGAGCCCAGCCTACTGACCGCCCCGCCCCGGGCCCGCCTCACCCTTCACCCGGCCGCTTCACCCCGGCCGCTTCACCCCGGCCGCTTCACCCCGTGGCCCGGCACCTGGGCCTGCCCCGCCCCGGGCCCGCTTCACCGCGACCCCCTTCCCAGGGATCCTTCGCCACTGGCGTCCCCTCGCCATGTGAGCGGCCCGAGCGCCCGGTCCCGTCGCCGGGGATCACCGGCCTGCGCCGTGGCCGCACAACGTAGCCGCAGGGCCCGCCGCCAGGGCCGATACGTCAGTTCAGGCGGCTGATCAGCAACTCCACGCCGTCGAGGATGCACCGCAGGCCGAAGTCGAGCGCCTGGTCCTTGCCCGCCGGGTCGGCCAGGGCCGCGGACAACGTGGGGAAGCGTTCTTCGCGCCCGGTCAGCATCGCGCCCATGGCATCACCCATCGCCTGCTCGGGGGCGCCGGCCGGGGTCCCCGCGGCCTGCTGCGCGATCATCCGCGCGTGCCCGGCGAGGGTGGCGGCCGTGTCGAGGATCTCCGAGCCGGCCAGCCCGGTACCGGCCAGCGCGGCGGTGGCCTGTTCCAGCCAGCCGAGTTCGTTGGGCCCGAAAGCGCGTGCCCCGACGGTGGCCTCCAATGCCCACGGATGCGCCCGGAACCGGTCGTACATCTGCCGCGCCCACGAGTCGAGCGTCGGCCGCCAGCCGCCGCCGACCGCGGCCGGCGGCGGTGGTTCACCGATCGCCAGATCGACCATCAGCGCGACCAGTTCCACCTTGCCCGGCACGTAGCGGTACAGGGCCATCTTCGTGACGCCGAGCCGCTCGGCGACCCGTTGCATCGTCAGGGCCGCGAGTCCGTCGGCGTCGGCGATCTCGATGCCGGCGGTCGCGATCGTGTCCAGGCTCAGCGTCGGTTTCGGCCCGCGTTTCGGTGCGGCCGGCTGTTCCCACAGCAGCGTGATCGCCGTCGTCTCGGTTGCCATCGGCACTCCCTTGCACCATGCGCTCAACTGTGTCTATCGTACACTGTGTCCAACGGATACAGTTTTTGTGTACAGGAGAGTGCTGTGATCACTTCCGCGCTGCGCGGCCTGCGAGTCCTGATCTCCGGCGCCGGAGTCGCCGGCCCCGCCCTGGCGTACTGGCTGTCCCGGTACGGGGCCGACACCACCGTCGTCGAGATCGCGCCCACGCTGCGCACCTCCGGCTTCGCGGTCGACTTCCGCGGGCCCACCCACCTGGGCGTGCTGTCGAAGATGGGTGTCCTGGACGAACTCCGGGCGCTGCAGACCCACGCGGGCGCGATGCGCTGGGTGGACGAGCACGGCCGCCGGCTGTTCGAGCTGCCCGCCGAGTTCGCCGGAGGTGACATCGAGGTACTCCGCCGTGATCTGTCGCGGGTGTTCTACGAGCGCGGCGTCGAGCGCACCGAGTACCTGTTCGGCGACGCGATCGCCGGCGCGGTGGAGACCGCCGACGGCATCCGGGTCGAGTTCGGCCGGAACGGCTCGCGCACGTTCGACATGATGATCGGCGCTGACGGGCTGCACTCCGGTGTACGCCGCATCGCGTTCGGGCCCGAGCAGAGCTACGTACGGCACCTCGGCTACTACCTGGCCGGCTGGCAGCTGCCCAACGCGTTCGGCGCGGATGCCACGCCCCAGCAGTACAACGTGCCAGGCCGGATGATCGGCGTCTCCGCCGACCAGCGCGACCCGGATCGGGCGGGGGTCTTCGCGGTGTTCGCCTCGCCGCAGCTCGACCACGACTGGCGCGACGTCGAACAGCAGAAGAAGCTCGTCGCCGACGCGTTCACCGGCATGCGCTGGCATGTGCCCCGCCTGCTCGCCGGGCTGCGCGACGCACCGGAGCTGTATTTCGACTCGATCAGCACGGTCCGCGTCCCGGCCTGGTCATCAGGACGTGCCGCGCTGCTCGGCGACGCCGCCTGGGGAGTGACGCTCGGCGGGATGGGCGTGGGCACCGCCGTCGTGGGCGCCTACGTGCTGGCCGGCGAGCTGGCCGCCGCAGGAGGCGATCACCGTGCCGGCTTCGCCGCCTACGAGAACCGCATGCGACCATACGCCGCCCGATGGCAGCGGGGCGCCAACCCCGGAAAGTTCCTCGCCCCGGCCGGCGCCTTCGGGCTGTGGTTCCGCAACGCCCTGTTCAGCACCAGCCTGGCCCAGAAGCTCATGATCAGCAGTACCAAGTCGCTGGCGACCAGCGCCGACCTGCCTGACTACGACTCTCTTGTCGGTGGCCGTGCGTAACGGTACGGCTTCCGCCCTGCCCGGAACCCGGTTCGCGGCAGCGGCTCGACGGCGCGAGCCCGCGGACGGTGCGGACCTGGCAGGGGTCTCCCACCGCCCCCGGTCGGCGCCCTGATCCGCGGGGCGGAAAACCAGAGGCGACCGACCCGGCGAATGTGGACAATCGTCGCCATGGATCGCCACACCGTCCGCCGACCCCGCACGGCCGATGCCCCCGCCGTGCACGAGCTCGTCTCCACCTACGACATCTCGGTCATCGGCCTCCCCGACGTCACACTCGACGACATCGCCGACGAACTCGGCGAGCTCGACACCGAGCGGGACGCCTGGCTGGCCGAGGACGACGCGGGCACGCTGAACGGCTGGGCGTGGATCATCCCCAAGGGCGACAGCGACGAGGCCGACGTCGAGGTGGTCGTCAGGCCGGGAACCGGCGACGGCGTGACGGACGGGCTCTGGTCGGCCGTCATGGAACGCTCCCGGCAGCTGGCCGCCGAGCGCGGCCACGAAGGCCTCACCCTCGACATCGGCGTCTACCGCGCCGACGAGGACAAGCAGGCGCTGGTGAAGGGGCTCGGCTTCGCGCCCGCCACCAGCTTCCACCGGCTCGGCATCGACTTCGACGGACCTGTCGAGGCTCCCGAGCCGCCCGACGGCGTCACCCTTCACCCCGCGCTCACCGACGAGCTCAGGCGCGAGGCGCACCGCATCCACCAGGAGGGCTTCGCCGACCACTTCGGGTTCGTGCCGCTGCCGTACGAGGAGTGGCTGGGCCGCAGGCAGGCCTCGGCGGCCACCGACTGGTCGCAGGTGCTCGTCGCCCGCGTCGACGGCGAGCCCGCCGCGCTGCTGGTGGGCACCAACCACTTCGCCGAGGACGAGAACCGCGGCTACGTCTTCACCCTCGCCACGCTGCCCGCCTTCCGCGGGCGCGGCCTCGGCCGCTTCCTGCTGCGTACGGCTTTCGCCGCCGACGCCGCCCGCGGCCGGAGGGGCACGCTGTTGCAGGTCGACGCCAACAACACCACGCCCGCGCTGGGCCTCTACACCTCCGCGGGCATGCGCCCGGTGCTCGTCATCGACGTCTGGCGCCGCCGCCTCTAGCGACGCCCCGCCGGGGCGCGGCCACGCGGGTGACCGGCACACCCGCCCAACGTGCCCCCCGGGCCCCGGCCCCGGCCTGCTCGCGGGAACGGCCCCCGCACGAGCGGGCATGGCCTCAGTCGCCGCCCGCACGGGCGGCCCGGCCTCAGCCGCCGCCCGCACGAGCGGGCATGGCCTCAGTCGCCGCCCGCACGGGCGGCCCGGCCTCAGCCGCCGCCCGCACGAGCGGGCCCGGCCTCAGCCGCCCAGGGCGCGGATCCGGTGCCGTGCCAGGTGCTCCAGAACCGACTGGTTCGCCTCCCAGCCGTCGGGAAACTTGACCGGCACGCCGAGCTGCACCGACTCGGCCGACGGATGGGCGTCGAGCAGCTCGGAGATGCCCGCTCTCGCCACCACCACGCACGCGTGCCGGTGCCGGGAGGTCAGCACGCACAGCCGTCCGGACTCCAGGTGGAAGGCGGTGGCGTCCCTGCGTCCCGACAGCGGGTGCAGCACCACCGTCACGTCGTACTCCCTGCCCTGCAGCCGGTTGGCGGTGTCGACGGTGATCTCGGGCGGCACGCCGGCGCTCCTGATGGCCGCCACCTGGTCGCGGTGCGCGGCACCGATCGCGACCCGGTCGGCCGTCACCGGCCGCTCGCCCTTCTCCGAGAACGTCACTCCGCCGCGCTCCAGCAGCCTGGTGGCCAGCCGCGCCACCGCCTGCACGGCCTCGCCGTCGGTGCGGACCGTGTGGCGGCTGGGCAGTTCGAGCAGCGACCAGCCCGAGCGCGCCGCCTCCTCCAGCGCGCGGTCGTGCACGGTGCCCATGCCGCCGGTGGTCAGCTCCATCGCCCGCTCGCCGGGCCCGGTGCCCGACCGGAACCCGGTGAACGGGTAGAACGCCTGCGACACCACGGGCGCCGCCGAGGCGGGCAGCCGCCACGACACCGGCAGCCGGTGCACGGGCAGGTCGGGGTTGTGGCGCAGCAGCACCGACACGGCGCTCTGCAGCGGATCCCAGGACAGGCCCGCCCACCTGTCGGCCTCCACGATCGAGAACGGGTCGAGCTGGCCGGGGTCGCCCACGAACAGCGCCCGCTCGAACAGCCCGGCGATGCGCAGCAACTTGTCGGAGCGCATCTGGTAGGCCTCGTCGACGATCGCCCACGGCCAGGTACGGCCGCTGATCCAGGCCCACTTGTCGGCGGTGGCGATCACGACGGCCGGATCGTTGAGGTCCTGGATCCTGGTGCCGACCGTGACGCTCGGGATCTCCAGCAGCCGCAGCGGCGGCACGTAGCCGGAGGCGGACAGCCGGCCGACCGAGAGCTCGGGATGCTTGTCGGCGATGCGCTCGATCAGGTCGTCGACCTGCTCGTTGGTCTGCGCGACGATCATCAGCGGCTCGCCGGTCTCCGCCAGGTGCGCCGCGGCCCGCACGACCAGCGTCGACTTGCCCGCGCCTGGCGGGGAGTCGACGACCACGCCCCGGTGTCTGGGCAGGTCGGCCAGCACGGCCTGGATGACCTCTTCGGGGCTCATGCCCACTCCTCCTGGGCGTCCTCGTCGCTCGGGACGTACTCCTCGGGCGGCCCGCCGTGGGTCCACGGGGTGGCCTCCCTGTCGGGCAGCGCCGCCGAGCCCTGGAAGTCGTCGGTCAGCGAGGTGTAGCAGACCCGCTCGCCCGGCTCGGGCACGGAGCCGGGGGCCGGGGTCTTCCCCCTGCCCATGCCTTTGGTGATCTTCAGGGTGACCAGGCCCTCGTGGACGTCGACCAGCTCGGCGGCCTGGCCGCGGCGATCGGGCGTGCCGAGCGTGGCGCCGGGCGGCAGCCGTACGGGGTCGTCGGTCTTGATCAGGACGACGGGCCGCAGCTTGCGGGAGCGGCCCTCGCCCTCGGTGTGCCCGGGATCGGTCTCGATCACCTCGCCGGCGAACGCCTCGCCGGTCAGGCGGTACTCGGCCATGATCAGCGGATCGTCGTAGGCGCGCTGCACCTCGAAGGCGGCCTGCGCCCGTTCCATCCTGGACAGGCGGGCCGCGGCGGAGACGGCGCCGTCGCGGCGGGCCTGCGGCGGCGCGCCCTCGGCGACCTGCTGGGCCATGACGCTGTAGGAGCCCCTGTCGGCCTCCCACCTGGTCGCCACGCTCGCCCCCGCGGGCAGCGCCCGCAGCAGGTCGACGGCCTGCCACAGCAGCCGCCACGTCGGGGCCAGCTGGGTGCGCAGCGCCTCGGTGACGCGCTCGACGGTGCCTTCGTCGATCGCGGGCGCGAGAACCTCGGCGTCGAAGCCGGGGTCGGTGGCCGGCCCGGCGGGCGGCCAGATCAGCGGGTCCTCCGCCTCCTCGGCGGCCTGCGGCCCGGTCAGTCCCGGCGGCGGAGCGATCCAGCCGATCAGGGCGGCCAGGTTGGCGTCCTCCAGCCCGCTCTGCCCGGTGGCCCAGTGGCGGCCGAGCTCCTCGGTGGCGGCCAGCGTCAGCGACGAGCCCGGGTGCGCGGCCCGCTCGGCGAAGTAGGTCAGCCACCTGCCCAGCAGCGGCACCTCCTCCGGCACCGGATAGGGCCCGTCGGTCCTGCGGAACCTGGTCGAGCGGCCGAGCAGCCTGGTGAACCCCACCCCCGCCGGGTTCGGCAGCAGCAGCTGGGGCGCGTCGAGCGCCCGCTCGTAGGGGTCGGCGTTCCTCTTCTCGACCGTCTCGGTGTGGGCCGCGAAGCTCTCGACGTACGGCAGCAGCACCCCCGCCAGCTCGGCCATGAAGGCGAAGCGCAGATCCCGGTTGCGCGGCTGGGAGACCACCAGCAGCTCGGGGGCGTCGCGGTCGGTGCCGACCAGGGCCGCCAGCGGCGCCGCCGCCTCACCCGACAGCTTGAGCGGGACGAACACCATCGGCCGGTCGCTCACATGGCAGTGGCGCACGGTGGCCGTCGGCTGCGCCACGCCCTCCTTGACCGCCCTCAGCCGGGCCAGCGAGGTGAGGATGCTCACGCCAGGCACTCCCTGCGCAGCCGTTCGGCGTCCCGCAGCAGCCGGGCGATCTCCTCCTGGCCTGGCGCGGGCTCGCGGCGGCCGTCGGCCAGGGCCAGCGCCTCCTCGACCGTCGCCACGCCGCCGAGCTCGTCGCGCACCTGCCGGCCGAGCAGGTCCGACGCACCCTCGAGGCGGGCCTCGTCACGGCAGAAGAAACACAGATCGCAGGTGGACAGGCAGTCGGGCGCGTAGCGGGCGGCCACCTGGTGCAGCGCCTCCGCCAGCTCGGCCGCGGGCCTGGTCGGCACCCCGTCGTCGCCTGGCCGCAGGTCGAAGGTGAGGCCGTCGGGGAGCTCCGCCAGCAGCCGGTCGATCGAGGTCATCCTGGCCAGCTGCCGCTTCAGCACCGCCAGCTGCCTGCGCACGTCGACGAGCGTGGCCATCGGCCGGTTGGCGAAGTTCTCCGGGCAGACGAGCACCACGTCGTGCGCGACCCGCAGCGGATCGTGGCCCAGCTCCTCCAACAGGGTGCGCAGCGCCAGCACGTAGACCGCCGCCTGCCGGGCCGCCGCCGCGACCGCCGCGGGGTCGGCCTGGCCGTCGATCACCGCGAACGACTTGATCTCCACGATGTGGAACTGCCCGCCCTGCTGGAAGGCCACCACGTCGGGCTCGAGGTAGGCGGCGTGGCCCGCGATGTCCAGGCTGAGCAGCGGATGGTCGTACAGCGTGCCCTGCTCCTGCCTGGCCGCCCGGTCGAACAGCGCCCTGGTGTGGGAGTGGCGCAGGTGGGCGCCGACGTTGTGCACGTCCTGGTAGGCGACCTCCTCGATCGGCAGGCTCAGCAGCCCGCGCAGCAGCCGCAGCAGCTCCGCGCAGCCGTCGGCCTTCACCAGCGCCTCGAAGGCGTTGCCCCTGGTGATCGCGAACGGCGACTGCCCGAACGGAGCGGGGAACCCCAGATGCCGCGCCGCCCGGTCCTTGTCGACGCCCGCGCCGTCCATCAGCGCCCTGCGCGCGCAGCCCGGATTGGCGGCCAGCGCGGCGATCGCCCTGGCGTCGTGGGGTTTGGCGGGGGTGGTGCCTCTCAGCGCGTCGAGCCCGTTCACCCGCTCATGCCTCCGCTCTCGTCCCCGGTCGTGCCCGTCTCACGCGCACGCCGTCCTCCTCCGCGGCCGCGCCTGTCTCACGCGCACGCCGCCTTCCTCGCGATCTCGCTCAGCGTAGTGGCGCCGAACAGTTTCGCGGCCTCATCCAGCTGCCGTCCGGCGCGTCCGGCCAGCTCGGCGCGGTCACGCGTGTCGGCCGCCAGGTGGACGGCCAGCTCCGCCTCCGCCGCCCGGACCACCACCGCGGGCTCGGGCCGCTCGAACCCGCCGCCCGCGCCCGGCACGTTGCGCGCCATCCTGGCCAGCAGCCGCCACGCCTTCTCCGACGGCTCGTCCAGCTCGCCGACCCGCGTGGCCACCCGCATGGTGGACCGCAGGAAGTCGACCCGCGGGCTGAGCGGGCCCACGACCCTGCGCTCCTGCGGCCAGGTGCTGACCGCCAGCAGCCCGCGGGCCGGGGTGAGCCGGTCGGTCAGCGCCGCGCACACGTAGTGGGGCCTGCCGTACGGCGAGCGGCGGAAGGTGCGCTCCTCGTCCCGCCTGAGCGTGCTGAGCTGGGAGCTTTTCAGCGGCTCGGCGAAGAACGCCTCGTGGACGCCCACCACCAGCCGCCCGGCGGCCGGCACCTGGAGCAGTGTCAGCGCCGCGTGCACCCGCTCCCGCACCGGCGGGCCCGTCCTGCCCCGCTGACCGGCCGTCTCAGGCTCGGGCGGGCTGCTCACCCGCAGGTCCCACGCCCGCTCCGACTTGCGCAGCTCGCCGCGCAGCTCGCGGGCCAGGGCGAGATCCCTGTCCCGTACGGCGGCGCGGACCCGGGTACGCAGCAGGTCGATGCGGCGCTCCAGGGTGTCGAGGTCGTCGGGCACCGCTCACCGGCCTTCAAGGATCATCAGCACCAGCCCGACGGCGATCATCACGGCGAACAGCGCCGAGGCGGCGGCGTAGCCGCGCGTGGCCGGCTTCCTCGACAGGGCGGTGGGGGACCCGTGCAGGTCACCCGCGGCCACCCCGCCCCAACCCGCCGGATGCCCTAACCCCTGCCCGGGCCCGGTGTGCGCCCCGGCCCATCCACCGACCGGCTGCTTGGCTCCCGCGCCGGGGCCACCCTGGCCCGGCCCGGTGTGCGCGGCCGCCCAGCCCGCCGCCTGTCCCGCGCCCGTGGGTGTCTGCTGCCAGCCCGCCGCCTGTCCGGCCCCGGTGGGTGTCTGCTGCCAGCCGGGCGGCGGCCCTGCCCCCGCGGGCGCGCCCGGCCATCCGGCCTGCGGCCCGCTCGACCCCGCCTCAGGGGATGCGGCGGACCATCCGGCCTGCGGTCCCGAGGGCGCGGCGGACCATCCGGCCTGCGGTCCGCTCGGCCCCGCCTCAGGGGATGCGGCGGACCATCCGGCCTGCGGTCCCGAGGGAGCGGCGGACCATCCGGCCTGCGGCCCGCTCGGCCCTGAAGCGGCGGCGCCCGAGCCGCCCCAAGCGGCCGCGCCGTCACCGCCGCTCCAGCCCGCCGCCTCCGGCCCGTCCCCGAAGAGCACCTCTCCCGGCAGGGCCGCGAGAGCGTCACGGAAGGCCGCGGCCGACGGGGTGCGCTGCGCCGGATCGGTGGCCAGCGCCCGCCGCAACACCTCGGTCAAAGCCGGCGGCACCCCCGGGATCTCGGGCACGGGCTGCCGGTGCAGCGCCATGATCACGGCCAGGTTCGCCACCCCGGACTCGGGGAAGCGCGGCGGCCGCCCCGACAGCAGCGCGTAGAGCGTGGCCGACAGGGAGTACACGTCACCCATCGCGCTCGGCTCGGTCAGCTCGAACGCCTCCGGCGGAGCGTAGGCGGGCGTCAGCGACTCCCGCGTCACCGACACCTCGGCCCCCGGCTCCGGCATGGTCGCCAGCCCGAAGTCGGACAGCACCACGCTGCCGTAACGGTTGATCAGGATGTTGGCCGGCTTGACGTCGCGGTGCAGCACCCCGGCCGCGTGCGCCGCCGCCAGCGCGTCGGCGATCTTGACGCCCACGTCGCGCACCTCGGCCACGGGCAGCAGGCCCGCCCGCAACCGGTCGGCCAGCGACCCGCCGGGGCACAGCTCCAGCACCATGTACGGCCTGCCGTCGCGCAGCACCCCAGCGTCGTAGACGGCCGCCACGTGGGGATGCCCCGACAGCGCGCCCGCCGAGGTCACCTCGCGCATGAACCGCCGCTGGTCCCGCTCGGAGACGAGCACCCTGCTGTCGACCTTGAGCGCCACCTCCCGGCCCACCGCCAGCTGCCTGGCCTGGTAGACGACGCCGAAGCCGCCTTGGCCGAGCAGGCCGAGCACCTCGTAGCCTGGCACCTCGGGCGCCACAGCCCACCTCCGATCGCGGTCCTGGGGCGGCAGACTATCGCCCGCGGCCGACAGATCGAACGGGCCTGGTCGCACGGTGTCAGGCGGCTCCAGGCGGCGTCCCCCGCACGGGATGACTCCAGGCGGCCTGTCCCGCACGGGATGACTCCAAGCGGCGTCCCCCGCGCGGGATACGGGGTCAGCCGGGGGTGGTGCGGGTGTTCGGGGTGAGGCCGGCGGTGGCCTGCGCGCACAGCCCGGTCATGCCGGTACGGCCCGCGCCCACGTGCGGTCCTCGGTGAGGAAGCCGTCCAGCGTGAGCCGTTCGCGCTCCAGCTCGTCGGCCAGGTCCTCGACGGTGAGCCGCTGCGACAGGAACGACTGGGTCCACACCCGTTCCCCGGCGGTGTAGCGCATGGTGGCCGCGAACGTGCCCGGCGCGACCTCGTCCACCCGCGTCATCATGATCCCGATGCCGTCGGCCTCGCGGCCCCTGCCCACCGCCCACCGGTCGTGCGCCTCTGGCGGCTGCCACTGGATGAGCACGGACCCGTTCGCGGCGACGTGCCGCGCGCAGGCGGCCAGCAGGTCGCGGCGCAGTTCCCGGTCGGGGATGTTGATCAGGTAGGAGGCCAGGAGCACGGCGTCGAAGCGCCGGTCGAGCGCCAGCTCCTGCGCCCTGGCGTGGACGGTCTGCGCCCCCCGCACGTGCGCGAGCATCTCGGCCGACTCGTCGACGGCGACCACCTGGAAGCCCGCGGCGACGAGCGGGTGGGTCACCCGGCCGGTGCCCGAGCCGAGTTCGAGGATGCTGCCACCGGCGGGCACCGCCGCGCCGATGATGTCGGCCTCGTCGCCCGGCGGCAGCAGGGTGTAGAAGTCGACCGGCGATCCGTCGGGGGTGATGGCTCCTGGCCCGGTTCCGCTGTTCATGATCCGACCCTAACCGCGGAGGGCGCCTCGTGCGGCGGGAGCGGCCCGCCTGGCGGCGGTCGGCCGTGGGCGCCCAGGCGGGCGCGGCTATCCTGGCCCCGTGAACGGCAGGGATCCCGATCGGCGCAGGGCGCTGCTCGACGCGGCCGACCGGGCGATCCTGCGGGACGGGCCCGAGGTGTCGATGGCGGCCATCGCGGCCGAGGCGGGGATCACCAAGCCGATCCTCTACCGCCACTTCGGCGACAAGAGCGGTCTCTACCAGGCGCTGGCCGACCGCCACGTGCGCCGGGTCATCTCGCAGCTGCGTCCGGAGTTCGCCAGGGCCAGGACCGATCCGCGCCGCCGCGCCCGCGCCGCCATCGAGATCTACCTCGACCTCATCTCGGTCAACCTCAACCTCTACCGCTTCCTGTTCCACCGCGCCAGCGCCGAGGACACCAGCGTCCGGTCCCACATGACGGCCCTGGTGCGCGGCCTGGGGGAGGAGCTGGGCGCGGTGCTGGCGGCCGACGAGGTCGTGGCCGACCCCGTGCGCGCGCAGATCCTCGGGCACGCCTTCGTCGGCATGGTGCAGACGACGGGCGACTGGTGGCTCGAGCACCCGGAGGTCGAGCGCGCGCAGGTGGTGGAGGGGCTGGTCGACGTGATCGTGGCGGCCTTCACCCCGCGGAGGGCGACCGCGCCCCGGGCCTGGCGGGGCGCCTGAGCGGCCGACACCCGCTCGTCCGACGCCTGCTCGTAGGGGGCGGGCGGGGGCCGGGCATGGCGCGGGCCCGCCCCAGGAGAGGGGGCGGGCCCGCGTGCCGTACCGGAGAGGGGGTCAGTGGGAGCCGGACAGGTCCAGGTCCTTGACCCGCGGGTCGCCCTCGTCGGCGAAGTACTCCGACGGGCGGGTGGCGTCCTCGCCGTCGGCCACCTTGGCCGCGCGCAGCGCCAGCGTGACCACCGCGGCCACGACGAGGTTGACCGTCAGCGCGATCGCGCCCGCGTAGATGGTCATGGGGGTGTCGAAGCCGAAGTTCTTCAGTGGGAAGGCCGACCCGCCGAAGTGCAGCTTGCCGTTGGCGGGGTTGGGGATGAGGTAGAGCATCCACATGCCCGCCGCCAGGCCGGTCGCCCAGCCGGCGATGAGCCCGCCCTTGTGGAACCAGCGGGTGTAGAGGCCGAGACCCACGGAGGGCAGCGTCTGCAGGATGATCACGCCGCCGATGAGCTGCAGGTCGATGGAGAACTGCGGGTCGAGCAGGAGGATGCACAGCACCGCGCCGACCTTGACGACCAGCGAGACCAGCTTGGAGACCCTGGCCTCCTGCGCGTCGCTCGCCTGCTTGTTGATGTACTCCTTGTAGATGTTGCGGGTGAACAGGTTCGCCGCCGCGATCGACATGATGGCCGCGGGCACCAGGGCGCCGATGCCGATCGCCGCGTAGGCCACGCCGGTGAACCAGTCGGGGAACATCTGGTCGAACAGCACCGGCACGATCGTGTTGGTGTCCGGCTTGCCGGTGGCCGGGTTGACGACGGGCTTGGTGCCCGCCGCGATGGCCATGAAGCCGAGCAGGGCGATCAGGCCCAGCAGGAAGCTGTAGGCGGGCAGCGCCGACATGTTCCGCTTGATCACACCGCGGTTCTTGGAGGCCAGCACGCCGGTGAGGCTGTGCGGGTAGAGGAACAGCGCCAGCGCCGAGCCGAAGGCCAGCGTGATGTACTGCAGCTGGTTGGCGCCGGTGAGCAGGATGCCGTCGGCGGGCGCCGGGGACTTGGCGAACTTGGCCGCCGCCGCGTCGAAGATGCTCCCCCAGCCGCCCAGCCTGGCCGGGATGTAGATGACCGCCGCGAGGATCACGATGTAGATCAGGGTGTCCTTGACGAAGGCGATCAGCGCGGGCGCGCGCAGGCCCGACTGGTAGGTGTAGGCGGCCAGGATCGCGAACGCGATGATGATCGGCAGGTGGCCGGTGATGCCCATGGCCTTCAGCACCGCCTCGATGCCGACCAGCTGCAGCGCGATGTACGGCATGGTGGCGATCAGGCCGGTGATGGCGATCAGCAGCGCCAGCGTGGGGGAGCCGAACCGCGCCCTGACGAAGTCCGCGGGCGTGACGAACCCGTGCACGTGCGAGACCGACCACATGCGCGCCAGCACGAGGAAGACCAGCGGGTAGACCACCACCGTGTACGGCAGGGCGTAGAAGCCCAGCGCGCCCGCGCCGAAGACGAGGGCGGGGACGGCCACGAAGGTGTAGGCGGTGTAGAGGTCGCCGCCGACCAGGAACCAGGTGATCCAGGTGCCGAAGTTGCGCCCGCCCAGGCCCCACTCGTGCAGGCTCTCGATGGATTCGGGCCTGCGCCATCTGGCGGCCACGAAGCCCATGCCGCTGACGACCAGGAACAGCAGGATGAAGACGACCAGCTCGGTCGTGTGCTGCCCGGTCACTTGGTCATCCTGTACACGATCGACGTGCAGGCCACGCCGACCACGATGAAGGCCAGCTGGAGCCAGTAGAACAGCGGGAAGCCCGCCACTCTCGGCTCGTCGGCGTTGAAGAGGAAGGTCAGAAGAGGGAGCACGATCGGCACGAACAGCAGCCAGTTCCATGGACTGCGGTCGCTGCGCTCCTGCCCGGATTCGGGGGTGGACACGGCATCCTCCGGAACGTGAGTATTTGTCCGGAACACTAACGTTCCGGCGCTATTAATCCCGATTACTGAGACATTACGGTTTGGCCTAAACTCGGGTGTCTCATCATGTGGACGGGATGACCGTGACCCTCGCAGCCCCTCGTCGGGGGTGAGGCGGCAGGTCCCACAGGCTGCGATCGCGGACGTCACCGGGCAAGGCTTCTCCCTTCCGTTGCCCGGCACTGTAGAGACGTGACCGATCGGGGTCAGGTCTCCGATCGCCGAACGGTAGCCTCCTCGCGCCGAACGGTCAGCTCGTCGGCGATGTCCCGCGTGCCGTACCCCTCGGGGGCGGCGACCTCGGTGATCGGGTCGGGGCGGTCGTCGAACTCCAGGCGCAGCGCCCTGGACATGGTCGCGTGCATCTCGTACAGGCACGTGAAGTACGTCAGCTCGAGGATCTGCTCGTCGGGCAGGTGCCGCTTCAGCACCGCGAAGACCTCGTCGTGCACGCGGCCGCCGTCGAGCACCAGCCCGTCGGTGTAGGCCAGCACGGCCCGCTCCAGCTCGTCGAACACCCCGCTGACCTGCCAGTGCGCGACCGCGCTCACCTTCTCCTCCGGCACCCCGAGCGCGCGCATCTGCTTGCAGTGCTGGGAGTAGACGAACTGCGACTGGCGCGCCCAGCCCGCCCTGGTCTGCCCCAGCTCCCGCAGCACGGGGTCCAGCGTCGACTCGCGGTAGAGCCGGAAGCCCTTCACGCAGTGCCGGAAGATCGCCGGATCCTGCGCGAACACCGTCCACCACGTGCCCGGCGATCCCGTCGCGGTGCCCTCCGGGGTCAGCAGCCGGTCGTAGAAGAAGGCCACGACCTCGTCGGTCACCTCCTCGCGGGGCACCTGGCGCAGGCGCGGCATCACACCGTCCTGTCGGCGGCGGTCCTGGGCTCGTGCCGCACGTCGCCGGGACGGCCGAGCTCGCGCTGCCAGCAGGCGAACTCGATCAGGATCCCGTCGGGGTCCTTGAAGTAGATGGACCTGACGAACACGCCCTCGTGCGGCTCGGGCGCGACCCCGAACTCGCTGTCGTCGTGGTTGAGCAGCACGCCGACGTCGATGCCCTTGGCGACCAGCCGGTCGCGGTACTCCTCGATCCGCTCCGGCGGGACGTCGAAGGCCAGGTGGTTCATCGACCCGACGGCCGACAGCAGTTCGCCCCGGTCGGGCAGGTTCTTCGGCGCCGAGACGCCGGGGACCCCGTCCGGCGCGTCGGGGAACCAGAAGAAGGCCAGCGCGTTGCCGCCGCCGCAGTCGAAGAAGAAGTGCTGGCCCCACCCCAGGGGCAGCTCGATCGTCTTGATCAGGGGCATGCCGAGGACGCCCGAGTAGAAGTCGACGGTCCGCTTCATGTCCGAGCAGACCAGAGCGATGTGGTTGACGCCGCGCAGCTCGAATTCGCCGTTCATGGTAATCAACTACTTATCACAGCGGTCTTCCCGAAAACATGACAGAGGATGTCGGGGTTCGCCGCGACGATCGTCCCATGAGTGAAACAGTCGCGCTGGTCGCCGGCGCCACCAGGGGAACGGGCAGGGGCATCGCCGTCGAGCTGGGCGCCATCGGGGCCACGGTCTACTGCACCGGACGCAGCACCCGCGAGCAGCGTTCGGAGATGAACAGGGACGAGACGATCGAGGAGACCGCCGAACTGGTCACCAAGGCCGGCGGCAAGGGCATCGCCGTACGCACCGACCATCTGGACCCCGCGCAGGTCAAGCGGCTGATCGAGCGCATCGACGCCGAACAGGGCAGGCTGGACGTGCTGGTCAACGACGTCTGGGGCGCCGACCGGCTGTGGACGTTCGACGCGATGGTGTGGGAGCACGACCTGGACAAGGGCCTGCGGTTGCTGCGGCTGGCGATCGACACCCACCTCATCACCAGCCACCACGCGCTGCCGCTGCTCATCCGCCGGCCCGGCGGGCTCGTCGTCGAGGTCACCGACGGCACGGCCGAATTCAACGGCACGCGCTACCGCAACTCGATGTTCTACGACCTGGCCAAGGTCGCGGTGAACCGGCTGGCCTTCGCCCAGTCGCACGAGCTGCGCCCGCACGGCTGCGCCGCGGTGGCGATCACGCCCGGTTTCCTGCGCTCGGAGGTGATGCTGGAGAACTTCGGCGTCACCGAGGAGAACTGGCGTGAAGGGGCCCGAGTGCACGAGGATTTCATCCTGTCCGAAACCCCGGCCTACACCGGCAGGGCCGTGGCCGCGCTGGCCAAGGACCCGGACCGGATGCGCTGGTCGGGCTCCTCGCTCTCCAGCGGCGAGCTGGCCAAGGCCTACGGCTTCACCGACGTGGACGGCAGCAGGCCCGACGTGTGGCGCTGGATCGTGGAGGTCCGCGAGGCCGGCATCACCGCCGACCCCGCCGACTACCGATAGCGCCGGGTGTCGAGGAACTCGCCGATCATCGAGGCGAGCCGTGCGGCCGCGCGGCCGCACGGGCCCCGTACAGGGCCGACAGCCGGCCGGCCGCCTCGGTCATGAGCGCGCGCAACTCGGCGGGCTCGAGCACCTCGGCCTCGGGGCCGAAGGCCAGCACCTGCGTGTAGGCGATCTCCAGAGACTCCACCGCCAGCACCACCGTGCCGTCGTCGGTCGCCGAGGCCAGCGCGTCGGCCAGCGCGGCCGGGTCGGCCACGTGCCGCAGCTTCCGCAGCCCCGCCGGGGTCAGGCGCAGCGTGATCCTGGTCCTGAGCAGCGAGCGGGCGAACTGCTCCGACCGTTCGGCCCAGAAGGCGGCCAGCTCGAAGGCGGGGTCGCGGTCGAAGCGCCGGCCCGTCAGCACGGTCACGTCGGTGAAGCGGTCGACCCGGTAGACCAGCAGGCGCTCGCCCGCCCGGCCGGCCAGGTACCAGACGCCCGCCTTCAGCACCAGCCCGTACGGCTCGACGGTGCGCTCGGCGGCCTTGTACCTGGCGGTCACGGGATGGTCGCCCCACACCGCCCTGGCCAGCGGCGCCAGCGCCTCCGGCGGCGGGCTGTCGCTGGCGAACCAGCCGGGCGCGTCGAGGTGGAAGCGCTGGGCGGCGGTGGCGGGCGCGTCGCGCAGGCCGGGCGCGAGGGCGGCGGCCGCCTTCAGCCTGGCGGCGGCCGCGACGTCGCGCAGCCCCATGTCGCGCAGCGCGCCGGGCACCCCGGACAGGAACAGCGCCTCGGCCTCGGCCCGGTCCAGCCCGGTCAGCCTGGTGCGGTAGCCGTCGACCAGGCGGTAGCCGCCCGTCCTGCCCCGGTCGGCGTAGACCGGGATGCCGGCCTCGGACAGGGCCAGCACGTCGCGGTGGATGGTGCGCTCGGAGACCTCGAGCTCCTGGGCCAGTTCGGCGGCCGTCATCCCGCCCCGTCCCTGGAGCAGGAGCACCAACGACATCAACCGGGCGGCCCGCACGCCCCGACTCTACCGATCCCGCGGACCCGCGAGCGGCGGCCTGCCGGGCGGGGCCGGGCGTCGTTCAGGCGCCCGGCAGGGGCAGCACCAGCGCGGAAGGCCGGTCGGGATCGTGGAAGACCTCCACGTCGGCCGGCACCATGGGGCCGTCCAGCTCCAGCGGCTCGCCGGTGCCCGGGTTGCGGGCGATCGTGGGATAGGCGCCGCCGGCCACGTGCACCCTGATCCGGTGGCCCCTGGCGAACCGGTGCGCGATCGGCCACAGGTCCACCCGCACCCGGCGCACCTCGCCGTTCTCGCCGGTCACCAGCCGGCGCACGCCCTCGCAGACGTTCATCGAGCGCCCGTCCGGGTGCACGTCGCACACCCGCACGACGACGTCGACGTACGGCGTGCTCGTCCTGACGTACAGCTCGGCCGAGACCGGGCCGATCGCCTCGGTGTCCTCCCGCAGCACGGGCGAGGTGTAGACGAGCACGTCCCTGCGCGCCTCCAGCCTGCGCTGGTCGCGCGGCCGGGAGTCGGCCAGCAGCACCGGGCCGCCCAGCACGGGCGTCGGATGGGCGGGGTGGTAGCGGTAGCGGTCCGGCGCCGACTCCAGCGGCCCTTCGGGGCCGAGCCCGAAGGCGCGCTGCAGGTGCCAGCGCACGCCGCGCGTGCCCGGCACCGGCCAGTCGGGGTAGTCGCGCCACTCGCCGGCGCCCGTCACGTACAGCCGCACCGGGGAGGACCGCAGGCCCGAGACATCGCCCAGCAGGTGCGCCCTGAACCATGCCAGGGCCTCCGCCCTGGTCACCGGGCCGTGCCTGAGGTCGATGTGCCACCAGGGGCCGATCGTCAGGTACGGCTGCCGCCCCGCCGCCCGCATCGCCTCGTAGTCGCGCAGCTGCCACGGCAGGAACACGTCGTACCAGCCGCCCAGCATGGTGACCGCCGCCTCGACCTGCCCGACCGCCGATGAGAAGTCCCGCCTGTCCCAGTACGGCACGGCCGGATCGGCGTGGTGGGTCAGCAGGTCGCGGTAGAACGGCAGCGCCTGTCCCGCCGAGACCAGGTCGAGCTCGGCCACCGGCCGCCCCGACAGCACGGCCCGCCGCGTCATCCGCGGCGCCCGCCACACCGCCGTGCCGCCGAACCGGCGCGCCATGCCGTTGGTCAGCGTGGTCCAGCTGAGCGCCGACTCCAGTGCGAACGCCCCGCCCACGTAGGCGGCGTCCCTGAACTGGGAGGCGGTGATCTGGGTGGCCATCGCCTTCAGCTCGGGTCCGGCGTAGGGGGCGATCGCCCACTGTGTGTAGCCGAGGTAGGAGGGGCCGTGCATCGCGAACGTGCCCGGGTACCACGCCTGGCGGCGCATCCACTCGAGGGTCGCCATGCCGTCGTCGTGCTCGTCGCCGAGCGGGTCGAGCAGCCCTCCCGAACCGAAGCCGCCCCGGCAGCTCTGGATCACGACCTGGAAGCCGTGGCGGGCGAACCCGCGCCCGTAGGCCAGCCCGAACAGGCCGCGCCTGCCGTACGGCGAGCGGATCAGGATCACCGGGGCCCGCTCGGCCCCGACCGGCTCGTAGCGGTCGGCCAGCAGTGTCACGCCGTCCGGCATCGGGACGGGAAGATCCCGGTAGACACGCACACGCATTACCAATGAGTAACATAATCGCCCAGGACCGGACAATATGACGACCATCACGCGGCCCGTGCCGCTTATTACGGTCGCGTAAGGCGATCTCCACTTGGCAAACTATCCGGTCATGGGACGAATTGCTTCATTTGTCGCTTTGGGGGACAGCTTCACCGAAGGTCTCGAGGACCCCGCCGACGTCGGATACCGGGGCTGGGCCGACCGGCTGGCCGAGCACATCGCGGCCGAGCGGCCGGGGTCGCGCTACGCCAACCTGGCGGTGCGGGGACGCCTGATCGACGAGATCGTCGGCGAGCAGGTGCCGCAGGCCGTCGCGCTGCGCCCCGACCTCGTCTCGCTGTGCGCGGGAGGCAACGACATCCTGCGCCCGGGAAGCGGCCCCGAGGTGGTCGCGGCCCGGCTGGAGGAGGGCGTGGCGGCGCTGAACGCGGCGGGGGCCAAGGTGATGCTGTTCACCGGGTTCGACCTGCGCGAGGTGCCGGTGATGCGGCTGGCGCACAGCAAGATCGAGGTCTTCAACCTGCACATCCACGACATCGCCCGCCGCTACGACACCTTCCTGGTGGACCTGTGGCCGATGGCCGTGCTGCGCGACAGGCGGGCCTGGAACGAGGACCGGCTGCACCTGTCGTCCGACGGCCACCGCCGGGTGGCGTTGCGCGCGGCCGAGGTGCTGGGCGTGGCCGTCGAGGAGGACTGGCGCGAGCCGTACCCGCCGCAGGTGCCGCCGCAGTGGACCGACGCCCGCCGTGCGGACCTGCGATGGGCCAGGCAGTACCTCGGCCCGTGGATCAACCGGCGCATTCACGGACGCTCCTCGGGCGACGGCGTTCCCCCGAAGCGTCCCGAGCTGGCCCCGCTGGACACGGTGTCCTGACCGGCCGCCGCGCTGACCGTCCGCCGCCCCGATCGGCCCGCTGTCCTGCAGTGGCGCGCCCGTGTGTCGCGTTGCGTGATCTCCGATGCGGCGGCTAGGCTTGCCACATGCGAATCCGCTTGCAGCTTCAATGGTGGCGCCGCTTCTAGGCGGCGCGAGATTCGCATTCCTCAAACGGACGGCCGCCCCGGAAGGCGGCCATTCCTGTCTCCGCCCCGGGGCTCATGAGCTAGCAAGGGGCTTTGAGTGGAGACGAGCGGATATACCACCGCTGGGGGCGTCAGCGTCGAGCGTGAGATACGTGAGGTGCCGGAGGCGGCCCTCGAGGAGATCGTGACCGCGCTGGGCGAGCGACGCGGCGGCGCGTTCTCCTCCGGCATGGACTACCCGGGCCGCTACAGCCGATGGGCGTTCGGCTACGTGGACCCCTGCGTCGAGCTGGTCGCCAGGGGGCGCACCATCGCGGCGCGCGCGCTCAACGAGCGCGGCAAGGTGGTGCTGCCCGTGCTGGCGTCCTGCCTGCTGGCGGCGGGCAAGCCCGTCTCCGAGCCGACGGACGTCCACGTGGAGGTCCACATCGCCGAGCCCGGCACCGAGCCGGGCGAGGTGCTGCCGGAGGAGATGCGCAGCCGCCGCCCGACGGTGTTCACCGCCATCCGCGAGGTGATCGCCGCCTTCAAGGGCGCCGACCCGCACCTCGGCCTGTACGGCGCGTTCGGCTACGACCTGGCCTTCCAGTTCGAGCCGATCCGCCACGAGCTGGAACGGCCGGCCGACCAGCGCGACCTGGTCCTCCACCTGCCCGACAGGATCGTCGTCATCGACCGGCAGCGCGAGACGTGCGTGGAGCACCGCTACGAGTTCGCCGTGGACGGCGTCTCCACCAAGGGCCTGGAGCGCACCGGCGAGACCTTCCCGCAGGTGGCCCCGGACGAGATCCCGAAGAACCCGGAGAAGGGCGCCTACGCGAGCGTCGTCGCGGCGGCCAAGGAGCGCTTCAAGCGCGGCGACCTGTTCGAGGTCGTGCCCGGCCAGGTCTTCCACGCCCCCTGCGCCGACCCGGCGTCCTTCTACCGCGGCCTGCGCCAGTCCAACCCGGCCCCCTACGAGTTCATCATCAACCTCGGCGACGGCGAGCACCTGGTCGGCGCCTCGCCCGAGATGTACGTCCGCGTCACCGGCGACCGGGTCGAGACCTGCCCCATCTCCGGCACCATCGCCCGCGGCGCCAACCCCGTCGAGGACGCCGAGGCCATCCGCACCCTCCTGTCCAGCGTGAAGGAGGAGTCGGAGCTGACGATGTGCACCGATGTCGACCGCAACGACAAGTCGCGCATCTGCGTGCCCGGCAGCGTCCAGGTCATCGGGCGCCGCCAGATCGAGCTCTACTCCCGCCTGATCCACACCGTCGACCACATCGAGGGCCGCCTGCGCCCCGAGTTCGACGCCCTCGACGCCTTCCTGACCCACATGTGGGCCGTCACCGTCACCGGCGCCCCCAAGGCGTGGGCGATGCAGTTCATCGAGGACCACGAGGCCACCACCCGCAGGTGGTACGGCGGAGCGATCGGCTACATCGGCTTCGACGGCTCGATGAACACCGGCCTGACCCTGCGCACCGCGCAGATCAGGCACGGCGTGGCCACCGTCAGGGCGGGGGCGACGCTGCTGTTCGACTCCGACCCCGAGGCCGAGGAGCGCGAGACCGAGCTCAAGGCCAGCGCTCTGCTCGGCGCCCTGGCCGCCGTCAACCAGCCTGCCTCGGTCGCGCAGGCGCCGGTGCGGGAGCAGCCGGGCCAGGGGATGAAGGTCCTGCTGGTCGACCACGAGGACTCCTTCGTCAACACCCTGGCCGACTACTTCCGTCAGGAGGGCGCCGACGTCGTCACCCTGCGCCACGGCTTCCCGGCGGAGATGATCGACACGATCGCCCCCGACCTGGTGGTCCTGTCGCCGGGGCCCGGCTGGCCGTCCGACTTCGGCATGTCGGCCCTCATCGACGAGGTGTACGGCAGGGGCCTGCCGGTCTTCGGCGTCTGCCTCGGCCTGCAGGCCATGGTCGAGCAGGCGGGCGGCAGCCTGGACCTGCTCGGTTACCCCGAGCACGGCAAGCGCGGCCGCGTCTCCAGGGTCGGCGACAGCGCCCTGCTCGAGGGCCTGCCCGCCGAGTTCGTCGCCGCCCGCTACCACTCGCTGCACGCCAAGCGGCCGGGCGTGGTCGGGTTCACCGTCACCGCGCTCACGCCCGACGGCAACGTGATGGCGATCGAGGACACGGCCAACCGGCGTTTCGCCGTCCAGTTCCACCCCGAGTCGATCCTGACCGTGGAGGGCGGGGCCGGCGCGAAGATCATCGCGAACGTCCTGCGCCTGGCGCGCAGGTCCTGACCGGAACACCGGGGCGAGGGCCCCCTCCCGTCCGGAGGGAGCCCCGTCCCCGCCGCGCGGCGGTCGCGCGGCGGCGGTTCCCGCTGCGGGGGTCTTCGATGTACGCGGTCGGCAAAATTTCCGTGACCGGCTGTGATCACGCTCTAGAGTCGGGCGCATGCTCCCCGTCACCCTCCCGGACGCCGTGCGCGATGCCCTGCTCGCCCCGCTCGTCGACCACCACTGCCACGGGGTGCGCCGCGACGATCTCAGCCGCGCCCAGTTCGAGCTGCTGATCAGCGAGTCCCGCCTGCCCGCCCCGCCCGGCACCACCCACTTCGACACGCCGTTCGGCGCGGCCATCCGCCGCTGGTGCGCGCCCGTGCTCGACCTCGATCCCCACGCCCCTCCGGCCGTCTATCTCGCCAGGCGCGCCGAGCTCGGCGCGGAGGAGGTCAACAGCCGGCTGCTGCGGGCCGCGGGCGTGGTCGCCTTCCTCGTCGACACCGGCCTCGAGGCGCCCGAGCTGCTGACGGCGGCGGAGATGGGCCGGCAGGGCGGCGCGGCGGCCGACGAGATCGTCCGCCTGGAGCAGATCGAGCAGGACATCGCCGAGACCGCGGCCGTCGCGGTCGACTACATGGACAGCCTCACCGAGGAGCTCACCGCCAGGGCGGCCCGCGCCGTCGGGTTCAAGTCGATCATCGCCTACCGGTGCGGCCTCGACTTCGACCCCTCACGGCCCAGCAGGGGCTCGGTGATCGCCGCGGCCAACCGCAGGCTCTCCGATCCCAAGGAGCGCCTGGCCGACCCGATCCTGCTGCGCCACCTGCTGTGGACGGCCGTCGACGTCGCCCGCGAGCGCGGGCTGCCGATCCAGTTCCACACCGGCTACGGCGACGCCGACCTCGACCTGTCGCGCGCCGACCCGGCGCGGATGACCGGCTTCATCAGGGCGCTGCAGCCCCTCGGCGTGCCCGTCGTCCTGCTCCACTGCTACCCCTTCCACCGGCAGGCCGCCTACCTCGCGGGGGTGTTCCCGCACGTCTACGCCGACGTCGGCCTCGCGCTCACCCACACCGCCGCGGGCTCGGCCAGGGTGCTCGAGGAAGTGCTGGAGCTGGTGCCGTTCCACAAGCAGCTGTTCAGCTCCGACTGCTACGGCGCGGCCGAGACCTGCCACATCGGCGCGCTGTACTTCAGGCGCGGCCTGGCGAGCGTGCTGGCGGCCAGGATCGAGTCGGGGGAGTGGACCGCCGCCGACGCCGCCCGTGCCGCCCACATGATCGGCTCGGGCAACGCCCGCCGCGTCTACCGCCTGTGAGATCTCTGGAGCTTTCTCCAGCGAATGCGTCGAACGCTGGACTGATCTCCATGTCGGAGGGTCGGTTGATCGTGTTTTTCTAGGCGCATGCAATCGAGAGTGATCGTGCCCGCCAGCCAAGGCCGGGCCGTGAAGGTCACAGCCGGGCAGCGGGTGCGAGTGGTCGACGTCGACGGCGGCCAGGTCGGCGACCTGTTCGCCTTCGCCGCCGACGACGTGACCGAACATCTCAGCGCCGCCCACACCCGCGCCTTCACCAGCCGCCTGTTCCCCGCGCCGGGCGAGCACTTCGTCACCGACCGGCGCAGGCCCATCCTCACCATGGCGGAGGACACCTCGCCGGGCTGGCACGACATGCTCATCGCCGCGTGCGACCCCGCCCGGTACGCCGCGCTGGGCGTGCGCGGGTTCCACGCCTCCTGCGCCGACAACCTGCGCCACAGCCTCGACCGGCTGGGCCTGTCGTTTCCCGGCACCCCCCAGCCCGTCAACGTGTTCATGCGGATCCCCGTGGCCGACGACGGCGGGCTGAGCTGGCTGAGCGCGATCAGCCGCCCCGGCGACGCGATCACCTTCGAGGCCGCCATGGACTGCGTGGTCGTGGTCTCGGCCTGCCCGCAGGACCTGGTGGAGATCAACGGGCACCGGCCGACCCCGCTGGCCATCGAGGTGCTCGACCCCCACGGCCACACCCACGGCGACCCCCACGGCGACCCCCACGACGACCTCACCGACACCGAGGAGTGAACGAACGATGACCCATCCCGCGCTGCGACCCGAACGGCTCGGCGGGCTCGAGCTGACCAACCGGCTCGCCGTCTCGCCCATGAGCAGAGTGTCGGCCGCCCCCGACGGCACGCCGACGGCCGAGATGACCGACTACTACCGCGCCTACGCCCAGGGCGGCTTCTCCCTCGTCATCACCGAGGGGACCTACACCGACACGCGCTACAGCCAGGGATACCCCAACCAGCCCGGCATCGTCTCCGACCGGCACGTGGCCGCCTGGCGGGAGATCACCGACGCGGTGCACGCCGCCGGCTCGCCCATCGTGCTCCAGCTCATGCACGCCGGCGCGCTGTCGCAGGCCAACCGCCACACCGACGTCACGGCGGGGCCGTCGGCCGTCACCCCGCGCGGGCAGAAGATGCCCGAGTACGGCGGGCACGGCCCCTGGCCGAAGCCGATCGCGATGAGCCAGGACGACATCGACGCGGCGGTGCGCGGTTTCGCGGAGTCGGCGGCCCGCGCCAGGCAGGCCGGCTTCGACGGCGTCGAGGTGCACGCCGCCAACGGCTACCTGCTCGACCAGTTCCTGACCGACTACACCAACCTGCGCGACGACCGCTACGGAGGTTCGGCCGCCAACCGGGCGAGCCTGACGGCCGAGGTGGTGTCGGCCATCCGCGAGCGGACCGGCCCCGACTTCTGCGTGGGTGTACGGCTGTCGCAGACCAAGGTCAACGACTTCCGGCACCGGTGGGCGGGCGGCGCCCGCGAGGCGGAGACCATCTTCTCCACCCTGGCCGAGGTGGGCCCGGACTACCTGCACATCGCCAGCGAGGGCCGGGACTGGATCGAGACCGCCACCCTGGAGGGCGGCATCACCATCACCGGGCTGGCCCGCAAGGTGACCGGGCTGCCGGTGATCGCCAACGGCGGCATGCACGATCCGCGCCAGGCGGCCACCGTCCTCGAGGACGGGCACGCCGACGTGCTGTCCATCGGCAGGGGCGCGCTGGCCAACCCCGACTTCCCGCGGCGCCTGGCCGAGGGGCTGCCGCTGGCGGCCTTCGACCACGAGATGCTGCAGCCGATGGCGACGCTGAGCCATGCTCGTCTGTGGCGGCAGGCCGCCGAGGCGTCGGCCTGAGCCGGGTACGACAGGAGGACGGATGGGCAGCACTCAATCGTGGCACGGCGCGGCCAGCGCGGTCGTGACACTGACCTTCGACGTGGACGCGGAGACGCCGATACTCGCCCAGGGCCGCGGCTACGCGGACCACGCCATGACGATGTCGCACCAGGCCTACGGTCCCGAGGTCGGCCTGCCCCGCATCCTGGCGCTGCTGGACGAGCTGGCCGTCCCCGCCACGTTCTTCGTGCCCGGCTGGGTGGCCGAGCACCGGCCGGGCCTGGCCTCCTCGATCGCCGAGCGCGGGCACGAGGTGGCCCACCACTCCTACAGCCACCGGCCGCCCACGTCGATGACCGCCCAGGAGGAGCGGGCCGACTTCGAGCGGGCGCTGGCGGTCTTCGACAAACAGGGCATCGAGATCCTGGGCCACCGGGCCGCGCTGTGGGAGGCGTCGTGGCAGACGGCCGACCTGGTCGCCGAGTACGGCCTGCGCTACGACTCCTCCCTGATGGGGGACGACCGGCCGTACCAGGTGGAGACGGCCGCCGGACGGATCGTCGAACTGCCCGTCCACTGGTCGCTCGACGACTGGGAGCAGTACGCGTTCCTGCCCGCCCCGCACATCGGCTCGGTCATCGAGTCGCCGGTCAAGGTGCTCGAGCTGTGGCGGGCCGAGCTGGACGGCATGCGCCACTACGGGGGCCTGTTCAACCTGTGCGTGCACCCGTTCCTGTCAGGACGGCCGGGCCGCGCCATGGCGTTGCGCCGCTTCATCGAGTACGCGCGCGGCTGCTCGGACGTGGCCTTCGCCCGCTGCGGCGACCTGGCGAAGATCGCCGCAGCCGACGTCGACCTGACGGTCCGGCGGCCGCGGCCCCCGGAGGTGGACCCCGAGGTCTACCCGCTCTGACGTCGTCAGTCGACGGCGTCGGCGGCCAGCGCCAGGAACAGGTCCACCCGGTCCTCGGTACGGCCCACGTCCCTGCCGGTCAGTTCCACGATCTTGGCCAGGCGGTTGCGCAGCGTGTTGACGTGCACGTGCAACGCTCCCGCCGTGGCCGCCCACTGCCCGTCGTGGTCGAGGAAGGCGCGCAGGGTCAGCTCCAGCTCGCCGCCGCGCCGCGCGTCGTGCGCCCGCAGCGGCCCGAGCAGATCGTCGGAGAACTGGCGCAGCGTCTCCTCATCCAGCAGGCCGAGCAGCAGCCGGTGGGTGCCGAGCTCGGCGAACCCCCGCACCGCGGGCCCGGTGCGGGTGCGGCGCAGCACCCGGCAGGCCTCACGCGACTGCAGCAGCCGCGGGCGCAGCTCCGCCGCGTGCGGGGCCAGCCCGCTCAGCCCCACCACGGGCCGCAGGCGGGGGAAGCGCCGCTCGATGCCGCTCACCAGGCGCCGGGCCAGCTCCGGCAGCCGGCCCTCCGGCTGCCGCCAGGGCAGCACCGCGACGACGTCCTGGGTACCGCCGGCCACCACGGCCGGCACCCCCTCCAGCGCGAACAGCTCGCCGATCACCTCGGCCAGCCCGTGGACGGTGGCGGCCTCCTCGCCGGCGAAGGCCACCGCGCACACGGCCAGCGGCCCGCTGGGGTCCACGCCGAAGGCGCGCAACCGCCCCGGCACCTCGGCCGCCCGCCTGCCTCCTGACAGCACCATCTCCAGCAGTTCGCTGGCGAAGCGCATCTCGATCGCCTGGACCGCCTGCTGCTTGGCGACCTCCAGGCTCAGGAAGCGCGCCGTCTGCTCCAGGGCCTCCCGCTCGGCCGCGCCGAGCTCGCGCAGCGGGCGCAGGCAGATGAGGGCGGCGTCGATGTCGCCGACCGCCCCGACGGGGAACAGCGCCGCCCGCCCGGCGGACCCGAGGTCGACCTCCAGCGCGGGCGGGCGCCTGGCCAGCCCTTCGGCCACGGCCCGCAGCTGGTCGGCGTCGAGCGCGGCGCCGGCCACGGCGAGCGAGCGGCCCATCCTGTCGACCACCGCCAGGGGCAGGTCGTGATCGCCCCTGAGCACGTCGAGCACGCCGGAGGCGCCCGCGCCCCGGGAGATCGCGGTGGCCAGGGCGTCGCCCCGCCGTACCATGCTGACCAGCGCCTGCTTGCGGTCGTCGGTCGACATCGCGGCGACGACCCGGGAGACCTCCGTGAACGGGACGGCGATGGAGATCTCCAGCAGCGGCAGCTCCGCCTCGCGGCAGGCGGCGACGAGATCCTCGGGCGTGTGCGGCGTCTCGGCCCGCAGCCCGAACATGATCCCGGCCGCCCTGGCCGCCTTGACGCTGGCCACGAACCGCGCCGCGGGCACCTGCTCGGCCCACAGGCCGTTCGTCATCACCAGCTCGCCCTCGCGCACGTAGCGCGAGGGGTCGGGAAGTTCGGTGTTGTGCACCCACGCGAGGGGCCGCTCCAGCGCGCCGGCCGGGCCCGGCACCAGCAGGCGCAGCTCGAGCTCGTCATGGTGCAGCAGGGTCCCGAGCGTGAACACGCTAGAACTCTATACAGCCAACACGTCGTTCTCTAGAGGTTCCTCCACTCCCTGTGCCCGGGATCGGCGTGCTTGTGTGGGGCACATCACCAAGGAGGACACCATGCGATCCACCACACGGTCCAACACGGCCGCTCCGGCCGCCGAGAGCGACGGCGTCCGCTTCGACGCCCACGGCGTCGAGCCCATTCCGCCCTCCGCCCGCGACTCCACCCCCTGGCAGCAGTTCTGGATCTGGACCGGTGCCAACATCGCCCCGATCAACTGGGTCCTCGGCTCGCTGGGCGTGACCCTGGGCCTCAGCCTCCTGGAGACCATCGCCGTCATCGCGATCGGCAACCTCGCCGGCTGCGCGATCTTCGGTCTGTTCAACCTGATGGGGCACCGCACGGGCGTCAATCAGATGGTGATCGGCCGCGGCGCCTTCGGCCGCGCCGGAGCGGTCGTGCCCGGCGTCGTCCAGGGGCTGCTGACCATGGGCTGGGTCGGCGTCAACACCTGGGTCGTGCTCGACCTGGTGCTCGCCATCCTCGCCCGCATGGGCGTCGAGGGCGGCCTCGGGCTGAAGTACCTGGTCGCCGCGATCATCATGGTCGTGCAGCTGGGCCTGGCGCTCTACGGCTTCTACGCCATCCGCACCTTCGAGAAGTACACGGTGCCGGTCACCGTACTGATCATGGCGGTCATGACGGTGCTGGCCGCCGTCCAGGTCGACCCGCAGTGGACGGCCGCGACCGCCGCCGAACCCGGCGCCAAGCTGACCGCCGTCACCCAGCTGCTGACCGCCATCGGCATCGGCTGGGGCATCAGCTGGCTGCCCTACTCGGCCGACTACAGCCGCTTCGTCCGCCCCGGCGCCTCCGGCGCCTCGGTGTTCTGGTCGACGGCGCTCGGCATGTACGTGCCCACGGTATGGCTGGCCGGCCTCGGCGCCTACCTGAGCAGCGGCAGCGGCGGCAGCGACCCGTCGACCCTGGTGACCAACACCTTCGGCGCGCTGGCCGTCCCGGTCCTGCTGCTGGTCATGCACGGGCCCGTCGCCACCAACATCCTCAACCTGTACTCCTGTTCGCTGGCGGCGCTGTCGATCGGCATCCGCGTCGCCCGCTGGAAGCTGACCCTGATCGCCGGCCTCGTGGCCTCCGCCGTGCTGGTCGTCTTCGTGCAGGCCGACGACTTCGCCCAGGCCTTCGACCACTGGATGGTCTCCATCTTGGTGTGGATCAGCCCGTGGGCGAGCATCCTGATGGTCGACTACTTCGTGATACGGCGCGGCCGCATGGACGTCGAGACGCTGTACACCGACGCGGCCTCGCCCTACGGGCCGGTGAACTGGAGGGCGCTGGCCAGCCTTGTGCTGGGGCTCGTGGCGGCCTGGAGCTGGCAGTACGGCATGGTCCCGCTCACCCAGGGCCCCATCGCGCGGGCGCTGAACGACACCGACTTCTCCTGGCTGTCGGGCGGCCTGGTGGCCGGCGGGCTCTACTACCTGCTCGTCCGGAACCGCGTCACGATCCAGGCAGAGGCGGCGCGCCGATGACCGGGCCGACCGGCGCGCGCGTGCACGTCATCACCACCGGAGGCACGATCGCCTCCAGGCCGGGCCGCGACGGCGCGGTGCGGGTGGCCGTGCAGGGACACGATCTGGTCTCCGCGGCCGGCGTGCGGGTCACGGTGGAGGAGCTCATGCTCGCCCACAGCTTCGACCTCACGGTGGCCGAGTCCCTGCGGATCGCCGAGCGGGCCCGCGCCGTGGCCGGCGACCCCGAAGTGGCCGGAGTCGTCGTCACCCACGGCACCGACACCATGGAGGAGACGGCGTACCTGACCGACCTGCTGCTGGAACCCGGCCACACCGTGGTCTTCACCGGAGCGCAGCGGCACGCGGGCCTGCCCGACAGCGACGGGCCGCGCAACATCGCCGACGCCGTCCGCGTCGCCGCCGAGGCCACGGGGCTCGGCGCGGTCATCGTCATGGCGCAGCTCGTGCACGCCGCCCGCCACGCCACCAAGTCCCACACGCTGGCGCCGGACGCTTACTCCTCTCCCGGGGCCGGGCCCGTCGGCCACGTGCACGGCGACCGCCTCCACCTGACCTCGCGCCCGGTCCGCTCGCCCTGGCTCACCCCCGGCGAGCGGGTCTCCCTGGAGGCCCGCGTCGATATCGTGCCCGCCTACCTGGGCGCGGACGGCGTCCACGTGGCCGCCTCCCGGCAGGCGGGCGCCCGCGGCATCGTCCTGGAGGCGATGGGCGCCGGCAACGCGACGCCCGGGCTGCTCGCCGAGATCCGGACCTGCCTGGCCGAGGGCATGCTCGTCCTGGTGTCCTCGCGCTGCCGGCAGGGGCCCGCCACGCCGATCTACGAGAGCGGCGGCGTCGCGCTCGAGCGGGCCGGCGCGATCTTCGCGGGCACGCTCACCGCCCCCAAAGCCAGGCTCCTGCTGGCCGCCGCCCTGTCGGCCGAACGCGACCCCCGTCAGGCCGCGGCCCGCCTGGCCGCCTACCTGGGCGCCTGATCCGGCCGCCCGCCGGACGCGTGCCGCCCGGCACGGGAGGAGAGGCGTACGATGGCGGGCGGCCAGAACGGTGAGAGCAAGGGGGATCCACCCAGTGAGCGACGAGCCACGTTTCCTGAACGACGTGACGGTCGAACTCGTCAAGCACAGCGCGTCGGACACCGACGTGCTGTGGGCGGCCAGGGTGTCGACGGCGGGGGAGCAGTCACTCGACGAGATCAACAAGGATCCCGAGCGGTCCAAGGGCCTGATCAACTACCTGATGCGCGACCGCCACGGCAGCCCGTTCGAGCACAACTCGATGACCTTCTTCATCAGCGCCCCGATCCTGGTCTTCCGCGAGTTCATGCGGCACCGGGTCGGCTGGTCCTACAACGAGGAGAGCGGCCGCTACCGCGAGCTGCAGCCCGTCTTCTACGTGCCCGGCGAGCAGCGCAAGCTGGTCCAGGAGGGCAAGCCGGGCCGCTACGTCTTCGTCGAGGGCACCCCCGAGCAGCACAAGCTGGTCAGCGAGGCCATGGAGAGCGCCTACCGGCAGTCCTACGCCGCCTACCAGGAGATGCTGGGGGCCGGCGTCGCCCGCGAGGTCGCCCGCGCCGTGCTGCCCGTGGGCCTGTTCTCCACGATGTACGCCACCTGCAACGCCCGCTCGCTCATGCACTTCCTGTCGCTGCGCACCAAGAACGAGCAGGCCAAGGTGCCCTCTTTCCCGCAGCGGGAGATCGAGATGGTCGCCGAGAAGATGGAGGCGGCCTGGGCCGAACTGATGCCGCTCACCCACGCCGCGTTCGTGGCCAACGGGCGGATCGCCCCGTGAAGGTCCTCATCTCCGGCGGGGCCGGATACATCGGCAGCACCGTCGCCTCGGCCTGCCTCGACGCAGGCATCACCCCGGTCATCCTCGACAACCTGGTCACCGGGCGCGCCGAGTTCGCGCGGGGGCGCGCCTTCTACGAGGGCGACATCGCCGACGCCGCCCTCGTGGACCGCGTCTTCGCCGAGCACCCCGACATCGAGGCGGTCGTCCACTGCGCGGCGCTCATCGTGGTGCCCGACTCGGTGGCCGACCCGGTCGGCTACTACCAGGCCAACGTCGCCAAGAGCCTCGACTTCGTCTCCCACCTGCTGCGCAACGGCTGCGAAAAGCTGATCTTCAGCTCGTCCGCGTCGATCTACGCGGCGGGCGCCGACTTCACCGTCGACGAGAGCTCGCCGCTGGCGCCGCAGAGCCCCTACGCCCGCACCAAGGCCGTGTGCGAGGCGATGTTCGCCGACATCTCGGCCACCCAGCCGATCAGGATCCTGTCGCTGCGCTACTTCAACCCGATCGGGGCCGACCCGAAGATGCGCACCGGCCTGCAGCTGCGCCGGCCCAGCCACGCGCTCGGCAAGATGATCGAGGCGTGGGAGGAGGGCACGCCGTTCCAGATCACCGGCACCTCGTGGCCCACCCGTGACGGCTCCGGCATCCGCGACTACATCCACGTGTGGGACCTGGCCACCGCGCACGTCGCCGCCCTCGAGCGCTTCGACACTTTCACCGACGACGTCATCAACCTCGGCACCGGCACCGGCACGACCGTGCGCGAGCTGGCCGCCGCCTTCAACCAGGTGGTGGACAGGCCCATCGAGGTCGTGGAGACCGGCCCGCGCCCCGGCGACGTGGCGGGCGCCTACACCCGTACCGACCTGGCCGGGCGGCTGCTCGGCTGGCAGGCCAGGCACACCGTCGCCGAGGGCATCGCGCACTCGCTCGAGTGGGCGCGGATCCGCGAGGAGATCCTGGGCTAGTACGGCTCCAGCCGGCGGGCCCGGCCACGTACGGCTGGAGGCGGTTCCGGACGGCTGGAGCCCGGCCGCCGGCTCCGGCGCAGCTACAGCACGGCCGCCGGCTCCCGCCCAGCTACAGCACGGCCGCCCGCACGGTCAGCACGTCGGGCAGGTGGGCGGCCACCTCCTCCCAGGTGTCGCCGTCGTCGCGCGAGGCGTAGACAGAGCCGTCGCGGGTGCCGAAGAAGATGCCCGCCCTGCCGCCGTCGAGCGCGGCGGCCGTCATGGCGTCGCGCAGGACCGAGGCGTAGACCGGGCCCTCGGGCAGGCCCTTGCCGTGGGCCTGCCAGCTGGCCCCCGCGTCGTCGCTGCGGAAGACCTGGTAGCGGTGGCCGACCGGGGTGCGGTCGAGATCGGCGTGCAGCGGAAGGACGTAGAGCGTGTCGGGCCTGCCCGGGTGCACGACGACGGGGAAGCCGAAGTCGGAGGGCAGCGAGGAGCCGATGTCGGTCCACGACCCGCCGAAGTCGTCGCTGCGGTAGACGCCGAAGTGGTGCTGCAGGAACAGCCGCTCGGGCCGGGCCGGGTGGAAGCCCACCTTGTGCACGCACTGCCCGAACTCGGGATACTGCTGCCCCTCGGGCAGGAACGGCGCCCTGATCCCCCGGTTGGCCGCCTCCCACGACTGGCCGCCGTCGCTCGTGCGGTAGAAACCGCCGCTCGAGATCGCCACGCCCATGATCTTCGGGTCGGTGGGGTGGCTGAGGATGGTGTGCAGGCACAGGCCGCCGCCCCCCGGCTGCCAGCGTGCCCGGTGCGGATGCTCCCACAGCCCCTCGACCAGGGAGTAGGTGATGCCGCCGTCCTCGGAGCGGAACAGCGCCCCTGGCTCGACCCCCGCCCAGACCACGCCGGGCTCGGACGGCGAGGGCAGCAACTGCCAGACCCGCTCCAGGGTGGCGCCCGTGCTCTCGGGGAAGGCGATGGGCGGCTTGTCCGCCTCCTGCCAGCTCGCGCCGAGATCATCGGAGTACATCACCGAAGGGCCGAAGTGGCCGTACTCGATGCCGGCCAGCAGCCTCGGCCGCTCACCCCTGGTGTCGATCGCGACCGCGTGGACCCCGACCGTGGAGAACTGGATCGGTTCGACCTCGAAGGGGCCGCCGCCGCGGGACCGGGCGAGGAAGAGCCCCTTGCGGGTGCCGACGGCGAGTAGTGCGTCGCTCATGATGGTCTCCCATGTTGGCTTGCTGGCCATCGTGCCACGTGGCGCCGACAATCTCCGGGCAGCGCCGCATGCACGGCCGGGCGTGCGGAGCCTGTGTCCCGGGTCGGGGGGATATGTCCCGGCAAGGGGAGAGCCCGGTTGACCCTCACACGATGTCAGGCCACAGGCTCCCGGCCATGTCGATCACCTACGTGGGCTCCGGGCCGTACTGCTACGCCAACTCGCTGGCCATGATCCTGGGCGCCAAGGCGCCACCCGCCTCGGTCATCGAGGTCCTGACCGGCTCGCCGTACGGCATGCAGCTGATCGGCGGCCGCCTGCCGCTGTTCGACCCCTTCGGCTGGGATCCCGACCAGGGCCTCGACACCGCGATCGAACTGCTGGGTTGGACGTGCGAGCGCGGCGACGGCGGCACGGCCGCCGAGGCCGTGGCGCGCCTGCGGGCCGGCTGCGAGCACGGCCCGGTCCTGGCGGGCCCGCTGGAGCTGGGGCTGCTGCTGTACCAGCCCGGCTCCGGCGAGGCGGTCGCGGCCGACCACTACGTGGTCGTGCTGGAGGCGGACGACGACTCCGTGCTGCTGCACGATCCCCAGGGATACCCCTACGCCACGCTGCCGACCCAGGACTTCGTGGCCGCCTGGCGCGGCGAGCTCGTCAGCTATCTGCCGCGGCCGTTCGCGATGCGGTCCGGGTTCGTCCGGCGGGCACGGGTGGAGCCGGAGCAGGCGTTGCGGCGCTCGCTGCCGGTGTCGCTGGCCTGGCTGGCGGGCCGGTCGGACGTGGCCGTCGAACCCGGCACGCTGGGGCAGGCCGCCGCCGCCGAACGCGCCGCTGAGCTGGTGGAGGAGGGGCTCGACCCGCAGGTCAGGGACCTGCTCGAGGCGTTCGCCGTCCGGGTGGGCGCCCGCCGGCTCAACGACCTGGCGCACTGTCTGCGCGTCCTGGACCTGCCGGACGGCGCCGCCGTCGCCGCGCGGCAGGCGCGCATCGTGGGCGGCCTGCAACGGCCCCTCGTGGCGGGCGACGACGCTGCGCTCGCGGCCGGACTGCGCGAGCTGGCGCCCACCTACGAACAGCTGCACGCCGCCCTCACCTGACCGGCCCGCCCTCACCTGACCGGCCCGCGCCCGCCAGGTCGGCCCGCGCCTGCCTGGTCGGCCCGCCCGCTCCAGACCGGCCCTGACCGGTTCCTGAGCGGTCCGCCCGCCGGATCCGCCGGGGGAGGGGCGGTCTACGCTTTCCTGACGCGGCGCCAGGTCGCGATCGGTACGGAGGTGCGGGCTTTGAGCAGGCGCATGGAGATCCAGGTGACGGGAACCCGTCCCCGGCAGCGCGGCCACGACCGGGGCCGCCGCACCCGCGACGAGATCGCGCGGGCGTGGCGCGCCTACGAGGAGCTCTTCGCGGCCACCGCCGCGGCCGGCGGCGTGCCGCTCGACGTCCCCGCGCTCGCCCTGGGGACGGTCGCCGCGACCCGCGCCTGGGCGCCGGAGCTCGTCGAGGAGATGGAGGGCGTGGCCGAGGGCGCGGGCGTGCCGCTCTGGACCGTCGCCGCGCTCAACGCGCGCACCGAGATCCTCGCCGCGGCGGGCGGGCCGCGCGCGGGAGAGTGTTCCACGGTGGTCCACGCCGCCTCCCGGACGGCCGGCGGCCAGTGCTGGGACTGGCACGAGGAACTGGCCGCCATGTGGCACATCCAGTGGGTGCGCGGCGACACGTGGGCGTTCGCCGGGATCACCGAGCACGGCATCCTGGCGAAGATCGGCGTCAACGAGGCCGGCGTGGGGCTGCTGTTCAACATCCTCGGCCACACCGACGACGGGGCGGGCGGCGTGCCCGTCCACCTGGCCGCCCGCCGGGTGCTCGGCGGCGCCGGCTCGTTCGAGGAGGCGGTCGCCATGCTGCGCGACGCCCCGGTCTCCGCCTCCACCGTGATGACCGTCGTGACCGCCGGCCGTGCGGCCTCCGTCGAGCTGAGCCCGGCCGGCGCCAGGGTGGTCGAGCCGGACGGCGACGGCTGGCTGGTGCGCACCAACCACTTCCTGGATCCCGCGCTCGCCGCGGGGGAGTTGCGCGGGCGGCTGGACCCGGACACCCACGACCGGCTGCGCCTGCTCGGCGCCCGGGTGCGGGGCCGTCCCGGCCTGGACGGCCCCGGTGACCTGGCCACCCTGCTCACCGCCCATCCCGGCGACGGCGCGGAGGTGTGCTGCCACGCGCCGGCCGGGGGCGCGCTCGGCACCCGGTGGGCGACGCTGGCCACGGTGGCGATCGAACCGGCGGACCGGCGGATCCTGGTGCACGACGGCGGCCCGTGCACGGCACGGCCACCGGCGTGGACGGCACTCACCGCGACCCCGCTCTGACACCGCGCCGCGCCGCCAGGACCGCCACCCGGCGGCCCCGCCCTGACGTGCCGCCCCGGCGGCCCCGCCCTGACGTGCTGCCCCGGCGGCCCCGCCCTGACGTGCTGCCCCGGCGGCCCCGCCCTGACGTGCTG